>NZ_JBSFKI010000019.1:0-194690 GCF_053598475.1 Kitasatospora sp. NPDC001119
ATCGCAAGGCGGAGGAGGGAGCCACTGCGGTGGGGGCACCTCCCGGCCGAAGGCTGGGGGCCATTGGCGACCGACGACAACGCGGCGAGGTGCGTGCCCCGGCGTCGCCCCGCAGACGCGAGTTCGAAGACAGGCCCTAGCACCGCCAGGGGCGGGTCCCGCGGGATCCGCCGCGGGGCCGACCGGCCCCCGTGAACGTCCGGCCGCCGCCCCCGGCAGTGTGGGGCGGCGGCCGAAGCGCGCCCCGGGGCGCGCGCTCCACGGCGCGTCCGGATGCGAAGTCCCAGATGAGGAGCAGTACTGATGAGCGCGGACGGCCGCTGGATCCGGCCCGAGTCCACCCGCAAGCCCGTCCTCGGCGGAGCCCGGCCGGGCGGGGTGGCCCTCGGCGAGCGCGGCCGGACGGGCCCCGGGCCGACGCCGGCCTCCCCGGCCGACCGGCGCCGCCGCAGGCCCGGGCCGCCCCGGGTGCCGCACCCGGCCCGGCCGGTGCTGCGGGCGGACTGGCTGCCGCTGCTGGCCGTGCTGCTGGTCCAGGCGGCGCTCTCGTACCACCTGATCCTCAGCAACACCGCCTTCATCGACGAGGGCACCTACATCTACGCGGGCTACCAGGAGATCGCGCACCTGCGGCACGGCACCCCGGTGTCGACGTACGAGACCTTCTTCTCCGGATCCCCGCTGATCTACCCGGTGGTGGTGGCCGTCGCGGACTTCGTCGGCGGGCTGAACGGCGCCCGGCTGCTGAGCCTGGCGTTCATGCTCTCCGCCACCACGGCCGTCCACCTGGCCACCCGTCGGCTGCACGGCTCGCTCGCGGCGTTCTGCGCGGCGGCGGCCTTCGTCGCGCTCGGCCCCACCCAGTTCCTCGGCGGCCTGGCCACCTACGACGCGATGGCGCTGGCGGTCCTCGCCTGGGCCGGGTACTTCGCGGTGCGGCTGACCACGGGCGGCGGGTACCCGAGCCTGGTCGCCTCCGGGCTGCTGCTGGCCCTGGCCGGCGCCACCAAGTACGCCGCGCTGCTGTGGGTGCCGGTGGTGTGCGGCATCGCGGTGCTGGCCGGGCCGCGCGGGTCGCTGCGCAGCTGGGAGGCCTGGCGGCGCGGGCTGCTGGTGCTGCTCACCTTCGTGGTGGCGGTCGGCGCGGCGGCGCTGGCGGCCGGCGAGAAGTACGTCAACGGCTTCAACCACACCACGCTCAAGCGCGCCCCGGGCCACGACTCGTACTCCTACGTGGCCTCGGAGGCCGCCCGCTGGGTGGGTCCGCTGCTGGTGGTCGCGCTGGCCGGGGTGCTGGTGCAGCTGGTGCGGGCGCGGCGGCGCGGCGGCGAGGCCTGGCCCGAGTTCTGGCTGGCGCTGTTGCTGCTGCTGGCCGGGCTGATGGCGCCGGTGAACCAGATCCGCATCCACACCTGGCTGTCGCTGCAGAAGCACGTCGACTTCGGCGCCTGGTTCTCCTGCATCGTGGTGGGCCTGGTGCTGGCCCGTACGGCGCTGTGGCTGAAGGGCCGTCTGCACCTGGTGGCCGGGGTGGCGGCGGCCGCCCTGGTGGTCGGCCCGCTCGCCTGGGTGGGCGCGGCCCAGGGCCGGGAGATGTACGGCGAGTGGTCGAACTCGAAGGAGTTCGTTGCCGCCCTGGAGCCGTACATCGTCAAGGGCGACGACCGGTACCTGGTCGAGAACTACAACGTCCCCGCGTACTACCTGCGCAAGCAGACCACCTGGCAGCAGTGGCACGACCTGGTGGCCGTCTTCCGACGGGACCCGGCCACCGGCGAGATGCAGAACGGGGTGCCCGCGATCCAGGCCGGCATCCAGGCCCACGAGTGGAAGGTCGTGGTCCTGGACTTCACCCAGACCGGGGCCATCGACAAGGCGATCCAGCCCACCCTGAAGGCCTCCGGGTACCGGGTGGTCACCGTGGTGACGAGCGGGAAGCACGGCCGGTACACCGTCTACGTGGCGCCCGGGTACGACAAGAAGCCGTGACGGGCGCCCGGGCCGGTCGTCAGAAGGCCATGGTGTAGACCATCAGGTCCATCCCCGGGTACGGGGCCCAGTCGCGTTCGGGGGTGCGCCGGAAGCCGATGCGCTCGTAGACGCGGTGGGCGGTGGTCATCTCCGGGCGGGTGGAGAAGGCCATGCCGGCCAGGCCGAGTTCGCGGCTGCGGGTGACGGTGGCGCGGACCAGGGCCTCGCCGACGCCGCGGCCGCGGGAGGCGGCGGCGGTGGCGAGCATCCGTATCTCGCCCTCCCGCGGGGTGGCGATGTCCGCCCACTCGGTGCCGCCGACCGCGTAGGTCACGCAGCCGAGGACCCCGGCTCCGGCCGTGTCGACGGCGACCAGGAGTTCGGCCTCGCGGGCCCGTCGCCCGGCGTCGCGCAGCAGGTCGACGTAGCTGCTCGTGGGGTTGGTGAAGCCGTCGCCGACGAAGGCCTCGACGGTGATCCGGCCGGCGTCGGCGAGGTCCTCCGGGAGGGCCTGGCGGATGAGGAAGTCCATGCGGCCAGTGTGCCGGAGCCCTGGTCGGGACGGTCCTCCGGGGTCGAACGGGTCGGAGGGGTCGAAGCGCTCGACGGGGCCGGGGTCGAGGACGGGTCGGCGGTGCCGTGCAGCCGGTCGGGGCGGGCCGGGTCGGCCGGGTAGCCGCCCGGGCGGTGGTAGTTGTCGCGGCCGGCCGCCGGGCCGTGGGAGGTCTCGCGGCCGATCAGCAGGCCGAGCAGGCCGAAACCGCCGACGGCCGCGGTCATCGCGAGTGAGCCGATGAGGGTGTCGCTGTCCATGGGCACCACTGTGGCCGGGCGGCGCCGCGGCCACGAGTGGCAGGAACGACCGATCGCCTCGAAATCCTGCCATCCTCCCGCCGTCCCCTTCCTTCCGCCGGGGCGGGCGCCGGGGGCATCCTGGTGGGCATGCTGAAGAACGTGGTCGCGGTGGTGCTGGAGGAGGTCCACCCCTTCGAACTGGGTGTGGCCTGCGAGGTGTTCGGCCTGGACCGCACCGCCGACGGGCTGCCGGGCTACGACTTCGCGATCGCCGGGGCCCGGCCGGGGCCGCACGCCACCCACTCCGGCTTCGCGGTGGACGTCCCGTACGGTCCCGAGCGCCTCGCCGGTGCGGACCTCGCCGTGGTCACCGCGGCGAGCATCCGCCCCGGCTACCCGGAGCCGCTGCTGGCGGCGCTGCGCGGGGTGGTCGAGGGCGGCGGCCGGGTGCTGTCCATCTGCAGCGGCGCCTTCGTGCTGGGCGCCGCAGGGCTGCTGGACGGCCGTCGCGCCGCCACGCACTGGCGGCACGGCGAGGAGCTGGCCGAGCGCTTCCCGCTGACCACGGTCGAGCCGGACGTGCTGTACGTGGACGACGACCCGGTGATCACCTCGGCCGGGACGGCGGCCGGCATCGACGCCTGTCTGCACCTGGTGCGCAAGGTGCAGGGCGCCGAGGTGGCCCGGGAGATCGCCCGCCGGATGGTGGTGGCACCGCACCGGGAGGGCGGGCAGGCCCAGTTCGTGAACCGGCCGCTGCCGGAGGCCGCCGGCGACTCGCTGGCCCCGCTGCTGGACTGGATGCGCCACCACCTGGCCGAGGAGGCCACCGTCGAGCAGCTGGCCGCCCGGGCGCACATGTCGCCGCGCACCTTCGCCCGCCGCTTCCAGCAGGAGACCGGCACCACCCCGCACCGCTGGCTGGTCGGGCAGCGGGTGCTGCTCGCCCAGCGGCTGCTGGAGTCCACCACCGAGCCGGTGGACGCGATCGCCGCCCGCTGCGGCTTCGGCAACGCGGCCGCGCTGCGGCACCACTTCGGCCGTCGGCTGGGCACCACGCCGCTGGCCTACCGGCGTTGCTTCGCCGACCCGGACCCGGACCCGGACCCGGACCCGAAGGCGGGCTGAGGGGCCGCAGGCTCGCACCAGCAGGTCCCGCCGGCCGTCAGTCCGTCCCGGCCGTCAGGTGCCCGACGCCGTTCCAGCCGTCCGGCCGCAGCCGCCCGTCCTGGGCCCGCCAGAGGCTGGTGGAGCAGTTGTGCACCGGCCCGAGCGCGGTGAGCTGGTCCTCGGTGAGCCGGTCCAGCGCGTAGCGGAGCATCAGCACCGTGCAGTCGTGCGCGACCAGCAGGACGGGCCGTCCGGCCTCCTCCTCGCAGAGGTCCCGCAGCAGGCTGCGCACCCGCAGGGCGACGTCGGCCCAGGACTCGCCGCCCGGCGGGCGGTAGTACAGCTCGCCCATCTTGCGCCGCCGGGCCGCCTCCTCCGGGTGCTTGGCCTCGATCGCGGCCTTCGGCAGCATCTCCAGGACGCCGAGTTCGCGGTCGCGCAGCCGCTCGTCGTACCGGACGGCGAGGGTGACCGGGACGGAGCCGAGCCCGGCGGCCTGGGCGAGCGCGATCCGGGCGGTCTCGGCGGTGCGCACGTACGGCGAGCACCAGACGCTGCGCGGGCGGTCGGCGCTGGGCAGGCCGGCCCACCAGTGGCCGAGCGCCTGGGCCTGCCGGCGGCCCTGCAGCGACAGCGGGATGTCGGCGTCGCGGCAGCTGATCGGGACGCTGAGCGCTCCGGCGGCCTCGGCCAGCTGGAACTCGACGTTGGCGGTGGACTCCCCGTGCCGGGTGGCGATCAGCACGGACGGCAGCCGGCCGGCCGCCGACGGGCGGTGGGCGGTGCCGTGCTGGCCCTGGCCGGTGGTGTGCGGCCCATGGCCGGCGGTGTGCTGACCCTGGGCGGTGCCGTGCTGGCCCTGCGCGGTGACGTGGTGGTGCTGGCCCTGCGTGGACTGGTGCTGGCCGTTGAGGGTGGTGCCGAGTTCTGCCATGGCCGCGAGCTCCCCGTGGTCGATCAGGTCCCGGCCGGATGCCGGTCCGGTCTGGTGGTGCCCGGCGTGCACGCCTGTTCATACATATGATCGCGCCGCCTTCTCCAGTGTTCACGGAGAAGGCGGCGCGATCACAGGGCGCGTACCGCGCGAATCAGTGCGCCGCTACAGGCTCCGGCGCGTTCTTCAGCTCGTCGTCGCCGGCTTCGGCGCTGTAGTCGGACGGCCTGGTCTCGTCCGGGCCGTCCGGCGCCTTGACCGCCCGCAGCACCAGGGTGAGCGCCACCGCGACGACCAGGTTGAGGGCGAAGGCGGTGACGCCGATGTAGCCGATCTCGCCGATGCCGGGGATCTCGGCCGCGTTGCCGCCGAAGTGCTTGGTGGCCGGGCTGGCGATCCCGTACGCCTTCCAGGTGCCGTACACCATGCCGGCCGCCCAGCCGGCGAACAGCGCCCAGTGGTGGAACCAGCGGGTGAACAGGCCGCCGACGATCGCCACGAAGGTCTGCAGGATCCACAGGCCGCCCAGCAGCTGGAGGTTGATCGCGGCCTGCTTGTCCATGCCGAGCACGAAGACCAGCGCGCCGACCTTCACCAGCAGCGAGACCAGCTTGGCGATCCGGGTCTCGTCGGCGGGGGTGGCGGCGGGCTTGAGCCACTCCTTGTAGACGTTGCGGGTGAACAGGTTGGCCGCCGCGATGGACATGATGGCGGCCGGCACCAGCGCGCCGATGCCGATCGCGGCGAAGGCCACGCCGGTGAACCAGTCCGGGAACATGTCCGCGAACAGCTGGGGCACCGACAGCTGGGCGTTGTAGCCCTTGACGCCCTTGCCGACGCCCGCCGCGAGCGCCATGAAGCCGAGCAGCGCCAGCAGGCCCAGCATCAGCGAGTAGGCGGGCATGATCGCCATGTTGCGGCGCACGGTCTTGCGGGACTTGGAGGCCAGCACGCCGGTCACCGAGTGGGGGTACATGAACAGCGCCATCGCCGAGCCGAGGGCGAGCGTGGCGTACGTCCACTGCTTGTTCTCGGGGATGGTCAGCGAGCCGCCCTTGACCTCCTTGAAGTGCTGCGCGGCCGAGTCGAAGATGTGCCCGTAGCCGCCGAGCCGGATCGGGATGTAGATCACCGCGACGATGATCACGATGTAGACCAGGGCGTCCTTGACGAAGGCGATCAGCGCCGGGGCCCGCAGGCCGGAGGAGTAGGTGTAGGCGGCCAGCACGCCGAAGGCGATGAACAGCGGCAGGTCCTTGACGAACCAGTTGGCGTTCTCCCCGCCGCCGACCCCCAGCACGTCCAGCACGGCCTGGATGCCGACGAGTTGCAGGGCGATGTACGGCATGGTGGCCAGGATGCCGGTGAGCGCGACCACCAGCGACAGCGGCCGCGAGCCGTACCGGCCGCGCACGAAGTCGGCCGGGGTCACGTAGCCGTGCACCCGGGAGACCGACCAGAGCCGGGGCAGGAAGAGGAAGACCAGCGGGTAGGCGATGATCGTGTACGGCACCGCGAAGAAGCCCGCCGCGCCGGTCGCGTACACCGCGGCCGGGACGGCGACGAAGGTGTACGCGGTGTAGAGGTCGCCGCCGAGCAGGAACCAGGTCACCCAGGTCCCGAAGCTTCGGCCGCCCAGGCCCCACTCGTCCAGGTGCGCGGCGTTGTCCGCGCGGCGCCAGCGCGAGGCGAGGAAGCCCATCACGGTGACGAGGGCGAAGAACAGCACGAAGACCACGAGGGCCGGCACGTTGACGTCCTTCATCGCGCACCGCCCTTCCGGGCCGCCTTGCGGGCCTTCTCGTCCCGGGTGATCAGCAGGTAGGCGGCGACCGTGAACACGGCCGACACCGGCACCCAGAGCAGCTGGTACCAGTAGAAGAACGGCACCCCGGCCACCGCCGGGTCGCTCTTGTCGTACGAGGACACCCAGAGCGTCGC
The DNA here is from genome assembly GCF_053598475.1 of Kitasatospora sp. NPDC001119. NCBI lineage: Bacteria > Bacillati > Actinomycetota > Actinomycetes > Kitasatosporales > Streptomycetaceae > Kitasatospora > Kitasatospora sp. NPDC001119. The sequence continues at coordinate 6,752 of NZ_JBSFKI010000019.1, forward strand.
GACGATCGGCACGAGCAGGGCGAGGCCGGCCAGCACCCGCTCGGGCGTCACGGCCGGGACGGGCCTCCCGGCTGGCTCGGGCATGACATCTTCGACGCTGGGAGGATCAGAGGGCATCTTCGGCTCCGCTCCGGAGGGGTTCCCCGTCGGCGCCGCAGCCCCTCGGCGCCGAGCGCCGCACGGGCCCGCCGAGCAGCACCATCGGTGATCGGCAGTCAGGTCAGTACGGCTGCGCAATCTAGAGCATGGGGTGATCCATGTCACCGGGATTGACCGAACTTCCCACCAGCCGGACGCAACCGGCCGGAGTCCGCCGCCGGGGGGCGCAAAAGCCACCACCGCCGGGGGCCGCGGGAGAAGCCGCCGCGGAACGCGAAGGGCACCGGCGCGCGGGTCGCGCGCGCCGGTGCCCGGGATGCGGTGGGGGAGTGCGGCTACTCCGGACGCTTCAGTCGGGTGATGAACTTGTAGCGGTCGCCGCGGTAGATGGAGCGCACCCACTCGACCGGGGCCCCGTCGTTGTCGAAGGAGTGCCGGGAGAGCTGGAGCATCGGCAGGCCGAGGTCGGAGCCGAGCAGGCCGGCCTCGCGCGGGTTGGCCAGGGTGGTCTCGATGGTCTCCTCGGCCTCGGCCACGGTGACCCCGTACACCTCGCGCAGCGCCGCGTAGAGGGAGGTGTGCTTGGCCAGGTTGCGGCGCAGGGCCGGGAAGCGCTTGGCGGAGAGGTGGGCGACCTCGATGGCCATCGGGTCGCCGTTGGCGAGCCGCAGGCGCTCGATCCGCAGCACCCGGCCGCCGGGCTTGATGTCGAGCAGCGGGGCGAGCCGGTCGTCGGCGGTGATGTAGCCGATCTCGATCAGCCGGGAGGCGGGCTCCAGGCCCTGGGCCCGCATGTCCTCGGTGTAGGAGGTCAGCTGGAGGGCCTGGGCGACCTTGGGCTTGGCGACGAAGGTGCCCTTGCCCTGGATGCGCTCCAGCCGGCCCTCGACGACCAGCTCCTGGAGGGCCTGGCGCACGGTGGTGCGGGAGGTGTCGAACTGGGCGGCGAGCGCCCGCTCGGGCGGCACCGGGGTGCCGGCGGGCTGGGTCTCGGTGAGCTGCAGCAGGTGCCGCTTCAGGCCGTAGTACTTGGGGACGCGCGCGGTCGGGTCGGTGCCGGCCTGCGTCGGGAGGCTGTTCACCTCGGGGTCGTTGACCTGGGCGGTGGATCCCCCGTCGCTGCTCATCGGACCTGTTCTCCCGCTTCTCGCGAGGCCTACGGCGACCCCGCCACATCGTTAACGGCTCACATCGTTGCATGTATGGCTACGGAACGAATACCTCATCACGCGATGAACGATGTGCGGTGTCGGCTTGATAACGGGTGGTCGAGATCGGTCGAACAGCCGTTGACAGGCCCATTGGTCTAGGCCAAGCTCCAGGCAGCTGGTCTACACCACTAGGCCGGTAGCTATGAATCCCCCCACCCGTTCGAAGGGGTCCGCGGCACCTTTCCCCCCGCTTTGTGTGGGTCTGCCGCTGCCGCCCGACGGGGGTAACCCAGGCATCCCTCAGGAGGATGGCGTAATGAAGCGTCAGCTCATCGCGGCGGTCGGCGTCGCAGCAATGGTCGTCGGCCTGGCGGCTTGCGGCTCGGACGGCAAGAAGAGCGAGGGCGACTCGGGGTCGTCCTCCGCCTCCGCGGCGGACAAGTACAAGGGCAAGACGCTCAAGGTCTGGACCATGACCGGCTCCGCCCCGAAGGGCTGGACCGACGCGGTCAAGACCGAGTTCGAGACCACCTACCCGGGCTCGAAGGTCGAGTACGCGACCCAGGAGTGGGGCGGCATCGGCGCCAAGATCACCGCCGCGCTGTCGGAGGGCTCGGTCGACGTCCTGGAGGTCGGCAACACCCAGACCGCCGGCTACGCCTCCTCGGGCGGTCTGCTCGACCTCACCAAGGAGAAGGCCGCCCTGGGCGGCGACGCCTGGCCCGCCAACCAGAACGAGTCCGCCGTCCTGGACGGCAAGCAGTACGCCGCCCCGTGGTACGTCACCAACCGCGTGGTCGCCTACAACAAGGACCTGTGGGCCAAGGCCGGCCTGACCGACACGCCGAAGACCCTGGAGGAGTTCTACAGCGACCTGGAGAAGCTGAAGACCACCGAGGGCGTCGTCGACCCGATCTACATGCCCGGCCAGGAGTGGTACGTCTACTTCGGTCTGCTCACCAGCGAGGGTGGCAAGATCGCCAAGAAGGACGGCGACAAGTGGGTCGGCGGCCTGGGCTCGCCCGAGAGCCAGAAGGCCTTCGAGACCTACAAGAAGCTCCAGGGCTACTCGGCCACCGGTCCGAAGGACAAGGACGAGGCCACCCCGCAGCAGAAGGACGTCTTCGCCCAGGGCAACGTCGGCGCCATGATCGGCCTCGGCTGGGAGCTGCCGGACGAGAAGGCCATGCCGAAGGACAAGATCGGCTACTTCGCGCTCCCCGGCAAGACCGCCGACAAGCCCACCGGCGTGTTCCTCGGTGGTTCGAACCTCGCGATCGCCTCGCAGAGCAAGAACACCGACATGGCCAAGGACTACCTGAAGATCGCCCTCAACGACAAGAACGAGGGCCTGTTCGCCGCCGCCGGCATCACCACGAACAAGCCCGCGCTGAACGCGAACATCCAGGGCGACTTCGCCAAGGCCGCCCAGCAGGGCGCCACCGTCGGCGCGATCACCCCGAACACCCCGAACTGGTCCAGCGTCGAGGACAACCCGAACCCGGTCAAGGAGTTCCTGACCGCTGTCCTCCAGGGCGGCGACTTCGCCTCCACGGCCAAGAAGTACGACGACGAGATCGCCAAGAAGCTCAACCAGAAGCAGTAAGCACCCGGGACCCGTCCTCGGACCTCCCGCAGGCGGGAGTCCGGAGGCGGGTCCCAGCAGCGTCGTTCACCGGCCCCCGGCGGGGGGCCGGTGGGCGGCGCCTGTCCGTCGTGGCCAGGTTGTGAGGAAGTGAGAACGATGGCTGTGCATTCGGAGCGGGTGCAGACACAGTCCCCGGACCCAGGGAAGGCCGCTGTGGCCGGTCAAGAGACGAGCGCCTCGGGCGGCGGCTCGAAGGGCACCGCGCCGAAGGGCGCCAGATCCGCGGGCGGCCCCAGCCTGGGCTCACGCCTCGCGCCGTACCTGCTGCTGCTGCCGGCCACCGTGGCGACCCTGGCCCTGCTGGGCTGGCCGCTGCTCAAGACGGTCCTGCTGTCGTTCCAGAACCTCAACAGGCGCCAGCTGGTCCTGCACCTGACCGAGTGGACGGGCTTCGACAACTACAAGGAGCAGCTGACCGACCCGGAGTTCTGGTCGGTCACCGGCCGGACCATCGTCTTCACCCTGGTCAACGTGGTGCTGATCATGGTCGGCGGCACCCTGATCGGTCTGTTGCTGAACCAGCTCGGCAAGAAGATGCGGCTGGTGCTCCAGGTCGCGCTGCTGCTGGCCTGGGCCATGCCGGTGGTCGCCGCGACCACCGTCTACACCTGGCTGTTCGACTCCCAGTGGGGCGTCGTCAACTGGATCCTGGAGCAGCTCGGCTGGCAGTCGATGCACGGCTACAACTGGCTCAGCAACCAGTATTCGACGTTCTTCGTGATCATCCTGCTGATCGTCTGGATGTCGATCCCGTTCGTGGCGTTCAACATGTACGCCGGCCTGACCACCATCCCGAAGGAGCTCTACGAGGCGGCCCGGATGGACGGCGCCGGCGCGCGCAAGATCTTCACCGCGGTGATCTTCCCCAACCTGAAGCCGTTCTTCCTGGCCACGACCTTCCTCGAGGTCATCTGGGTGTTCAAGGCGTTCACCCAGGTCTACGCGGTCAACGCCGGTGGACCGGAGAAGCTGACCCGGACCCTGCCGGTGCACGCCTTCCTGGAGGGTTCGGCCGGCCAGCACTACGGCGTCGGCTCCGCGATCGCGGTGCTCACCATCCTGATGCTGGGCGTGCTGATGGCGTACTACTTCCGCATCATGATCAAGCAGGAGGACGAGCTGTGAGGCGCTCTCTCTTCGGACGTACCTGGCTGAACGTGATCGCGGCCGTCCTCGCCGTCTTCTTCGTGTTCCCCGTCTACTGGATGTTCGCGACCGCGTTCAAGCAGAACAGCGACATCATCAGCCCGACGCCGGTGTTCATCCCGCTCGACGCGACCTTCGAGCACTTCACCACCGCGGTCAACGCGCCGAACTTCTGGACGTACGTCCTCAACAGCGTCGTCGTCACCGTCGGCGCGGTGCTCGGGTCACTGGTGATCGCCACCCTGGCGTCCTTCGCCATCGCCCGGATGAGGTTCCGCGGCCGCAAGGCCTTCGTGCTGGTCATCATGATGGCCCAGATGGCGCCCTGGGAGGTCATGACCATCGCGGTCTACATCATCTCCCGCGACAACGACATGCTGAACAGCCTGGTGCCGCTGACCCTCTTCTACATGATGATGGTCCTGCCCTTCACCATCTGGACGCTGCGCAGCTTCATCGCCGCGGTGCCGAAGGAGCTGGAGGAGTCGGCCATGGTGGACGGCTGCACCCGCTCCCAGGCCTTCGTGAAGGTGATCTTCCCGCTGCTGGCCCCGGGCCTGATGTCGACCTCGCTGTTCGGTTTCATCACGGCGTGGAACGAGTTCCCGCTCGTCCTGATCCTCAACAAGGACCAGGGCAAGACGCTGCCGCTGTGGCTGTCGTCCTTCAAGACCGCCTTCGGCAACGACTGGGGCGCCACCATGGCCGCGTCCACGATGTTCGCCATCCCCGTGCTGATCCTGTTCGTCTTCCTCCAGCGCAAGGCGGTCGGCGGTCTGACCGACGGCGCCGTGAAGGGCTGAGTCCACGTGAGCATCCTCGTTCCCACCGTGCCGGACAGCGACCAGCTGCACCGCGACGCCCTGACCGTCCTCCAGCCCGGCTTCGTCGGCACCGAGCCGCCGGAGTGGCTGCGCCGCCACCTCGCCGCGGGCCTCGGCTCGGTCGCGCTGTTCGACCGCAACGTGGTCGACCTCGACCAGCTGTCCGCGCTCACCCGGGCGCTGCGCGCCGAGAACCCCGACCTCCTGATCGCCATCGACGAGGAGAGCGGCGACGTCACCCGGCTGGAGGCGGGCTCCGGCTCGTCCTGGCCGGGCAACCTCGCGCTCGGCGCGATCGACGACCCGGCGCTGACCCGGGACGTCGCCCGCGAGCTGGGCCGGGCACTGGCCGCGGCCGGCGTCAACTACAACTGGGCGCCCACCGCGGACGTCAACTCCAACCCGCGCAACCCGGTCATCGGCGTCCGCTCCTTCGGCGCCGACCCCGAGCTGTGCGCCCGGCACACCGCCGCCTGGGTGGAGGGCCTGCAGTCGGCCGGCGTGGCCGCCTGCTCCAAGCACTTCCCCGGCCACGGCGACACCGCGGTGGACTCGCACCACGGCCTGCCGGTCATCGACGTCGACCTGGACGTGCTGCGGGCCCGCGACCTGATCCCGTTCCAGGCGGCGATCGCGGCCGGCACCAAGGCCGTGATGACCGCCCACATCATGATCCCGGCGCTGGACCCGAAGCTGCCGGCCACCCTGAGCCCGACCGTGCTGCGCGACCTGCTGCGCGCGGCCCCGGCCGACGGCGGCCTCGGCTACCAGGGCCTGATCGTCAGCGACGCGATCGAGATGGGCGCCATCGCCGACACCTTCGGGATGGGCGAGGGCACCGTGCTGGCCCTGGCGGCCGGCGCGGACGCGATCTGCGTCGGCGGCGGGCTGGCCGACGAGGAGACCGTGCTGATGCTGCGCGACGCCATCGTGGCGGGCGTGCGCTCCGGCCTGCTCGCCGAGGAGCGGCTGGCGGACGCCGCCGAGCGGGTCCGGGCGCTGGGCAGCTGGGGCCGGATCGCGGCCCAGGGCGAGCGGGTCGAGCCGGACCTGGCGGTCGGCCTGCGGGCCGCGCGCCGGGCGCTCAAGGTGGTCCGGGCGCCGGGCCAGGTGGTGCCGCCGGTGAGCGAGCGCCCGTACGTGGCCTCGTTCTCGGACGAGCCGAACATCGCGGTCGGCGACGTCACCCCGTGGGGTGTGGCCGGCATGCTGGCGGACCGCTTCCCCGGCACCCGCACCCGCGCGGTGTCGGCGGCCGAGGCCGCGCCGGAGCTGCTGGACGCCCTGGTCGGCGAGCTGCTGGCCGGCGCCGAGGGCCGCCGCCTGGTGCTGGTGGTCCGGGACGCGCACCGGCACGCGTGGATGTCCGCCGCGCTGCGCCGCCTGGTGGCGGCCCGGCCGGACGCCGCCGTGGTCGAGATGGGCCTGCCCCAGTCGGAGCCGGTCGGCGCGCTGTACATCGCCACCCACGGCGCCGCCCGGGTCTGCGGACTGGCGGCCGTGGAGGTCCTCACCGGGCAGCCGGGAGCGGTCGGCTGACACGATCGACGCGACGTCACCGGCGCTGTCCGGTGGCGTCGGTAAACGGGCCCGTCATGCGCATGTCGCATGGCGGGCCCGTTCTGTTTCCCCGCCGTCGACCCGGGAGACCACCGAGTGACCGTGTTCCCTCAAGCAGGCCTTAAATCCACCTTAAGACCTACTTAGGGTGACGGAACGACGACTGGCGGCCACGCGGTACAACGGCTCTGCAACGGCCGCCCCGACGAAGGCTTTTGGTCGTTGACACCACCTATGGTCTAGGCCAGAGTCCAGTCATCCGGTTCGAGATTCAACCTCGCCGGATGTGGTATCGGCCCTCCCCCAAGCTCTTCGCCGCCCCCTGTCCGGACTCTCCGCCACGGGCGCCAATCACGCTGCCGGCGGGCACAACGGCTCTACACCCCTCGGAGGATGGCGTGAAGAAGCGTCAGCTCATGTCGACGCTCGGGACCCTGGCACTGGCGGTCGGTCTGACGGCCTGTTCCTCGACGGCGAAGCCCTCGGGCGACGCCGGCGCGGCCGGTTCCGCGGACCCGAAGGCCGCCGGTGGCACCGTCACCGTCTGGCTGATGGACGACGCCCAGAAGAACTGGCCGGACCTGGTCCAGCGGGTCAACGACGAGTTCGCGGCGAAGTACCCGAACGTCACCCTCAGGCTCGCCTACCAGGGTTGGGCCGACAAGCTGGCCAAGCTCGACAAGGCCATCGCCGACGGCAGCGCCCCCGACGTGGTCGAGCTGGGCAACACCGAGACCATGAAGTACGTGCTCTCCGGCGCGCTGGCCCCGGTGGACCGCGGCACCTTCGACAACTCCGACAGCTGGATCAAGGCGCTCGCCAACACCTGTACGTACCAGGACAAGCTCTGGTGCGTGCCCTACTACGCCGGCTCCCGGGTCGCCATCTACAACTCCACCGCCTTCCAGCAGGCCACCGGCAGCGCCGACTTCCCGAAGACCGAGGCGGAGCTGCTGGCCGCGCTGGACAAGGTCGCGGACCGGAACAAGGCCGACAAGACCTTCTCCCCGCTCTACCTGCCCGGCCCGTACTGGTACGCCGCGATGAGCTACGTGGCCGCGTACGGCGGCGGCATCGCCAAGTTCGACGGCTCCGGCAACTGGCACGGCACCCTGCACGACCCCAAGTCCCAGCAGGGCATCAGCCACTTCGTCGACCTGGTGCGCAAGTACAACAAGGGCGACCTGGCGGTGAACGAGCAGAACCAGTTCGAGTCGATGGCCCGCGGGCACGCCGCGTCCTTCTACGGCAACGGCTACGAGGCGGCCAGCGTCACCGCGCCGGTCACCGGCGACCCGAGCCTCAAGGACGCCGTCAAGGTGGCCACCATGCCCGGGCCGGACGGCAAGCCGCTGCCGACCTTCATCGGCGGCTCCGACCTCGCCGTCACCGCCAAGTCCCAGCAGGTGGCGCTGGCCACCGACTGGATCCGGATGTTCACCAGCACCAAGTCCGAGCAGGCGCTGGCCGACAAGGACATCCTGCCGAACAACCTGACCCAGCTGAACCCGCTGAAGAGCAAGCCGAGCACCGCCGCCGCGGCCAACGCCGTCCCGGATGCCTGGTTCACCCCGCTGGCCCCCGGCTGGGGCGCGGTCGAGAAGCAGAAGATCATCCCGGACATGCTGACCTCGATCCTCAAGGGCAAGTCGGTGGACCAGGCCACCAAGGAGGCCGACGCCGCGATCGACCAGCTGATCAACAAGGCGTCCTGACCTCCCGTCGCGCCCGTCTCCGGACGCCCGTCCCGTCGTCGGAAGGGCGTCCGGAAGGGCGTCCGGAGGGGCGCGCGGGTGGGCGTGCGCGCGGGGCGCGCGGGTGTGCGGACGGAGGTGCCCGGCGGCGGGCGCGCCCGTAGGATCGTGGGACGAAGGACCGCAGCGAGTGTGCGGACTCGCCGCCTGGAGGTCCCCGCCGGGCAGCCGCCCGAGCGGGGTCGAACCGTCTCACCGGAGGCAGACCCAGATGTCCGACCCGCAGACCGTTCCCGTCCCCGGCCGGATCATGGCGGCGGAGATGGCCGAGCAGCCGGCCGTCCTCCAGCGCATCCTCGACGAGGGTGCCCCGAAGATCCGCGAGGTCGCCGCACAGATCGCCGCCCGCCGCCCGCGCTTCGTCCTGCTCACCGCGCGCGGCACGTCCGACAACGCCGCGCTGTACGCCAAGTACCTGATCGAGATCCTGCTCGGCAAGCCGGCCGGCCTGACCTCGATGTCCACCACCACCGCGTACGGCGCCAAGCCGGACCTCACCGACGTGCTGGTCGTCACCGTCAGCCAGTCCGGCGGCTCGCCCGACCTGGTGGCCTCCACCAAGGCCGCCCGCGAGGCCGGGGCCGTCACGCTCGCGGTGACCAACAACGCCGCCTCGCCGCTCGCCGAGGTCTCCGAGTTCCACATCGACGTGCTGGCCGGCCCGGAGAAGGCGCTGCCGGCCACCAAGACGTACACCGCCGAGCTGCTGGCGCTCTACCTGCTGGTCGAGGGCCTGCGCGGGGGCGACGGCGCGGCCGCCAAGGAGCTGCCGGGCCTGGCCGCCGGGGTGCTGTCCCGCCGGGCCGAGGTGAAGGCGCTGGCGGAGCGCTACCGCTTCGCCCAGCGCCTGGTGATCACCTCGCGCGGCTACGGCTACCCGACCGCCCGCGAGGCGGCGCTCAAGCTGATGGAGACCACCTACATCCCGGCCACCCCGTTCTCCGGCGCCGACCTGCTGCACGGCCCGCTGGCGATGGTGGACAACGTCTCGCCGGTCATCGCGATCGTCCCGGACGGCAAGGGCGGCGAGGCCCTCCAGCCGGTGCTGGACCGGCTGCGCGGGCGCGGCGCGGACCTGGTGGTGGTCGGCCAGCAGGCGCAGGTGGACGCCGCCTCGGCCGGCTTCGCGCTGCCGGCCGGCGTGCCCGAGGAGGTGCAGCCGGTCCTGGAGATCCTGCCGCTCCAGCTGCTGGCCTACGAGGTCACCATCGCCCGCGGCCAGGACCCGGACGCCCCGCGCGCCCTGGCCAAGGTCACCGAGACGCGGTAGCCCGTCCCGCACGCGAGCCGGCCCCGGTCCACGGGTTGTGGACCGGGGCCGGCTCGTTGAGCGGCGGAGACATGGTTCCGGGGGTGGAAAACACTACGGGCCACGGCGCCGACACGGGACCCTCAACCCATGCGGCACCGCAGCCCGGAGCTGTCGTCGGGCGCCAGATGGGATCGAGAACTGTGCGGGGTCCTCGATCTGCGGCGTCCGACCGAGGAGGGGCCGCGCGCGGTCAGGGCAGTTGCGCGGGGACCTCTCCTTGGTGCCCTTCCATTGTGGACTAGACCAATCTCGGTTGTCCAGGCCTCCCGGAAAATTGGTCTAAACAACTCAGGGGGTGTCCGGACCCGGCGGGAGGCCTGGCGCGCCCCGCCCGGACCGGCGGCGCTACCCTCGCCATGTGCCCTCGCTGAACGAACTCGTCCGCCGCCACACCACCCTCACCGGGGCCGATGTGGAATGGCTCCACCACCTGGTCTCGGAGTGGCAGCTGCTCTCCGACCTCTCCTTCGCCGACCTGGTGCTGTGGATCCCCACCTGGGACGGCATCCGCTACGTCTCGGTGGCGCAGATGCGGCCCAACACCGGGCCCACCTCCTACCAGGACGACATGGTCGGCCACCTCGTCCCGCGCGGCCGCCGCCCGCTGCTGGACGCCGCCTTCGACGAGGGCCGGATCGTGCGCGAGGGCGACCCGGAGTGGCGCGAGGAGGTCCCGGTCCGGGTCGAGTCGATCCCGGTCCGGCGCGAGGGCAAGGTGCTGGGCGTGATCGCCCGCAACACCAACCTGCTGACCGTCCGCACCCCCAGCCGGCTGGAGCTCACCTACCTCCAGAGCGCCTCCGACCTGGCCCAGATGATCGCGGCCGGCTCCTTCCCCTTCCCCGGCGTCGAGCAGGCCGACATGGACGCGGCCCCCCGGGTCGGCGACGGCCTGATCCGGCTGGACGCGGACGGCGTGGTCACCTACGCCAGCCCCAACGCCCTCTCCGCGTACCACCGCCTCGGCCTCACCACCGACCTGGTCGGCAGCCACCTCGGCCGGGCCACCGCCGACCTCGCCCCGCCGTCCCGCTCGGCCGTCCACGAGGCGCTGGTGAAGCTGGCGAGCGGCTGGGCGCCCCGGCAGACCGAGGTGGAGGCGCAGGGGGGAGTGGTGACCCTGCGGGCGATCCCGCTCAAGCCCAAGGGCACCCTGACCGGTTCGCTGGTGCTCTGCCGGGACGTGACCGAGCTGCGCCGCCGCGACCGCGAGTTGATGACCAAGGACGCCACCATCCGGGAGATCCACCACCGGGTGAAGAACAACCTGCAGACCGTCGCGGCCCTGCTGCGGCTGCAGTCCCGCCGGATGGAGTCGGAGTCCGCCCGGGCCGCGCTGGACGAGGCGGTGCGCCGGGTCGGCTCGATCGCGATCGTGCACGAGACGCTCTCCCAGGCGCTGGACGAGCAGGTGGCCTTCGACGAGATCGCCGACCGGGTGCTGGCGATGGCGATGGAGCTGACCCAGGACGGCCGGGTGGCGACCCGCCGCACCGGCAGCTTCGGGATCCTCTCCGCCGAGGTGGCCACCCCGCTGTCGATGGTGCTGACCGAACTGCTCCAGAACGCCCTGGAGCACGCGTTCGGTCCGACCGCCTCCGGGAACCTGGAGGTCAGCGCGCTGCGCGGGCGGGCCCCGGCGACCGGCAAGGGCTGGTCGGACACCTGGAACGGCGGCGCCCGGCCGGAGGAGTACCTGCTGATCACGGTGCAGGACGACGGCCGCGGCATGCCGGAGGGCTTCGACCCGAAGACGGCGGGCAACCTCGGGCTGCAGATCGTCCGGACGCTGGCCACCGGCGAACTGGGCGGCACCTTCGACATGGTGGCCGGCCCGAACGGCGGTACGAAGGTGATCCTGGAGATCCCCGTCCGCTGAGATCCCGGTCCGCCGCGGTCGCGGCCGCGGCCGCGGGGAAACCGTTGCGCGGGGATGCGCACAGGTGCGTGGAGGGGGCGTGCGTCCGGCGGAAGCGCCGGGTGCGCGCACCCGCACGCCGGGGTGCGGAAAGGGTGCGGAAACAGAAACGAGGCCCTGTCGACCGGGGGGGGGTGGGTCGACAGGGCCTCTCAACCCGTTCCGGCCGTCGGGGGGAGTCGGCCGGAGCGGGGGCTCTGGGTGGTGCGACACCTCGCCGGTGCGTTGCACACGGTGAGCGCCACAGCTCCACGATATTGCTCTAAGTGAACAGTATCAAGTGCTTGGGCGGGTCCGGTGTCGCGGGACCTGGCTGGGCGAGGTCCTTGGTGCGGAAGGCTTCACCAGGAGGTGCAGGGAAGCCTTTGATCATGTGTCGATCGGTACTGCGGTCACTGCTGGTACTACGGCGTGTGATCGCCGGGTGATCAGGCGGTGCGGGCGCGGTTGCGGGCTGCACGGCGCTTCATCGCGCGGCGCTCGTCCTCGCTCATGCCGCCCCAGACGCCGGCGTCCTGACCGGTCTCGAGCGCCCACTGGAGGCACTGCTCCATCACCGGACAGCGGCGGCACACGGCCTTGGCTTCCTCGATCTGCAGCAGAGCAGGACCGGTGTTCCCGATCGGGAAGAACAGCTCGGGGTCCTCTTCGCGGCAGACAGCGCGGTGGCGCCAGTCCATGGTCGTCCAACTCCTCCTGCCGCGGGGGGTGGCCCGATCGGCATAATCGAATGGCTTGTGAATGTGAACGCTTTCACGAATCCCGCAACAGCAAAAGAGACCAAAGGCCCGTCGGGCCCGGGTGGTCTGTGCTGGGGGGGATTCGGCGATTCGAGGGACACTCCGCGGTCGGCGCTCCTGTGGTTCCGGAGTTGCCGTCGCTGCGATGTGTCCCGATCGCCATGTAGAGGTTCGCAAACCTCGGGCTCGGATACAACCCCCTTCGGGGAGGAATTTTGGATTCTTCGGTGTCGCCTAGCTCACAGCCAGTACTTCTATGGAGTGAAGGGGGCTTGTGCGTTCGAGAAGAAGGAGGAACCCCCCTTCCAGTCACACAATCACACGCAGTGCCCGCCGTACGCCTGTGAAACTGACGCGACTCCTGTCTCCAAGATGGTCCCCGTCGACCTGGAACGGGGCCGGTTCCTCCGAAACCAAGGTGAAGTGTCTGACGTCGTGATAGGAGACGACGTGCTTCCCGGAGGGGCCGCTGGGAGGGGCGCCGTCACTCGAAGTCGTGTACGACCGCAGGATCTGACGGACCGTTCGAGCGGTGCCGAACGCCGTCATCCGGGTGATGCCGAAGACGTCCAGGTCCGTGTCGAAGGAGGCGAGCGGTGAGGGGTAGACCGGACGGTTGCCGAGGAACGTCCAGGGAGAGGTGTTGCTGACTATCGACAGCACCAGGCCCGGAACCCGTTCGTGGCCAGGCAGCTCCAGGGAGACGGGGCCGGAACGGCGCTGCTCACGCTGGGTGAAGTAGTGCCGCAGGGCCTGGCCGACGTACAGGGCGTGGGTGGACTTGCGCCCGGCCCGGCGCTGCTCCTCGACCCGCCCGACCACCCCGGCGTCGAAGCCGAGGCCGGCGGTGAAGGTGAACCAGCGGTCCGGCAGCCCGTCGGTCATCGCCTTGCCCAGCCCGATCGGCCGCTCCCGGCCGTGCTCCAGCGCGTCCAGCAGGGCGCCGGTGGCCTCCACCGGGTCGTTGGGCAGGCCCAGCGCGCGGGCGAACACATTGGTCGAACCGCCCGGCACCACGGCCAGTCGCGGGACCTTCTCGCCCGGGCCGTGCGCCAGCAGCCCGTTCACCACCTCGTTGACGGTGCCGTCCCCGCCCAGCGCCACCACCAGGTCGACCGTGCCGTCCTCCGCCGCCTCGCGGGCCAGGTCGCGCGCGTGGCCCCGGTAGCGGGTCTCGGCGACCTCCAGCTTGAGATCGCTGCGCAGGGCGTGGATCAGGACGTCCCTGGTCCGGCCACTGGTGGTGGTGGCCTTGTGGTTCACGACCAGGAGAGCGCGCATGGGGAAAGCCTACGGGTCGGTACGGAGCAACCGGCGGCTACCCTGCTGGAGTGACCGCAGAAACCTCCGCACCCGTACCCTCGGCCGGATCCGGCCGCCCGGCCTCCCTGACCCTGGGCGCCGCCATCACGGCCCTGGCGGGCGCCGCGCTGGCCGTCGTCGGCGTCTGGGACATGGTGGCCGCGCTGTCCGGCCAGTCCAAGCAGCTGGCCCTGAACGAGTTCGGCGGAGCGGTCATCGTGCTGCTCGGGGTGCTGCCGGTGCTGGCCGCCCGCGCCCTGCTCAAGGAGCGCCGCTGGGGCCGCAGTCCGGCGGTGCTGACCAACTCGATCTGCCTGCCGGTCGGCTACTACATGGCCGAGAGCGGCGGCGCGATGATCGCGGTCGGCGTGCTGGTCGGGGCGCTCGGCCTGGTGGGCATCGGCTGCCTGCTGAACCCGAAGTCGACGGCGGCCCTGTACGCCCCGTCCGAGGACTAGGGCCTGTGTGAGGTTGCGATCAGTCGGCGTCTCGCAGGAGGTCGTCGACCCAGATCATCGAGGCGCGGAGGTGGAGGCCGGCGAGGTAGCTTTCGGGCTTCTTGTCGCAGCGGGTGGCGATGCCTCGCCAGGCCTTCAGCCTGTTGATCAGGCGCTCGACGGTGTTGCGCTCCTTGTAGAGATCCGCGTCGTGGCCGACCGGCCGGCCACCCCTGCTGCCCTTCCTCTTCCTGCTGGCGGCCTGGTCCCTCTTCTCCGGGATGACCGCCTTGATCCGGCGTTTACGCAGGTAGGCGCGGTTGCCGCGGGACGAGTACGCCCTGTCCGCGGCGACCGCGCCGGGCCGGGTGCGGGGGCGGCCGACGGGCCCACGGACGCGGACCTTCTCCAGCACGGGGACGAACTGCGGGCTGTCACCGGCCTGCCCCGCGGTCAGCACGAGTGCCAGGGGACGGCACCTGCGGTCGGCGGCCAGATGGACCTTGCTGGTCAGCCCGCCCCGGGACCGTCCGAGGTGGGCTTCCTTCAGGCGGAGCCCACGACGGAGCCGGGCGCGTCGCCGCTCGTCCTGTCCGTTCTGTTCCTGCGGCTCGCCCCTTTTTGTCGGGTCTCCTCCTGCTCCCGCGCGGCCTCCTCCAGGGCCTCCATGATCTCCTCGTCGACGAGCATCCCGGCGGCGTCGTGGTGAGCCCGGACGGACGTGGAATCCACGCTGACCAGCGACAGGTCCGCTGTCCCCTCGCGAGCGGCCTGGGCGATCAGGCCTTCCAGCAGGGCGGTGAAGACGCCCGCGTCCCGCCAGACACGGAATCGGCCGTAGACCGTCGGCCAGGGACCGAACTCGGAAGGCATCTCCCGCCACTGGGCGCTGCAGCGGAACCGCCAGATCACGCCCTCGAACTGCTCCCGAAGCCGCTCGGGGTACGGTCCGAACCTCCCGATCGGCAGATAGGGCTCGATCAACTTCCACTGCTCGTCCGTCAGTTGCCTACGCGTCACGACCAACCGTTCTACCGGGTTCTGCCCTCAGGTGAGGGCAGAACCCGAAGACTGATCGCAACCTCACACAGGCCCTAGGGGTACAGGGCCGCCGGGAGCCTGAAGCCGGGAGCCTGAAGCCGGGGGCTTGAAAGGGGAGCCTCAAGCCGGGGGGACTGAAGGAGCGTCAGTCCTACTCCTCCACCAGGAGCTTCTCCCGCAGCTGGGCCAAGGTCCGGGCGAGCAGCCGGGACACGTGCATCTGGGAGATCCCCACCTCGGCGGCGATCTGCGACTGGGTCATGTTCCGGAAGAACCGCAGCACCAGGATCTTCTGCTCCCGGGGCGGCAGTTGGGCCAGCAGCGGCTTGAGCGACTCGCGGTACTCGACGCCCTCCAGCGCCTCGTCGGTCGCGCCCAGGGTGTCCGCGACGGCCGGCGACTCGTCGTCGCTGTCCGGCACGTCCAGGGACAGCGTGGAGTACGCGTTGGCGGACTCCAGGCCCTCCAGGACGTCCTCCTCGGAGATCCCCAGGTGCTCGGCCAGCTCGTGCACCGTGGGGGAGCGGCCGTGCCGCTGGGAGAGCTCGCTGGTCGCCGTGGTGAGCGACAGCCGCAGCTCCTGGAGGCGGCGCGGGACGCGCACCGCCCAGCCCTTGTCGCGGAAGTGCCGCTTGATCTCCCCGACGATGGTCGGCGTCGCGTAGGTGGAGAACTCGACCCCGCGCTCGTGGTCGAAGCGGTCCACCGACTTGATCAGGCCGATGGTGGCGACCTGGGTCAGGTCGTCCAGCGGCTCGCCCCGGTTGCGGAAGCGCCGGGCCAGGTGCTCGACCAGCGGGATGTGCATCCGCACCAGCTGGTTGCGCAGCTCGACCCGCTCCGGGGAGCCCTCGGGCAGTGCGGACAGCCGGACGAACAGCGCGCGGGCGGCCTCCCGGTCCGGGGCGCCGGTGCGGTGCGAGCCCTGGGCGGGCAGGGCGACGTGCGGCTCGACCTCGGCCGTCGACTCGGCCTCGACCGCGGGGTCGGCCTCGACCGCCGGTTCCGTCCCGACGGCCGGGGCCGTCTCGTCCACCGGGTCCGGCGGGGGCGCGGAGGCAGGCGTCGGCTCGGACGTCGGCTCGGTGGGGTGGCTCATCCGCTGGGCGTCCTTCGGGTGCGCTTCGTCGTTGGCGGCGAGGCCGGGAACGCTCGCCTGGGTCGGTACGGCAGGTCCCGCCGTCGCGAGGCCGGTACGGTCCAGATCACTCACGGCCATTCCCCCGTTCCGTTCCGGGAGCACCGGGGCCGGTGGCCCCGGAATCGTCTCGTTGGTCGTACCGCGTGGGTGGCGGTACCGGGAGCCGTCCGTCGGTCCCCTGAGCGGGGGAGCGGCGGACGGCCCTTGCGCGGGTGCTGCTCGGTGCTGCTCGGTCGTGCGGTGCGGTCCGGCGCCCGACTAGTGGGAGGGGGACCCGCCGCGCTTCTTGTGCAGGCTGATCGTCACGGTCCTGTCCTCGGCGACCGAGGAGTCGACCTCGCCGGCCAGGGCGGAGAGCACCGTCCAGGCGAAGGTGTCCCGTTCGGGAGCCTTGCCGTCGGTGGTCGGGGCGGAGACGGTGACCTTCAACGAGTCGCCGACCAGCCGGAACTCGCAGGACAGTACGGAGCCGGGCACCGCCTGCTGGAGCAGGATGGCGCAGGCCTCGTCGACCGCGATCCGCAGGTCCTCGATCTCGTCGAGCGTGAAGTCCAACCGGGCCGCCAACCCGGCCGTCGCTGTTCGCAGGACGGAGAGGTAGGCCCCGGCTGCGGGCAGCCGGACCTCCACGAAGTCCTGAACGCCGAGATCGCCGTCGATCTGGGACACCCTTGCCTCCTGGGTGGCGCGCTGTGCTTTCTTGGTACCCCGCTTGTTACCGCTTGCTACCCCCGAAGGGGGCCCGGCGCCGCGGATCCGCCATCGCTCTGCCTTCCGCACCCCGGTTCGGGAGTTACTCATGGTAAGGCATTGCGACGCAGGGTGGCAGACCCTTTCCCCGGACTCCCGGGAGCCGTTCAGCGCTGCCCGGCGGCGGCCAGCGCCCCGTCGGAGAGCCGGTACACCGTCCACTCGTCCATCGGCACCGCGCCGATCGACTTGTAGAAGTCGATCGAGGGCTGGTTCCAGTCCAGGACCGACCACTCGACCCGGGAGTAGCCGCGCTCGACGGCGATCCGGGCGAGTTCCAGCAGCAGCGCCTTGCCGTGGCCGCCGCCGCGCGCCTCCGGGCGGACGTACAGGTCCTCCAGGTAGATCCCGTGGGTGCCGCGCCAGGTCGAGAAGTTGCGGAACCAGACCGCGAAGCCGACCGGTTCACCGGTGGCGTCGTCCTCGGCGATCAGCCCGAACAGGGCCGGGTTCTCGCCGAACAGGGCCTCGTGCAGCTGCTCCTCGGTGGCCTTCGCCTCGTGCAGGGCCTTCTCGTACTCCGCGAGTTCGCGGATCATGGCGTGGACGACGGGGACGTCGGTGGCGACGGCGGTGCGGATCATGTCCGTGAGCCTACTGCTCGGGACCGGTCTCGTCCCAGGCCTGGAGGGAGGTCTGGTCGATGATCCGGCCGTCCCGCAGACCGGCCATCGAGGACATCAGCACCCGGACGCCGTCCGGGTACCGGCAGGACTCCAGGAAGGCGACGTGGTCGCCCTGGACGACCACCTGTTCCAGTGTGTGGGTCATCTCGCGGCCGTAGACGTCGTCCAGCATGGCGCCGATCTCCTCCCGCCCGTGCATCACCAGGGGGTGGCTGGGCTGGGTCTTGCGGTCGACCATGCGCAGTTCGGCGTCCTCCGCGTAGAGCGCCAGGAGGGCCTCGGCGTCGCGGCGTTCGATGCCCTCGCGCAGTGCGCGGGTGTCGAAGGCGGCGGGGGCCGTCGTGGTGGTCATGATCTCGCTCCTCCGGTCGGGTTCCGTCGGCTCGTACCTTGAGCGTACGCCCGCGGCCGCCCGGACCCGGAGGAGCGGGATCCGGGCCGGTCAGGAGGCCGGCACGGTGCGCAGGTAGGCGGCCAGCGCGCTGATCGCGGCCGGGTTGCGCGGGCTCTCCACCAGGTCGACGTAGTCCATGACGAAGATCCGGCCGTTCCTGACCGCGGCGACGTCGGCCAGCGGCGGGAAGGACATCAGGAACTTCCGCTTCTCCTCGGCCTTCGGCGTCGCGTAGTCGTTGATCACGATCACCTCGGGGTCGCGCCGCACCACGCTCTCCCAGCCGGCCGTGACCCAGCTGTCGGCGAGGTCGCCCATGATGTTGGTCCCGCCCGCCTTGGCGATGATCTCGTTGGCGGCGGCGAACTTCCCGGCGGTGTACGGCTTGTCCTGCCCGCTGTCGTACAGGAAGACGGACGGGCGGCGCTCGGGCTGCGGCACGGCGGCGATCCGCGCCTTGAAGTCCGCGATCAGCTGGTCGGAGCGGTCCTTGACGTCGAAGATCTCGCCGAGGTTGGCCAGGTCGGTGTAGAGCGCCTCCAGCGGGTCCATCACGCCGCGCTCGGTGCCCTTGCCGCTGCGGCAGGACTCGCTGAGCACGTACGAGTCGACGCCGAGCGCCCTGAAGGCCTGCGGGGTGACGCCGCTGCCCTCGTCGAAGCCGTAGTGCCAGCCGGCGAAGACCAGGTCGGCCTTGGCGTCCAGCGCGATCTCCTTGGTGAGGATCTTCTTGGAGAGCCAGGTGGCCTGCTGGTAGCCGTCCTTCCAGGCGACCTGGTCGATCTTCCCCTTGTCGTCGGGCATCACGTAGCCGGCCATCCGGTCGGCGAGGCCGAGCGAGAGCATCAGTTCGGTGATGTTGACGTCGTTGGTCACCACCCGGGCGGGCTTCTGCGCGAAGGTGAGCTTCTCCCCGCAGTTGTCCACCGTCACGGGGTAGTGGGCGGAGGCGGTGGCGGCCTCCTTCGGGGCGATCTCGGCGCCGCAGCCGACGAGTCCGAGGGCGAGCAGGGCGGTGGCGGCAACGGCCTTGGTGCGCACGGGAGTTCCTTGGGGGTCAGGGGAGGCGGTCGAAGAGCAGCTGGAGGGCGCCGGTCTCCGGGTGGCGCACCGGGGTGCCCCGGACGCCGAACACCTCGGCCAGCAGGGCGGGTCGGAGCACCTCGTCGGGCGGCCCGGAGGCGACGATCCGGCCGTCCCGCAGGACGTACAGCAGGTCGCAGTGGCCCGCCGCCAGGTTGAGGTCGTGCAGCGCGGTGAGCACCGTCGGACCGGCCTCGCGGGCGAGCGCCAGCACCTCCAACTGGTGCGCGATGTCGAGGTGGTTGGTGGGTTCGTCCAGCACCAGCAGGCGCGGCTCCTGGACCAGCGCGCGGGCGAACAGCACCCGCTGCTTCTCGCCCCCGGACAGGCTCAGGAAGCCCCGCTCGGCGAGGTGCCCGGCCCGGACCTTGCGCAGCGCCTCGGCGCAGCGCCGCTCGTCCCCGTCGACTTGGGCGCCGAAGCCGCGGCGGTGCGGCAGCCGGCCCATGGCGACCACCTCGGCGACGGTGAAGTCGAACTCGGCGGAGTGCTCCTGGGTCAGCGCGGCCACCCGGCGGGCGCTCTCGCGGGCGGTGAGGGCGTGCAGGTCGTCGCCGGCCAGCCGGACCACGCCGCCGGCCGGCTTCAGCACCCGGTAGACGCAGCGCAGCAGGGTCGACTTGCCGCTGCCGTTGGGGCCGATCAGCCCGACCACCTGTCCGGCGGCGGCCGCCAGGCTCACCTCGTGGACCAGCCGGGTGCCGGCCAGCTCCACCGAGACGCCGTCGACGGCGAGGTCCTGGGCGTGCACCGGGGTCGGGTCGGTCGTCGCGGTCACCGGGCACCTCCGAAGGCCTGGCCGCGGCGGCGCATCATCACCAGGAAGGCGGGCACGCCGAGCACCGCGGTGAACACCCCGACGGGCAGTTCGGCGGGCGCCAGCAGGGTGCGCGAGGCGATGTCCACCCAGACCAGCAGCAGCGCCCCGGCGAGCGGCGCGACCACCAGCACCCGGCGGTGCCCGGCGCCGACCAGCATCCGCGCCAGGTGCGGCATCAGCAGCCCGACGAAGCCGATCGCCCCGCTGACCGCGACCACGGTGCCGGTGACGGCGGCGGTCACCACGAACAGCTCGCGGCGCAGCCGGTCCGGGTCCACGCCGAGCGAGGCGGAGGTCTCGTCGCCCATCGCGAGCGCGTCCAGCCGCCCGGCGGTGCAGGCCAGGTAGGCGAGCCCGGCCAGCACGGTGACGGCGGCGATCGGCACCTTGCCCCAGGTGGCGCCGCCGAGGCTGCCGAGCAGCCACATCATGACGTCCCGGGCGGCCTCGCCGCGGTCGGCGGCGAAGACCATCAGGGTGGTGGCGGCGGAGAAGCCGTACGACAGCGCGGTGCCGGTGAGCACCAGCCGCAGCGGGGTGAGCCCGTACGCGGTGCGGGCCGTGACGTAGACCAGGGTCATGGCGGCCAGCGCGGAGCCGAAGGCGGAGGCGGAGATCGCCCACACCCCGAGCGAGGCGAAGGCGCCGAACAGCATCACGGCATTGGCGCCGACGGCCGCGCCGGAGGAGATGCCGAGCACGAAGGGGTCCGCCAGCGCGTTGCGCACCAGGGCCTGGACGGCGACCCCGCAGGCGGCCAGCCCGGCGCCGACCACGGCGGCCAGCACGGTGCGCGGCAGCCGGATCTCCCAGACGATCGCGTACGCGGCCGCCTCGTCCGCGTCCAGCCGGCCGCCCGTCAGCCCGGCGCCCAGGAGCCGCAGCACCCGGGGCAGGCCGAGCCCGGAGGAGCCGAGGGCGACCCCGCAGACCAGGGAGAGCAGCAGGGCGGCGGCGAGTCCGGCGGCGAGCGGGACGACGGGTATTCGGCGGGCGGGCGGGCCGACTGCACGGTTGACGGGTGCGCGGTTCACGGGTGCGCCTTGCCTCGGGCCGGGAGCGCGCCGGGGCGGGCGCGGGCCGGGGGCGTGCCGGGGCGCCGTTCCCCTCGCAGTCCGCGGCGAGTTGTCGGGAGGTCGGCGGCCGAGGGCGATCGGGCTGGCGCGGCCGTACGGGCGGGTACGGGCCGTGCTCACCGTTGCGGGTCAGCGCCGGATTCGCACCGGACTTCCCCCTCGGACGCCCTGGCAGCATAACAGCCACTCAGGGCAGGCAACCCTTACCGAGCCGGGTCGGACGTGAACGCACGACCGCCCCCGTCCGGCGGTGCGGACGGGGGCGGTCGGGTGGCGACGCGTCAGGCTCAGGCCTGCTTGGTCTCCCAGAAGATTTTGTCGACCTGGGCGATCAGGTCGAGCAGGGCCTGGCCGGTGGCCGGGTCCGTGGACGCCTTGGCGGCCGAGGCGGCCTTCAGGGTGTCGTTGATCAGCTGGTGCAGCTGCGGGTACTTCTCGAAGTGCGGGGCCTTGAAGTAGTCGCTCCACAGCACCGAGATGTGGTGCTTGACGGCCTCGGCGCGCTGCTCCTTGATGATGACGGCGCGGGCGCGGAAGTGCGGGTCCTCGTTGGCCTGGTACTTCTCCTGGGTGGCCTTGACCGACTCGGCCTCCAGCTTGGCCTGCGCGGGGTCGTAGACGCCGCAGGGCAGGTCGCAGTGGGCGTGGACGGTGGCGCGCGGTGCAAACAGACGAGAGAACATGGGAGTCCTTCCTTAGATCGTCTTCCCGCGCCCGAGATTACCCTTCCGCCCTCCCGGTTTCGCGATCGGGCGGTGGGCCTAGGGCGAAAGACGGACCGGGAACCGGCGCAATCCGGACATCGGACGGACGGCGGTCCGTACGGCAGACTGGGGGCGCGAGCGGGGGCGGGAGGAGGAGTCGTGGCGCGGAGCACGCGAGCGGAGGGCGCCGGGGCGGGGGAGCGCGGCCCGGGCGGCGCGCTGCCGTTCGGGCTGGTCGACGTGGCGGGGCCGTCGATGGTCCCGACCCTGCGCGAGGGCGACCGGCTGCTGGTCCGCTACGGCGCGCCGATCCGGCCCGGCGCGGTGGTGGTCTTCCGGCACCCCTTCCAGCAGGACCTGCTGGTGGTGAAGCGGGCTGCCGAGCGCCGGGCCACGGGCTGGTGGCTGCTCTCCGACAACCGCCCGGTGGACAGCGACAGCCGCAGCTACGGCGCCGTCCCGGACGAGCTGGTGCTCGGCCGGGTGCTGCTGCGGCTGCGCCCGAGCCCGGTCTGGCTGGCGCCGGGGCGCCGGCTGGAGCGGCTGCTGCTCACCCCGCGGCTGGCCCGGGTGCCGGGCCTGGCCCGCCGGCTCGGCGCCTGGGTCGAGGAGGTCTAGCGGGCCGCTACGCCCGGGCCGCCGCCTCCGCCTCCAGGCGCTTGCGGGCCCGGTAGGCGGCCACGTTGGCGCGGGTCGCGCAGCGGTCCGAGCAGTAGCGGCGGGAGCGGTTGGTCGAGGTGTCCAGGTAGGCGTTGCGGCAGGGCGCGGCCTGGCAGATGCCGAGCCGGTCGGCGCCCAGCTCGGTGAGGTGGACGGCCAGGCCCATGCAGGCGACCGCGCTGAAGTGGGCGGTGGCGGTGGGGGAGTTGTCGGCCAGGTGCAGGTGCCAGCGCGGCCGCCCGGCGTCGTCCAGGTAGTCGTGCCCGGAGATCAGCGGGCTGACCGGGTACTCCATCAGCAGGCTGTTCAGCAGGTCGACGCCGCGGATCTCGTCCCCGCCGGCGGCGGCCTCGAAGACCCCGCGCAGCCGGGTCCGCACCGCCCGCAGCCGGGGCACGTCGGACTCGTCGGCGAGCGAGCGGGCCCGCGAGGAGTCGGAGAAGAGACCGCGCACCGCCTCCACGGAGGTCAGCGAGTCGGTGCCGCGCTCGGGCTCCTCGGTGTTCACCAGCCGGACGGCGAGATCGGCGTAGGCGGCGAGCTCCACAGGGGTCCTTCCAGGGGGGTCGGTAACGGGCTGACTGCCTCCAGCCTATTACCCGGGCGGGGAAAACGACGGCGCCCGGCAGGAGTGACCTGCCGGGCGCCGGGCGTACGGGCTCAGAGCACCTTGGAGAGGAAGGCCCTGGTGCGCTCGTGCTGCGGGTCGGTGAGCACCTCGCGGGGGTTGCCGGACTCGACCACCACCCCGCCGTCCATGAACACCAGCGCGTCGCCGACCTCGCGGGCGAAGCCCATCTCGTGGGTGACGACCACCATGGTCATGCCCTCCTCGGCGAGGCCGCGCATGACGTCGAGGACGTCGCCGACCAGCTCCGGGTCGAGCGCGGAGGTCGGCTCGTCGAAGAGCATCAGCTTGGGCTTCATGGCCAGCGCGCGGGCGATCGCCACGCGCTGCTGCTGGCCGCCGGAGAGCTGCGAGGGGTAGTTCTTCGCCTTGTCGGCGAGGCCGACCCGCTCCAGCAGGGCCATCCCGCGCTCGCGGGCGTCGGCCCGGCTCTCGCCCTTGACCTGGACCGGCGCCTCCATGACGTTCTCGACGGCGGTCATGTGCGGGAACAGGTTGAAGCGCTGGAAGACCATGCCGATGTCGCGCCGCTTGAGGGCGACCTCGCGGTCCCTGAGCTCGTGCAGCCGGTCGCCCTTCTGCCGGTAGCCGACCAGCTCGCCGTCCACCCAGAGGCGGCCGCCGTTGATCTTCTCCAGGTGGTTGATGCACCGCAGGAAGGTCGACTTGCCGGAGCCGGACGGGCCGATCAGGCAGAACACCTCGCCCTGCCTGACCTCCAGGTCGATGCCCTTGAGCACCTCGACCAGGCCGTACGACTTGTGCACGTTCTCGGCGCGGACCATCGGCTCGCCGGACGCGGCGCCGGCGGGGGACTTGGTCGGATCGGTCATACGTGACCACCTCCCTCGAGCCCCGGGACGACGTCGGCGGTCGTCCTGGGGGCGGGCTTCCCGGCGAACAGCCTCCGCAGCCGCTGCAGCGGGGTGGGCGGGAGGGTGCGGTTGGAACCTCGGGCGTAGTGGCGCTCGATGTAGTACTGGCCGATGGTCAGCACCGAGGTGAAGAACAGGTACCAGAGGCTGACCACGATCAGCAGCGGGATGTTCTGGTAGTTCCGGGAGTAGATGACCTGGCCGGCCCGGAAGATCTCCTCCAGGGAGATCACGGAGACCAGCGAGGTGGTCTTGAGCATCGAGATGGTCTCGTTGCCGGTCGGCGGGATGATCACCCGCATGGCCTGCGGCAGGACGATCCGGCGCATGGTCTGGAACCGGCTCATGCCGAGCGCGTGCGCGGCCTCGGTCTGGCCCTCGTCCACCGACTGGATGCCGCCGCGGACGATCTCCGCCATGTAGGCGGCCTCGTTGAGGCCGAGGCCCAGCAGCGCGGCGACGAAGGTCGGGATCAGCACGTTGGTCTGCTCGGACCAGAACTCCGGCCCCCACGGGACGCCGATCGACAGCTTGGCCCAGATCAGGCCGAGGAAGTTCCAGAACACCAGCTGCACCAGCACCGGGGTGCCGCGGAAGATCCAGATGTAGACCCACGCGACGCCGGCCAGCAGCGGGTTCGGGGACAGGCGCATCACCGCGAGGACGATGCCGCCGACCACACCCATGAGCATGGCGAGCACGGTCAGTTCCAGCGTCACCAGCAGGCCGTGCATGATGCTGTCGTGGAACAGGTACTGACCGACGATGTCCCACTTGAAAGCGGGGTTGGTGAAGAGGGCGCTCACCAGCATCGCCGCGAGTACGGCGATGACGACGGCGCCGGCCCAGCGTCCGGGGTGGCGGACGGGGACGGCCTTGATGGTCTCGGGCCGGCCCTGCTCCGCCGTCCCCTTGTCCAAAGAGTTCACGGTGTGGCCTCGGGGGAGAAGATGGAGCGGACGAGGGTCAGCTGACGGCGCCGTTGACGGTCGAGGTGGTGATGGCGCCGGACTCGACCCCCCACTTGGCGAGGATCTGCTTGTAGGTGCCGTCGTCGATCAGCGACTGGACGGCCCCCTGGACGGCCGGGGTGAGCTTGGAGCCCTTGGCCAGCGCGACGCCGTAGGGGGCCACGCCGTAGGTCTCGCCGACCTTCTCCAGCTGGCCGCCGGACTGCTTGATCGCGTAGTCGACGACCTGGGAGTCGGCCATCATCGCCTGGTCGCGCCCGGAGACCACGGCGTTGGTGACGTCCGTCTGGAGGTCGAACTTGTCGCCGCCGTTCTGGACGCCCGGCTTGCCGGCCTTGGCGCAGTCCGGGTCGCGGGTGTCCTTGATCTCGTCGGCCTGGGTGGTGCCGGTCTGGACGGCGACCTTCTTGCCGCAGAGGTCCTTCGGGTCGATCTTCTCCGGGTTGCCCTTCTTCACCGCGACGGCGCTGCCGGAGTTGAAGTAGGTGACCATGTCGACGATCTGCTCGCGCTCCTTGTTGTCCGTGAAGGACGACATGCCGAGCTGGAACTTGTTCGACTGGATGCCGGGGATGATCGCGGTGAAGCCGGAGTCCTGGACCTCGGCCTTCAGTCCGAGCTTGGCGGCGATGGCGTTGGCCAGGTCGACGTCCATGCCGATGACCTTGCCGCTGTCGTCCTTGAACTCGTCCGGCGCGTACGAGGCGTCGGCGCCGACCAGGAGCTTGCCGGCGGCCTTGACGTCGTCCGGGACGAGCCCGGCCAGCTTGGGGTCGGCCTTGACCTCGTTGACGGTCGCGGAGGCGTTGGGGGCGCCGCTGCTCTCGCTCTTGCTGCTGCTGCAACCGGTCAGCACCAGGGAGACCGAGGCGGCGACCACACCGGCTGCGAAGAGCCGGCTGCGCTGGGTACGGGTGGTCATGAGGGGGATCTCCATCCTGGGGGAGAGAGGTCGGGCGGAGCGCGCCGCGGGAGCGGCGCACCGGAACGGCGAGCCGCGCGGCTCGGTACGGGTGCGTGTCGCCGTACGTCGTCGTACGTGCAGGCCGGGTCGTGCAGTTGCCCGGGCGCGGGGGAGCCGTCCGGGGTTGTACGAGGTACTGCTTCCGCCACCCTCCGCCGAGGTGGACGTTGACCGGACGGCCTCGACCAGTGGCCGGCTCGATCCGAGATGGGGGGAATCCTGCCATCTGATGACAGTCAGGTGGCCCTCATCCAGATCAAAATCGGATAACGAGGGGTCGCGCTGTCCGCTATTCGGACTTATTCCGCGCCCCTGTCACTCTGCGCATAAGTATGCAGATCGGTCCGTGCCGTCCCCGGAGGCCCGCCGCCCCCGCCTCAGATGCCCCCGTTGACCACCGCGTTCTGCGCCGCGCCGGCGCCGACGTTCCACTTGGCCAGGATCTTGTCGTACTCGCCGCTGCGGATCAGCTGGTCGATCGCCCCGGCCAGCACGTCCCGCAGCGGCCCGTCGTCCTTGCGCACCGCGATCCCGTACGGGTTGGAGGTGGACTGCCCGCCGGTCACCTCGAAGCGGGCGCCGCCGTCGGTGGTCTTCGCCGCGTAGGCGGCCACCGGGTAGTCGTTCAGGCCGGCCGCGGCGGCGCCGGAGGCGACCTCGGCCAGCGCCTTGGTGTCGCTGTCCAGCTTGTGCGGGGTCAGCGGACGGCCGGCCCGGGTGCAGACGCCGACCTGGCGGGTGACGATCTCGTCCTGGGTGGTGCCCTGCTGGAACGCGACGGTCTTGCCGCACAGGTCGTCCAGGCCCCTGATCCCCTTGGGGTTGCCCTTCGGGACGACGATCGAGGTGCCCGCGATGAAGTAGTCCACGAAGTCCACGCCCGGGCCGGTCGGCTTGCCGGTCTCGTCCACCGCGTCCCGGCGCCGGCGGGTGTCGCTGAGCGCGGACATCGCCACGTCGTACTGCTTGGCCTGGAGGTTCGGCACCAGCTTGTCGAAGGGGGTGTCGACGAACTCGACCCGCACGTCGAGGATCCGGCCCAGGGCGGCGGCGAGGTCCGGGTCGAGGCCGGTCGGCTTGCCGTCCGGGCCGCGGAACTCCACCGGGGCGTAGTTGACGTCCATGCCGACCCGCAGCGCGCCGGCCGACCGCTGGGCCTTCGGGAGCTTGCCGCGGAGGTCCTTGACCGGGTCGCCCGGGGCGGCCTGCCCGCCGCCGCAGCCGGTCAGCAGGAGGGCCCCGGCGGCGGCCAGGGCGGCGCCGGTCGGGACCGGACGGAGGGCGTGGCGGACGTGCGGCATGAGGGCGGCTCCTGAGGGAGGGAGGTGGGGCCGCCACGGTGTCGCACGGGTGTACGCGAAATGGCGGACAAGCGATCCTGCCATCCCGCCCTGCCGGGCCCGGCGGCGGGTGTGTCAGAATTCGGTACCGGGTGACCCCCGAACGCTCGAACCAGGCCGACGAGCCCCGACAGGCTCGGGGTGCCCGGGAACGGAAGTCCTCACGCGGCTCCGTATCCGGGGCACCGGATCCCCTTCGGCCTGTGTTCACTCCTGCGGGTGCGCGTGCGCTCATGCCGTTGCCGCCGCCGGAGCCCGGCGCTTCCGACGCCGGGCCCCTGTGACGCGACAGCGCGGCGATGAACCGTACGTGACGAGGACGAAAAGGCATAGGTGCGATGCCTTCCTCCGACCTACGCTCGGCCCGGAAGCACAACGCGGACAACACAGACCCCATACAACCCTCATCCGAGGGCGCCGCCCGACGGCAGCGCCCCGACCCCGACCCCGGGTCCGCTTCGGCGTACCCGGTTTCCGGTTTCCGGACGGGTCGCCCTGCCCGTCGGCCGCGCGTCCTCGCCAGATCAATGACGAAGAGGTCATCGTGGCAGCGGAGATCATTCACAGCAGCACCCAGGACACCGAGGATCCGGTCGACGCGGTCTTCGCGCTCCACCGCGGCGGGAAGATGGAGATCCGGGCGACCGTCCCGGTGCGCGACGCGGACGACCTGTCCCTCGCCTACACCCCCGGTGTCGCCCGGGTCTGCACGGCCATCGCCGAGCAGCCGGAGCTGGTCAACGACTACACCTGGAAGTCCAACACCGTCGCGGTGGTCACCGACGGCACCGCGGTGCTGGGCCTCGGCGACATCGGCCCGCAGGCCTCGCTGCCCGTGATGGAGGGCAAGGCCATCCTGTTCAAGCAGTTCGGCGGCGTGGACGCGGTGCCGATCGCGCTCGACTGCACCGGGGTCGACGAGATCGTCGAGACCGTGGTCCGGCTGGCGCCCTCCTTCGGCGGCGTCAACCTGGAGGACATCTCCGCGCCCCGCTGCTTCGAGATCGAGCGCCGGCTCCAGGAGGCCCTGGACATCCCGGTCTTCCACGACGACCAGCACGGCACCGCGATCGTCACCACCGCGGCCCTGTGGAACGCGGCCAAGGTGACGGGCCGTGAGATCGGCTCGCTGCGGGCCGTCATCTCCGGCGCCGGCGCGGCCGGCATCGCCATCGCCAAGATGCTGGTCGCGGCCGGCATCGGCGACGTGGCCGTCTGCGACCGCAAGGGCGTGGTGTACGAGGGCCGCGGCGACCTCACCGACGTCAAGGCCGAGATCGCCGGGCGGACCAACCGCACCGGCCTCAAGGGCTCGCTGGCCGACGCGATGGCCGGCGCCGACGTGTTCATCGGCGTCTCCGGCGGCACCGTGCCGGAGGAGGTCGTGGCGACCATGGCCGAGGGCGCGTTCGTCTTCGCGATGGCCAACCCCAACCCGGAGATCCACCCGGAGGTCGCCCACAAGTACGCCGCCGTGGTGGCCACCGGCCGCAGCGACTTCCCGAACCAGATCAACAACGTGCTGGCCTTCCCGGGCATCTTCGCGGGCGCCCTCCAGGTCCGCGCCTCCCGGATCACCGAGGGCATGAAGCTGGCCGCCGCCAAGGCGCTGGCCGGCGTCGTGGCCGACGAGCTGACGCCGCAGAAGGTCATCCCCTCGCCGTTCGACGAGCGGGTCGCGCCGGCGGTCACCAAGGCCGTCGCCGAGGCCGCCCGGGCGGAGGGCGTCGCCCGGATCTGACGAGGTGATCGGGGGAGCGCGCCCGCCACGGCGGCCGCTCCCCCGCGTCCCCCCGAGCGCCCGGAGGCGAGCGGGGGAGCAGCAGCCGGGACACGCGTCACACCTCCGCGTGGTTCCCGGCCCCGGCCGTCGCGGCTATCGTCCGGGGCATGTTCGCTGCCTACGCCGCACGTACCGACGCCGCCGACCCGCTGAGCGGGCTGGAGCTGGGCGACCTCCCCGAGCCGCAGGCCCGCCCCGGGTGGAGCGTGGTCACCGTCCGGGCCGCCAGCCTCAACCACCACGACTTGTGGTCGCTGCGCGGGGTCGGCCTGCCCGCCGAGCGGCTGCCGATGATCCTCGGCTGCGACGCCGCCGGTGTCGACGAGCACGGCAACGAGGTGGTCCTGCACTCGGTGATCGGCCAGAGCGGCCACGGGGTCGGCCCGGACGAGCCGCGGTCCATCCTGACCGAGCGCTACCAGGGCACCTTCGCCCAGCGGGTCGCGGTGCCCACCTGGAACCTGCTGCCCAAGCCCGCCGGGCTGAGCTTCGAAGAGGCCGCCTGCCTGCCCACCGCCTGGCTGACGGCCTACCGGATGCTGTTCACCAACGCCGGGGTCAAGCCCGGGGACACCGTCCTGGTGCAGGGGGCGGGCGGCGGCGTGGCGACCGCGCTGATCGTCCTCGGCAAGGCGGCCGGCCTGCGGGTCTGGGTCACCGGTCGGGACGAGGCCAAGCGCGCCCGGGCGGTGGAGCTCGGCGCCGACGCGGCCTTCGAGAGCGGCGCCCGGCTGCCCGAGCGGGTGGACGCGGTGCTGGAGACGGTCGGCGCCGCGACCTGGTCGCACTCGGTGAAGTCGCTGCGCCCGGGCGGCACCATCGTCATCTCGGGGGCCACCTCCGGCACCAACCCGAGCTCCGTCGAGCTGAACCGGATCTTCTTCCTGGAGCTCAGGGTGGTCGGCTCGACCATGGGCACCAAGGAGGAGCTGGCCGGGCTGCTCGCGTTCTGCGCCAACACCGGCGTCCGGCCGGTGATCGACTCGGTGCTGCCGCTGGCCGAGGCCCGGGACGGCTTCGCCCGGCTCGCCGAGGGCGACGTCTTCGGGAAGATCGTCCTCACTCCCTGACGGCACCCCGCTCCTGACGGAGCCCCACCCCCTGGCGCCTGCCCGCGGGCGTGCGGCGGCCCGGTGCCTCCCGTGACGGGGGCACCGGGCCGCAGGAGCCGTTCCGGGCTCAGCCGAGCAGCCGCTTCAGCCGCTCGCCCGCGGCGCCCAGCACCGTACGGGCCTCGGCCAGCGTGTCCGCGTTCACCCCGCCGTCCCGGGCCGCGTCGCGGACCTGGTCGCGGAAGCGGTCGAGCAGCCGCTCCAGCTCGCGGGCCGGGTCCCCGGCCGGGTCGGTGGCGGCCCACGGCGGCAGGTCGGCCGGGGTGTCGGAGCCGTCCTTGTCCAGGTCGATCCTGGTCACGGTGACCCGCTCGGCGGGCTCGGCGGGCGGCTCCTCCGCGCCGTGGCCCCAGCGGGCCGCGTCCGCCAGGCCGGCCAGGCCCTTGGTCAGCTCGGACAGGCCCTCGGCCAGCCCGGTCGGCCAGTCGCCCTTCGCGGCGTGCTCGCGCACCTGCTGCTCGACCCGGCGCTTGATCCGCAGCGCCTCCTGCTGGGCCGCGGTGCGCGAGGCCTTGGCCTGCTCGCGCAGCCGTCGGGCCTCCGCCTCGGCGGCCTTCGCCTTGGCCTTGGCGGCCTTCTCCTGCTCCCGGGCGCGCTTGGCCTGCTCCTTGGCCTGCTGCTTGAACTGGGCGAACTCCTCCTTGGCGCGCTGCCAGGACTCGTTGTCGCCCCAGGGCCCGGCCCACGGGTCGCCGGGCTCGGTGCGCTCCGGCCCGGGCGCCTGCCGGGCGGCGTTCCACAGCTCCTCGCGCAGGTCCTTGGCGCTGTCCCGGACGTCCTCGCGGATCGCCCCGGCGAGCTGCGCCACGGAGTCCCGGATCTCCACCTCCAGCTCGTCCAACTCGACCTGTCGGGCTTCGAGTTCGGCGCGCCCGGCGTCGGTCAGCCGGTACACCTTGCGGCCGCCCTCGGTGCTGTGGGCGACCAGGCCCTCCTGCTCCAGCTTGGCCAGCCGCGGGTAGACCGTCCCGGCCGAGGGGGCGTACAGGCCCTGGAACCGCTCCTCCAGGAGCCGGATCACCTCGTAGCCGTGGCGCGGGGCCTCGTCCAGCAGCTTCAGCAGGTAGAGGCGGAGCCGGCCGTGGCCGAACACAGGGGTCATCTCAGGCCTCCTTGGTGAGGTTCGGGGTGCCCGGGCCGGCCGGGAGCTCCTTGACCACGACCGGGCCGTCCTCCTCCGCCTCGGGGCGGCGCAGCACGGTGACCGCGCCGGAGACGGTGGTGACGTGGAGGCTGCCGCGGCCCTCGCCGAGGCGGCCGGAGATCTTCTTGGCGCCCCAGGTGCTGCTCATCTGGAGCTCCTCGAAGGTGCTGGAGACGTCGCCGCTGGTGGAGCCGGCCTCGACGGTGGCGTCGGCCAGCGAGGGGATCCGGATCACGACGGCGCCGCTGACGGTGTTGACCTTGACGTCGGTCTCGCCGGCCACGTCGAGGTCCAGGGTGACGGCGCCGGTGACGGTGTTGGCCTGGACCCGGTCGGCGGTGCCGGCGATCACAGTGAGCTGCCCGGAGACGGTGTTGACCTTGAGCCGGCCGCCGACCGCGTGGGCGTCCACGTCACCGGTGACGGTGCCGGCCTCGATCTGGCCGGTGACCCCGGCGAGGGTGGTGTCGCCGTTGGCGCTCTGCACCGAGACGTGCCCGCTGACGCCGCTGACGGTGGTGTCGGCCGACACGGTGCCGACCTTGACCTCGACCTCGGTCGGGACGGTCACCGTCACGGCGGCGATCCGCTTGCGCTTGAAGGAGCCGAAGAGGTCCTTCACCGAGCCGACCGACTTGAGCCGGTCGCCGAACTCGCCCCAGCTGTGGATGTCCTTGTAGGTGACCGTCAGGACGCCGTCCACCAGGGTCACGTGCAGGGGCTCGCCGGCCAGCTCGGTGACCTCCAGGCGGGTCGGGCCCTCGGCCGCCACCACGTTCACCGTGCCCTCGATGGTCCGCACGTGCAGTGCGCGCACCGGCTCGTCGAAGGTGATCCTCTCGGTGCCCTCGACCGTCCACTGGCTCATGTCCGTCGCCTCCCGTTGTCGATCGCGATGTATCGCGTTCTCTTCTAAAGACGATATATCGCGTGCTGGCAGAGTCAAGCGCCCCGACCCCCGAACCCGACCCCGATCCGTCCCCGACCCGTCCCCGAGTCCTCCCCTACGAGGCCCCCGGGGTTCCGCATCCCTCCGCACCCTTCCGCACCCTTCCGCACCCTTCCGCGCCCGGACACGCGCGAGGCCCGGGAGGCGGTTGCCTCCCGGGCCTCACGGCGGCCGTCACCGGGTCACTCGTCGTCCTCGTCGTCGAGCCGCGCCAGCCAGGTGGCCAGCCGCTCGACCGGGACCTCGAAGTCCGGGTTGAGGTCGACGAAGGTGCGCAGCTGCTCGGCCAGCCACCCCAGGGTGACCTCCTCCTCGCCGCGCCGGTTCTCCAGCTCCTCGATGCCTCGGTCGGTGAAGTACACGGTTCGCTCCGGTCCGGTGGGGATTGACCTGGTCAGGATAGTCCGGGCCGGTCGGCCGTCGTACCGGTGGTGGCCCGGCGAACGCCCGCGGCCCCGTCCTCCCGGTGGGGAGGACGGGGCCGCGGGTGTGGAGAGCGTCGGGCTTCGGCGCGTCAGAGCGCGAAGACCTCCTCGACCAGCGCCTGCTGCTCGGCGGCGTGCCGCTTGGCCGAGCCGACCGCCGGGGACGAGGCGGCGGTACGGGCGACGCGGCGCAGACGGGCGTCGCCGCCGGTGCGGCCGATGACGACCTGGAGGTGGTCGACCAGGTTCATCGCGATGAACGGCCAGGCACCCTGGTTGGCCGGCTCCTCCTGCGCCCAGACGAACTGGACGTTGTCGCCGTAGCGGGCCAGCTCCTCCTGGAGCTCGGCCACCGGCAGCGGGTAGAGCCGCTCGACCCGGACGATCGCGGTGTCGGTGACGCCGCGCTCGGCGCGGGCCGCCGCCAGGTCGTAGTAGAACTTGCCGGCGGTGATGACCACCTTGCGGACCTGCGCCGGGTCGACGGTGGAGTCGCCGATGACCGGGCGGAACGAGCCGGACAGGAACTCCTCCGCCGCACTCGCCGCGGCCTTCAGACGCAGCATCGACTTCGGGGTGAAGACGACCAGCGGCTTGTGGTGCGGGTTGTGCGCCTGCCAGCGCAGCAGGTGGAAGTAGTTCGACGGCAGGGTCGGCATCGCGACCGTCATGTTGTCCTGCGCGCACATCTGCAGGAAACGCTCCGGACGGGCGGACGAGTGGTCCGGTCCCTGGCCCTCGTAGCCGTGCGGCAGCAGCAGGGTGACGCCGGAGTGCTGGCCCCACTTCTGCTCGGCGGAGGCGATGTACTCGTCCACCATGGTCTGCGCGCCGTTGACGAAGTCGCCGAACTGCGCCTCCCACATGACCAGCGCGTTCGGGCGGGTCAGCGAGTAGCCGTACTCGAAGCCCATGGCCGCGTACTCCGACAGCAGGCTGTCGTAGACGGTGTAGCGGGCCTGGTCCTCGGTGAGGTACTGCAGCGGGGTGTAGTCCTCGCCGGTCTTGCGGTCGATCAGGACGGCGTGCCGCTGGCCGAAGGTGCCGCGGCGGCTGTCCTGGCCGGCCAGGCGGACCGGGTGGCCCTCCATCAGCAGCGAGCCGATGGCGAGGGTCTCGCCCATCGCCCAGTCGATGGTGTTGTCCTCGACCGAGGCGGCGCGGCGCTGCAGCTGCGGCAGCAGGCGCGGGTGGACGGTCAGCCAGTCCGGGTGGTTGACCTGCGAGGCGGCGATCCGCTTGACCATCTCCTGGGAGATGCCGGTCTGGATGGAGACCGGGAAGTCGGCCTGCGGCTTGCCGGCGGTGGCGTCGGCCGGCGCCTGGGCCGCGTCGCGGACCTCGGCGAAGACCTTCTCCAGCTGGCCCTGGAAGTCCTGGAGCGCCTGCTCCGCCTCTTCCATGGTGATGTCGCCGCGACCGATCAGGCCCTCGGTGTACAGCTTGCGCACCGAGCGCTTCTTGTCGATCAGGTCGTACATCAGCGGCTGGGTGAACGACGGGTTGTCGGCCTCGTTGTGACCGCGGCGGCGGTAGCAGATGAGGTCGATCACCACGTCCTTGTGGAACGCCTGGCGGAACTCGAAGGCGAGCCGCGCGACGCGGACCACGGCCTCCGGGTCGTCGCCGTTCACGTGGAAGATCGGGGCCTCGATCATGCGGGCCACGTCGGTGCAGTACATCGAGGAGCGCGAGGACGCCGGGGCGGCGGTGAAGCCGACCTGGTTGTTCACCACGACGTGCACGGTGCCGCCGGTGCGGTAGCCGCGCAGCTGCGACATGTTCAGGGTCTCCGCGACGACGCCCTGGCCGGCGAAGGCCGCGTCGCCGTGGACCTGGATCGGCAGCACCGGGAAGGTGGTGCCGCCCTGGTCCAGGATGTCCTGCTTGGCGCGGGCGATGCCCTCGACGACCGGGTCGACCGTCTCCAGGTGGGAGGGGTTCGCGGCGAGCGAGACCTTGATGGTCTCGCCGTCCAGGCCGGTGAAGGTGCCCTCGGAGCCCAGGTGGTACTTGACGTCGCCGGAGCCGTGCATCGACTTCGGGTCGAGGTTGCCCTCGAACTCGCCGAAGATCTTGCCGTACGGCTTGCCGACGATGTTGGCCAGCACGTTCAGGCGGCCGCGGTGGGCCATGCCGATGACGGCCTCGTCGAGGCGGTGCTCGGCGGCGGAGTCGATGGTCGCGTCCAGCAGCGCGATCAGCGACTCACCGCCCTCCAGCGAGAAGCGCTTCTGGCCGACGTACTTGGTCTGCAGGAAGGTCTCGAAGGCCTCGGCCGAGTTCAGGCGGCGGAGGATCCGCAGCTGCTCCTCGCGCTCGGGCTTCGCGTACGGCTTCTCCAGGCGCTCCTGCAGCCACTTGCGCTGCTTCGGGTCCTGGATGTGCATGTACTCGATGCCGACGGTGCGGCAGTACGTGTTGCGCAGCAGGCCGAGGATGTCGCGGAGCTTCATCATCTTCTGGCCGCCGAAGCCGCCGACCGCGAACTCGCGCTCCAGGTCCCACAGGGTGAGGCCGTGGGTGGTGACGTCCAGGTCGGGGTGCTTGCGCTGCTTGTACTCCAGCGGGTCGGTGTCGGCCATGAGGTGGCCGCGGACCCGGTAGGAGTGGATCAGCTCCATGACGCGCGCGGTCTTGTTGACCTCGTCGTCGTGGGTGGTGGCGACGTCGGTGGCCCAGCGGACCGGCTCGTACGGGATCCGCAGCGACTCGAAGATCTCGTCGTAGAAGCCCTTTTCGCCGAGCAGCAGGCGGTGGATCTCGCGCAGGAACTCGCCGGACGCCGCGCCCTGGATGACGCGGTGGTCGTAGGTCGAGGTCAGCGTCATGATCTTGGAGACGCCCAGGCGGGACAGGGTCTCCGGGGCGGAGCCCTGGAACTCGGCCGGGTACTCCATGGCGCCGACGCCGACGATGGTGCCCTGGTTCTGCATCAGGCGCGGCACGGAGTGCACGGTGCCGATGCCGCCGGGGTTGGTCAGCGAGACCGTGACGCCGGTGAAGTCGTCCATGGTCAGCTTGTTGGCGCGGGCCCGGCGGACGATGTCCTCGTAGGCCTGCCAGAAGCCGAAGAAGTCGAGCGTCTCGGCCTTCTTGATGGCCGCGACGACCAGCTGGCGGTCGCCGTTCGGCTTGACCAGGTCGATGGCCAGGCCGAGGTTGACGTGCTCCGGCTTGACCAGGAAGGCCTTGCCGTTCTCCACCTTGTAGCTGTAGTTCATGCCCGGGGCGGCCTTGATGGCCTGGACCAGGGCGTAGCCGATCAGGTGGGTGAAGGAGACCTTGCCGCCGCGGGCGCGCTGCAGGTGGTTGTTGATGACGATGCGGTTGTCGATCAACAGCTTCGCCGGCACGGCGCGGACCGAGGTCGCGGTCGGCACCTCCAGCGAGGCGTCCATGTTGGTGGCGACGGCCTTGGCCGGGCCGCGGAGCTGGATCAGCTCGGGGCCGGCGGCGGCAGCGGGCTCGGCCGGCGCCGGGGCGGCGGCCTTGGGGGCCGGGGGCGCGGCGGGCGCGGCGGCGAGCGGAGCCGGGGCGGCGGCCGGAGCCGGAGCCGGGGCGGCCGGCGCCGGAGCGGCCGGAGCCGGAGCGGCGGCGGGCGCGGCCGGAGCAGCGGCTGCGACGGCGGGCGCGGGGGCAGCGGCAGGGGTCGGCGCGGGGCCGGCCTGGGTCGCGGCCTGGGTCACTGGGGTCACCTCGGTACCGGGCTTGTAGTCGGCGAAAAAGTCCCACCAGGCTCGGTCGACCGAGTTCGGGTCCTGGAGGTACTGCTGGTAGATCTCGTCGACGAGCCACTCATTGGGGCCGAAGCCAGTGGAGCTTGCCGAGCTGTTGGGGGTTTCAGGGGACTGTGGCGACACGGCGGCAACCGCCCTCTTCCGCTTCCTTTTGGGATGTTTGGACAGCGGGGATTAAGGCTACGCCCCTGACCAGTGATCGCGCAGTCCCCGGGGCCCAGGCGTCGCCCAGATCACAGTGCTGACCTGCACTTTGGCTGAAAAAGTGCGTTAGAAAGCCGCATCTGAGGGGAACCGATCAGCGCCGAACAGGGGGCATACCGGGGCCAAAGCGGACAAAAACCCGGCCAAATCCTCTAACGATCTTCGTAGACCGCTGTGTCGGATCTGTGACAAATGTCCCGACCGTCGCTCTGACGCCGTGCGGGCAGCCGGACCTCGATCCGGCAGCCGCGCGGGGACTCGGCCACCGCGATCCGTCCGCCGTGCAGGTCCACCGCCCAGCGGGCGATGGCCAGGCCCAGTCCGGTGCCGCCGTCCGAGCCCGGTCCGGCGGCGGTCGCGGTGCCGCTGCGGCTGAACCGCTCGAAGACCCGGGAGCGGTCGGCCGGCGGGATGCCGGGGCCCTCGTCCTCGACCTCCAGCAGCAGGCCGCCCTCCTCGCCCTCCGGCCTCGCCCGCACCGTCACGGTGCCGCCGGGCGGGGAGTGCTTGCAGGCGTTGTCGACCAGGTTGGCGACCACCTGGTGGAGCCGTTCCGGGTCCGCCACGCCGGTCAGGCCGGTCGGGCTGACCTCCAGGGCCAGCCGGACGTCCCCGCGCCGGGAGAAGGCGCCGCCGGCCGTCGCGCCGTCCACGGTGACCCCGCGCAGCACGCCGTCCAGGAACTCGCGCACCTCGAAGGGGCGGGCGTCCAGGGCGACCACGCCGTCGTCGATCTTGGAGAGGTCGAGCAGGTGGGTGACCAGGCGGCCGAGCCGCTCGGTCTGCTCCAGGGCCGCCCCCAGGGTGGCCGGATTGGGCTGGACGACGCCGTCCACCACGTTCTCCAGGACGGCGCGCAGCGCGGCGATCGGTGTGCGCAGTTCGTGCGAGACGTTGGCGACCAGCTCGCGGCGGTGCCGGTCGGCGGCCTGGAGGTCGGCGGCCATGGCGTTGAAGGCGGCCGCCAGCTCGCCGATCTCGTCGCGCGAGTTCACCTCGACCCGGCGGCTGTAGTCGCCGGAGGCCATCGCGCGGGCGGCGGCCGTCATCTCGCGCAGGGGGGCGGTCAGCCCGTGCGCGAGGAACTGCATGAAGAGCAGTGAGGCGATCATGGAGAAGACCATGATGATCCGGATCTGGGTCTCGGACCGGATCGCCACGACCACCATCCCGGTGGCCAGGCACACGGAGACGATCACGAGCAGGGTGAGCTTGCCCTTGATCGAGCGGACCGGGTCGAGCGGCCGGATGTCGGCCCAGACCCGGCGGGCGGCACGGGCGGCCAGGTTCTGCGGCCGCGTGTCGGCGGATTCCCCGTTGCGTTGCTGTGGAAAGGTCATCGGTTCCTTGTGGTCCCCGCGGTGTCGGCCCGCGTGGTGGCACGGCGTCGTCCGGGCTGCGGGCCCCCCGGTGGCCCGTCGCCCTGGGAGGCCCTAGGAGAGCGGGGCCTCCAGCGCGTATCCGACACCGTGGACGGTGCGGATCCAGCTGGCGCCGATCTTCCGGCGCAGCGCCTTGACGTGGCTGTCCACCGTGCGGGTGCCGGAGGCGTCGGTCCAGTCCCAGACCTCGGCCAGCAGCTGCTCGCGGGTGAGCACGGCGCGCGGCTGGGCGGCCAGGCAGGCGAGCAGGTCGAACTCGGTCGGCGTCAGGTGGACGTCGCCCGAGGCCAGCCGGACCCGGCGCTGCACGTGGTCGATCTCCAGCTCGCCGAACCGCAGGCTGCCCAGCGCGGGCGTGCGGGCGGCCTGCTGGGCGCGCTCGACGCGGCGCAGCAGGACGTTGACGCGGGCGGCCAGTTCGCGCATCGAGAACGGCTTGGTCATGTAGTCGTCCGCGCCGACGCCGAGGCCGACCAGCAGGTCCGTCTCGTCGTCGCGGGCGGTCAGCATCAGCACCGGCACCGGGCGCTGGGCCTGGATCCGGCGGCACACCTCCAGGCCGTCGAAGCCGGGCAGCATGATGTCGAGGACCACCAGGTCCGGCTGCCAGGTGTGGAAGCCGTCGACCGCGCCGGGGCCGTCGTGGGCCACGGCGACCTTGAAGCCCTCGGCGCCCAGCCGGGCGGCGATCGACTCGGCGATCGTGGGCTCGTCCTCCACCACCAGGACTCTGCGCTGGCTGCTCACAGTGCCGCCGGCGTTGTGGTTGTCCTGCTGAATCTCTGTCACGGTCACGCCACCGCCCCCAGGGCTGCGGGCCGGCCACCTGTGGGGATGGCGGGGCTCCGCTCGTAGTCTTGTTCCGTCGTGGACTGTGCCGGGTCCGCCGTCCCGTCGCGCGATCGGGAGCCGAGGACGGATGGTCGGCCGCCCACTTCTCCCGCGCACTTCGCAGCGTACGGACAGCGGATGCTTCCCGGCAGGTGGACCGGACGTTTCCGGCCCGTGGGCCGGCTGTCGGGCCGCCCTCGGACCCACTGCACGAGTGGGCACGGGCCGATACCTTACCCGTCGAATTTTCTCTGCGTAACGGTACGTATGCAGTGCAGTTGACGCCAAGTCGCCGGTCAGAGGCCCTGGTGCCCCGTTTATGGGGAGAAGGTCTGGACCAATGTCGGGAATCCGGCGGTCCGCTACGGCGACGGTCTTCACGGGCTTCTTTCAGGTGCCTCTCAGAACCTCGACGTACCGTGGCCACGTGAGCGCCCGGCCGGGCGGAATCCGCGGCGCGCGCCGGTACGTTGGGCATCCGGCGGGGAGCCGGTGGCTGCGGCGTGGAGCGGAGGCGGCATGGCGGGACTCGGGCGGGGTGCCGACGGGTGCGGGAGTGCGGGGGCGCCGTACGGAATGCTCCGCCTCGGGCTGCGCACCGGCGTCCTGGAATGGCTGCTGGAACGGGTGCCGACGCCCCGGAGAACGCCCTTCACGCTCGGGTACCTCGCCGTCGTGGGAGCCACCACGACCTTCGCCCGGCTCGCCGATCCGGAACTCGTCCAGCGCCTGCAGGAGGCCTCCAGTTCGGACGGCCACAACCTGCTCCAGCATCCTTTGCGCGCCCTTGTGCTGAGCGGGTTCTGGGTGGCCGGCGAGGTGTGGATGCCGTACCTGTGGGGATTCGCCCTCACCCTCGCCCCGCTGGAGCGCAGGGTCGGCCCGGCCCGGGCCGCGGCGGTGTTCGCGGCCGGGCATGTCGCGGCGACGCTGCTCTCCCAGGGGGTGGTGATCACCGCGGTGGAGACCGGACGGATGGCGCCCGAGGCGATGGACTACCTGGACATCGGGGTCAGCTACGGCGTGCTCGCCTGCCTGGGCGCGGTGGCCGGGCTGCTCTCCTGGCGCGGGCGGCTGCTCGCGCTGGGCGGCGCCGGGCTGATGATCGCCGAGCAGATCGCCACCGACAAGGACGTGATCACCGGGGTGGGGCACCCGGCCGCGGTGCTGACCGGGGTCGCGCTGTGGCGCTGGCTGCGCCGGGCCGAGCGGCGCCCGCCCCGGCCGCGCCCGGCCGCCGCGACGGCCGCGGGCGGCGCGCCCGCGCGGGTGCGTGCGGCGCGCTGACGCCTGTGCGTTAGGCGCGTCTACGCTGTCGCCCGGTCGGACCTCCCTGGACTCGCGGGGCTCCCCGTCGGGACTTTTCGAGGCGTGTCCGGTGCTCTTTTGACGAAGTCGGGTGCCGCGCTTTCCCCGCCGATTCCTGTTCGCTCACGGCGAACAGGGGGCCGGGAACATCCGGCGCCCGTGAAGCCTTAGTCAGGTCGACTCAAGTTCACTGACTGGGGAGAGATCATGGCATCGACGTCCACACCGCTCACCCTGCCCGTGCTGCCGCTCGACGACGAGGTCGTCCTGCCGGGCATGGTCGTCCCGCTGGACCTGAAGGACACCGAGGTGCGCGCCGCCGTCGAGGCCGCCCGGGCCGCCGCCACCGGCGCCGGCAAGCCGCAGGTCCTGCTGGTCCCGCGGGTGGACGGCTCGTACGCGGCGGCCGGCACGCTGGCCACCGTGGAGCAGGTCGGCCGGCTGGCCGACGGGGAGCCGGCCGCGCTGGTGCGCGCCGTGCGCCGGGTCCGGATCGGGGTCGGCACCACCGGCCCCGGCGCCGCCCTCTGGGTGGAGACCACGCCGTTCACGGAGTCCTCGGTGGGCACCCCGGTGGCCGGCCGGGCCGCCGAGCTGGTCAAGGAGTACAAGGCGCTGTCCACCCAGTGGCTGCGCAGGCGCGGCGCCTGGCAGATCGTCGACCGGGTGGCGCAGATCGAGGGCGTCGGCGAGCTCGCCGACAACATCGGCTACGCGCCCTTCGCCACCGCCGAGCAGAAGCTCAAGGTGTTGCTGGAGGCCGACCAGGTCGCCCGCCTGGAGTACGCGCTCGCCCTGCTGCGCGACCACCTCGCCGAGGAGGAGGTCAACGACACCATCCGCAAGGACGTCGAGGAGGGCGTGGCCAAGCAGCAGAAGGAGTTCCTGCTCCGCCGCCAGCTGGAGGCCGTCCGCAAGGAGCTGGCCGAGCTGAACGGCGACCCGGCCGACGAGGAGGGCGACTACCGCGCCCGGGTCGAGGCCGCCGACCTGCCGGAGAAGGTCCGCGAGGCCGCGCTCAAGGAGGTCGACAAGCTGGAGCGCTCCTCCGACCAGTCGCCCGAGGGCTCCTGGATCCGCACCTGGCTGGACACCGTCCTGGAGCTGCCCTGGAACGAGCGCACCGAGGACGCGTACGACATCGCCGGCGCCCGCGCGGTGCTGGACGCCGACCACGCCGGCCTGGCCGACGTGAAGGAGCGGATCGTCGAGTACCTGGCCGTCCGCAAGCGCCGGGCCGACCAGGGGCTCGGGCTGATCGGCGGCCGTCGCGGGGGAGCGGTGCTGGCCCTGGTCGGGCCGCCCGGAACGGGAAAGACCTCGCTCGGAGAATCGGTGGCCCGCGCCATGGGCCGGAAGTTCGTCCGGGTCGCGCTCGGCGGCGTCCGGGACGAGGCGGAGATCCGCGGCCACCGGCGCACCTACGTCGGCGCGCTGCCCGGCCGGCTGGTGCGGGCGATCAAGGAGGCCGGCTCGATGAACCCGGTCGTCCTGCTCGACGAGATCGACAAGGTCGGCTCCGACTACCGGGGCGACCCGGCCGCCGCCCTGCTGGAGGTGCTGGACCCGGCGCAGAACCACACCTTCCGGGACCACTACCTGGAGGTCGAGCTCGACCTCTCCGACGTCGTCTTCCTCGCCACCGCCAACGTGCTGGAGTCCATCCCCGGGCCGCTGCTCGACCGGATGGAGCTGGTCCGGCTGGACGGCTACACCGAGGACGAGAAGGTCGTCATCGCCCGCGACCACCTGCTCCCGCGCCAGCTGGAGAAGGCCGGTCTGGGCGGCGGGCAGGTCACCGTGGACGAGCCGGCGCTGCGCAGGCTCGCCGGGGAGTACACCCGGGAGGCGGGCGTCCGCACCCTGGAGCGCTCGATCGCCCGGGTGCTGCGCAAGATCGCCGCACAGGCCGAGCTGGGCGAGCGCGAGCTGCCCGCCACGGTCGGCGCCGAGGACCTGCGCGCCCTGATCGGCCGGCCGCACCACGTGCCGGAGTCCGCCCAGGAGCCGGCCGAGCGCCGTACCGCCGTCCCCGGCGTGGCCACCGGCCTCGCGGTGACCGGCGCCGGCGGCGACGTCCTCTACATCGAGGCCTCGCTGGCCGACGCCGAGACCGGCGGCACCGGGCTGACCCTCACCGGGCAGCTGGGCGACGTGATGAAGGAGTCCGCGCACATCGCGCTCTCCTACCTGCGCTCGCGCGGCGCCGAGCTGGAGCTGCCGGTCACCTCGCTGCGCGACCGCGGCGTGCACCTGCACATCCCGGCCGGGGCCATCCCCAAGGACGGGCCGAGCGCCGGCATCACCATGACCACGGCGCTGGCCTCGCTGCTCTCCGGGCGCAAGGTGCGCACCGACGTGGCGATGACCGGCGAGGTGTCGCTGACCGGGCGGGTGCTGCCGATCGGCGGGGTGAAGCAGAAGCTGCTCGCCGCCGACCGGGCCGGGGTCACCACGGTGATCATCCCCAGGCGCAACGAGGCCGACCTGGACGACGTCCCGGCCGAGGTGCTGGAGCGGCTCACCGTCCACCCGGTGGCGGACGTCCGGGAGGTGCTGGAGCTGGCGCTGGAGCCGGCCGGGGCCGCGGTGCTGGTCGCCGCCTGACCGGCTCGCCCCGGCCGCCGCTCCGACCGCCGCCCGGGCCGCCCGAGCGGCGGTCCGGGCGGCCCGTCGGCGCCCCGCGGGGGCCGCGGCGGTCTGCGGGGCCGACGGCACCCCCGCGTGCGAGACTGCGGAGATGCCGTCCCCCACGCAGCGGGCCCTGGCCCGGGTGCCCGCGCGGCTGCGCCCCTTCCTGGTGCGGCACCGCCGGCTGGTGAAGTTCCTGCTGGTCGGGAGCGGCTGCTTCGCGCTCACCACGGTGATCGACTTCGAGCTCAAGTTCACCGTGCTGGAGCACAAGCCGGTGGTCGCGCTGACCGTCGCGACGGTGATCGGCACCGTCGTCTCGTACGTGCTGAACCGCCGCTGGGCCTTCCGGGCCCTGCGGGCCGACGGCCGGCGGCGCGAGGTGCTGGTGTTCGTCCTGGTCAGCGCGGTGGCGATCGCCGTCAACGACGTCCCGCTGGCGGTCTCCCGGTACCTCCTGGACCTGCGCGAGCCGTACGTCGACCCGCTCCGGCAGGAGGTCGCGGACTTCCTCAGCGGGATGGTCGTCGGCACCTTCGTGGCGATGCTGTTCCGCTACTGGGCGATCCGGCGGTGGGTCTTCCCGCCCGCCGGGACGGCCCCGGCCGAGCCCGTCCCGGTGCCGACGACGGTGCCCCCGGAACCCGGCTACGCTGCACCCGAGATG
The DNA here is from genome assembly GCF_053598475.1 of Kitasatospora sp. NPDC001119. NCBI lineage: Bacteria > Bacillati > Actinomycetota > Actinomycetes > Kitasatosporales > Streptomycetaceae > Kitasatospora > Kitasatospora sp. NPDC001119. The sequence continues at coordinate 49,892 of NZ_JBSFKI010000019.1, forward strand.
CCACGGGATGTGCCGTAAGGACGTAAAAGGGGCGAGGTGAGCCTTGTGCACGAGTCCGACCCCGCCCGGACCGGGCCCGCCAGCCAGCAGGGGATGCGCCGGGCCAACCTGGCCCTGGTGCTCGGGACGATCGCGAGCGGGCCGCGCTCGCGCGCCGAGGTGGCCGCCGGGACGGGGCTGACCAGGGCCGCCGTCTCCTCGCTGGCCGAACAGCTGATCGCCGCCGGCCTGGTGGTCGAGGAGGGCCCCGCCGCGCCCAGCGGCAAGGTCGGCCGCCCCGGCACCGCCCTCGGCCTCAACCCGGCCGGGCCCGGCGGCCTCGGCGCCGAGATCGGCGTGCGGCACCTGGGCGCCTGCGTGGTCGACCTGCGCGGGGAGGTCCGCGGCTGGCGGCGCCGGGAGGTCCCCAACCACGGCCGCGAGCCCGCCGCCGTGATGGCCGACCTCGCCCACCTGCTGCACGAGGCCGTCGCCGAGTCGGGGCTGCGCCCGGCCGCCCTCACCCTGGCCGTGCCCGGGCTGGTCGGCGGCTCCGGCGGGATGCTCCAGCGGGCCGCCAACCTGGGCTGGCAGGACGTCCCGCTGGCCGCCGCCCTGCGCCCCGCGCTGCGGACGGCCGGGGGCGGCCTGGCCGACCTGCCGATCGAGGCGGACAACGAGGCCAACCTCGGCGGACTGGCCGAGCGCTGGCTGGGCGAGGGCCCGGAGGACTTCCTGTACGTCTCCGCCGAGGCCGGGGTCGGCGCGGCGATCGTGGTCGGCGGCCGGCTGCTGCGCGGGGCGGGCGGCTTCGCCGGGGAGTTCGGCCACGTGCCGGTCCACCCCGAGGGGCCCCGCTGCGCCTGCGGGGCGCACGGCTGCCTGGAGCAGTACGCGGGCGAGGCGGCGGTGCTGCGGGCAGCCGGCCTGACCGGGGCCCGCGGCGACTGGGTGGCCCTGCTCGCCGACCGCGCCGGGGCCGGGGACCCGGCCGCCCTCGCGGCGCTGGCCGGGGCCGGTACGGCGCTCGGCACCGCGGCCGCAGGCGCGGTCAACCTGCTGGACCCGGCCGAGGTGGTGCTGGGCGGCGGCTACGCCCGGCTGGCGCCCTGGCTGCTGCCCGCGATGCGGGCCGAGCTGGCCGCCCGGGTGACGGTGCGGCCCTGGTCGGAGGAGCGGCTGACGGTCTCCCGGCTGGGCCGCCGGGGCCCGCTGCTGGGCGCGGCGGTGCGGGTCGTCCGGGCCGTCGTGGCCGACCCGGGCCCGGTCGGGTAGCGGCGGGCCCCGGCGGCGAACGCGCCCGAGCCCCCGGCCGTGGCGGCCGGGGGCTCGGTGACGATCAGGCGGGTGCGGGGCTCAGCCCTCGGCGGCGGCCAGTTCGCGGCCGCCGGAGCGCGGGCCGCGCAGCACGGCCAGCAGGGCGACGCCGATGCCGATCAGCGCCCAGACCACCATGACCAGGATCGGCAGCCCCAGGTTGGTGGAGCCGAAGTAGGCGACCGACTTGGTGGCGGTGGTACCGGCGCCGTTGGGGATCCAGGAGCCGATCGCCCGCCAGAACGGCGGCGTCATCGGCGCCGGGTAGACCCCGCCCGCGCTCGGGTTGCCGAGCACCACGAAGATCAGCACCGCGACGCCGATCCCGAGGATGTCGAACAGGCACTGCAGCGCCATGGTGAACGCGCCGACCGTGAACACCACCAGGGCGCCGATGGCGCTCAGTCCGAGGACCGAGCCCGGCAGGGCGTCCAGCACCGGCCCGGCGATCACCGTGCCGAGGACGCCGGCGCCGACCGAGTACACCGCGAGGACGCCGAGGCGGATCAGCAGGCGGTGGGTGTTGGCCGGCTTGGAGCCCGCGCTGATGCCCAGGATCGAGGCGACCAGGTAGCCGCCGACGCACCAGCCGATCACCAGGTAGAAGGCGGAGAGGCCGTTGGTGTCGCCCTTGGCGAGCGGCACCACGTCGTGGACCTTGACCGTACGGCCCTGGGTCTGGTCGATCGCGGTGGTGATGGACTCGGCGGCCTTGGCGGCGGAGGTGCCGCGGGCGCTGCCGACCAGCAGGGTGTCCTGGGTGGAGGTCGGGTCCACGACCAGTGCGGCGTAGAGCTTCTGGTCCTTGATCAGCTGGGTCGCCGTCTCGGCGTCCGGCGCGGTGCTGGCGCGGACGGCGTCGTTCGGCACCGACTCCAGCGCGCCGACCAGCTTGGGGGCGACCTGCGGCGGGGCGACCACCGCGATGGAGAGGTTCTGCGGGGCGGGCTTGTGCAGTGCCCCGATGTAGGAGGTGATGAAGCCGAGCTGGAGCAGCAGCACGCCGATCACGAGCAGTGCCGCGCGCGGGGTGACCGCGCTCTTCAGTTCGGCGATGAAACCCTGCCCCGGGGCTGCCATCCACATCTCCTCGTGTAATGGGGAAAAACGGTACTTCCAGAACCGATACTTCATACCATGAAGTAGTTGGCTTGTCGCACCGGCCGCGCCGGGCCGCCGCCGGCGTCGCTGCGCGATACTGGCGCGGTGAGTGACGAGGAATCCCTGGTGGCGGTGGAGCGCGAGGTCGCGCTGATGTTCCGACGGGGCCGGGCCAGAGTGGCGGAACTCTCACGGCGGGTGCACCCCGGGCTGGAGGGGATGGCGTACAGCCTGCTCGGCTACATCGAGCAGGCCGGGCCGGTGCGGGTGACCGACGTCGGCGCGCACTTCTCGGTCGGCAAGGCGACGGTGAGCCGGCAGGTCCGGACGCTGGAGGAGCTGGGCCTGGTGGCCCGGGAGACGGACCCGCTGGACCGCCGGGCCGCGCTGGTCTCGCTCACCGAGGACGGGCGGCGGCGCTACCTGGCCGCGCAGGGCGTCCGGATGCGGCGGGTGCGCGAGGTGATGGGCGGCTGGTCGCCGGAGGACGTGACCCGTTTCGCGGAGCTGCTGCACCGCTTCAACGACGTGCTGGGGGAGTCGGCGGCCGACTGACCGGGCGGTCCCCGGCGGTGCGACAGGGCCCGTAGCTGCGGGTTTTACTTGCCCTTGAAGAAAGTTGCCTTATTCAACCATCTCGTTTTATGGTTGCTTACGGCAACGAAATTTCATGATCCGCGCATCCCGCCCGCCCGCCGAAGGACCCAGATGACCGTGACCACCGAGGCCGCGAGCGGAACCGCCGCCGCGGCCGACAGCCCCCAGATGACGCACCGGCAGGTGATGGAGGCGCTCTCCGGCCTGCTGCTCGGCCTGTTCGTGGCCGTGCTCTCCTCGACCGTCGTCTCCAACGCCCTGCCGCACATCCTGGCCGACCTGCACGGCGGCCAGTCCGCGTACACCTGGGTGATCACCGCGGCCCTGCTCACCCTCACCGCCTCCACCCCGATCTGGGGCAAGCTCTCCGACCTCGTCAGCAAGAAGCTGCTGCTCCAGATCGCCCTGCTGATCTACATCGGCACCTCGGCGCTGGCCGGCCTCTCGCAGAACACCGGCGAGCTGATCGCCTGCCGCGCGCTCCAGGGCGTCGGCGCCGGCGGTGTCGTGGCGCTCGGCCAGATCTGCCTGGCCGCGATGGTCCCGCCGCGCGAGCGCGGCCGGTACAGCGGCTACTTCGGCGCGGTCTTCGCGCTCGCCACCATCGGCGGGCCGCTGATCGGCGGCGTCATCGTGGACACCTCCTGGCTGGGCTGGCGCTGGTGCTTCTACGTCGGCATCCCGTTCGCGCTGGTCGCGATCCTGGTGGTGCAGCGCACCCTCAAGCTGCCGCTGGTCAAGCGCAAGGCGAAGATCGACTACCTGGGCGCGCTGGTCATCACCGCCTCGGTCAGCCTGCTGATGATCTGGATCACCCTGGCCGGCAAGAACTACGCCTGGCTGTCCTGGCAGACCGCGGCCATGGTCGGCGGCGGCCTGGTGCTGGGCGCCCTGGCCGTCGTGATCGAGCGCCGCGCCGCCGAGCCGATCATCCCGCCGAGCCTCTTCAAGTACCGCACCGTCACCCTGGCCGCCATCGCCAGCGTGCTGGTCGGCGTCGGGATGTACGGCGCGACCACCTTCCTCAGCCAGTACTTCCAGCTGGCCCGCGCCAAGTCCCCGACCATGGCCGGCCTGATGACCCTGCCGATGATCCTCGGTCTGGCGGTCTCCTCCGCGGTGGCCGGCCGGCTGATCACCAAGTACGGCAAGTGGAAGGCCTACCTGGTCTCCGGCACCGCGCTGCTCGCCATCGGCTTCGGCCTGCTGGGCACCGCCCGGGCCGACACGAACTACGCGCTGCTCTCCCTCTACATGGCGATCACCGGCGTCGGCCTCGGCCTGACCAGCCAGAACCTGGTGCTCGCGGTGCAGAACACGGTGCCCCGGCACGAGCTCGGCGCGGCCAGCTCGGTGGTCACCTTCTTCCGCACCATGGGCGGCGCGATGGGCGTCTCCGCGCTCGGCGCGCTGATGACCAACAAGGTCGGCCACTACCTGGCCGAGAACCTGGCCGCGGCGCACGTCCCGGCCTCGCCCGCGGCGACCGGCGGCGGCATCCCGGACCTGGCCAAGCTGCCGGCCCCGATCGTGCCGCTGGTGACGGACGCGTTCGGCCACGGCGTCGGCACCGTCTTCCTGTGGGCCGCCCCGTTCGCGGCGCTGGCCTTCGTCACCGTCCTCTTCATCCGGGAGACCGTGCTGAGGACCACCCAGGAGGGCTGACCGGCCGGCGGGACCGACCGCGGGCAGGGATGCGCGAACGGGCCGGGGAGTGTGGAGACACTCCCCGGCCCGTTCCGTTGTGCGCGGCGCGTGCGGTGGCTAGTGGCCGGCGATCAGGGACAGCCCGTAGAGGACGACCCCGCCGCACAGGGCGAAGCAGACGTACGCGCCGGCCAGGGCCAGCCGCCCGCCGCCCGCGGCTCCGGCGGTGCCCTCGCCCGTACCGGCGGCGCTCACCGCGGCCTCGCGGCGGGACAGCGCCAGGATGCCGAGCGCGAAGACGGCGACCACGGCGACGGTGATGCCGAAGCTGAGACCGGCGGTCTGGGCCAGGGCGTTCCACTTGATGTGCATGGTGAGTGCTCCTCAGCCGGTGGCGCTCAGGCCGCGACGGTGGTCGAGGCGGGGGTGGGGGTGTTCGCGGTACCGGCCGGTGCGACCTCGACCGGGGTGACGTCGACGTCGTTGACGTTGTCCGCGCCGACCGGCTGGCGGCGGGAGATCACCCACATCGCGGCCGCGCCGGCCACCAGCACGGCACCGACCAGGGCGACGCCCCAGCTGCCCTGCTCGGCCAGCAGGGCGGCGCCGCCGGAGACCACCGCGGCGGCCGGCAGGGTCAGGCCCCAGGTGTAGACCATGCGGCGGACCAGGCTCCAGCGCAGCTCGCCCTTCGGGCCGCCGAGGCCGGCGCCCATGATGCCGCCGGAGCAGACCTGGGTGGTGGAGAGGCCGAAGCCCATGTGCGAGGAGGTCAGGATGACGGTCGCGGCGGCCGACTCGGAGGCGAAGCCCTGCGGCGGGCGGATGTCCGCCAGGCCCTTGCCCATCGAGCGGATGATCCGCCAGCCGCCCATGTAGGTGCCGAGCGCGATCGCCGCGCCGGCGGAGACGATCACCCAGGTGGGGGGCAGCGCGCCGTGCGGCAGGGCGCCGACCGAGACCAGGGTCAGGGTGATGATGCCCATCGTCTTCTGGGCGTCGTTGGTGCCGTGCGCGAGCGAGATCAGCGAGGAGGAGAAGACCTGGCCGGTCTTGAAGCCCTTCTCGGTGGTCGCGGTGTTGCCCTTGCGGGTGATCGCGTAGGCCAGCTTGGTGGCGCCCCAGGAGGCCAGTCCGGCGACGAAGGGGGACGCGACGGCCGGGATGAGGATCTTGGTGACCACGGTGTCGAAGTTGACGCCGCTCGTGCCGACGCCGACGATCGTGGCGCCGATCAGGCCGCCGTACAGGGCGTGCGAGGAGCTGGACGGCAGGCCGCGCAGCCAGGTCAGCAGGTTCCAGAGGATCGCGCCGGCCAGTGCGGCGAAGATGATCTCGGGATGGACGCCGGCCTTCTCGTTGACGATGCCGCCGGAGATGGTGGTGGCGACCTTCACGGACAGGAACGCGCCCGCGAAGTTGAGCAGGGCCGCGATGGTGACCGCGACCTTCGGACGAAGGGCCCCGGTCGCGATCGCGGTGGCGGCCGCGTTGGCGGTGTCGTGGAACCCGTTGGTGAAGTCGAAGGCGAGCGCCGTGATGATCACAACGGCTACCAGGAACGAGATGTGTTCCATACCCAAACAATCGTCGTAGTTGTCGCACGGACGTTGGTGACGTCGCGACCGTAGGTCTGCTTGGTAAACGGAAGGTGAACTGGGTCGGGAATCGTGGTTCCAATGGTTGACTCGCAGTGACCACTGGGTTTCGTCGGGGTGACATACGGCGCGCTGAACTGGACATTAGCGAAGAACGCGCCGGTTCGACCCGGTTTGCTGAGAGCTGTCTCACAGGTCAATCGAGAATTAACCTCCCAGTCCGCATGCGCCCTGTTTCCGGTGAGTAACCCGTGGGAGGATCTGCGGGATCCGGGAAGCCGGGACAGGGGCAGTGCGCGGCGGGGAGGACCAGCCATGGGCGGGGCGGGACAGAGAGCGGAGACGGCACGCGTACGGCCCTGGGTACGGGCGGCACTGCGCTGCGGAGCCGTCCTCGCGGCCGCGGCGCTCGCGCTGCCGGTCGGCGCGGCGGCCGCCTGGGCCGCACCCGACCCGGGGGCCGGGCAGGTCGTCGCCGGCGCGGACCCGCTCGCCGACGCCAAGGCCACCCTCGGCCCGCTGCTCGACCGGCTGCACGCGCTGTACCAGAGCGCCGAGGCCGCCACCGAGCAGTACAACGGCGCCGTCGCCAAGGCGGCGGAGCAGCAGACCTCGCTCACCGACCTCCAGGGCCGGCAGGACCGCCAGCAGAAGCAGGTCGACGCCGGCACCGACATCGCCTCCCAGCTCGCCGCCGCGCAGTACCGCAACGGGTCCGCCTCGGCCTACGCCGAGCTGCTGCTCTCCAAGGACCCGTACGAGGCGGTCGTCATCGCCGAGCTGCTCGCCTCGGCCAGCCGCTCGCAGTCGGAGTTCCTGGACAAGCTGAAGAGCGACCGGGACGCGCTGGACGGGCTGAAGAAGCAGACCGAGGAGGCGCTGAAGACCTCCCAGGCGCTGGTCGCCCAGCAGGACGCGGCCAAGGCCAAGGCCGCCTCCGACCTGGCCGCCGTCGAGCAGACGGTCGCCACCCTGACCGGCGCCCAGCGGGCCGAGCTGGAGCAGCTGGAGAAGGCCAAGGCGGACGAGGCGCAGCTCGCGTTCCTCGCCTCCGGGGCGCTCGGCAAGGGCGAGCGCACGCCCTCCCAGCAGGGTCGCGGGGCGATCGCCTTCGCGCTGGCGCAGGTGGGCAAGCCGTACCTGTGGGGCGGCACCGGCCCGGACGCCTACGACTGCTCGGGCCTCACCTCGCAGGCCTGGCTGCACGCCGGCCGACCGATCCCGCGCACCAGCCAGGAGCAGTGGGCGCAGCTGCCGCACGTGGCGCTCAACCAGCTGCGGCCCGGCGACCTGGTGGTGTACTTCCAGGACGCCTCGCACATCGGGATGTACATCGGTGGCGGGCTGATCGTGCAGGCGCCGCGGCCCGGGGCGTTCATCAAGATCTCGCCGATCGGCTCGATGCCGATCCTCGGCGCCGTCCGGCCGGACCCGACCGGTGCGGCGGACGAGGCCGGCGGCGCCTGGAAGGTGCCCGACCTCCCGGCGAACTGGGACTCCGTGACGCCGATCGCGCCGAGCCCGGCCAACCAGGTGCCGGCCCCGCCGGCCACGGGCGGCACGGTGACGCCGCCGGCCGTGCCGGGCACGCCGACCGACCCGGGCACGCCGAGCACGCCGGGCGGGACCGGTACGCCGACCGACCCGGGGACGCCGACCGGCGGCACGCCGACCACGACCCCGACCACGACCCCGACCGGGACGCCGACCGGGCCGGGCACCCCGAGTGGGACCGGCACGCCCACCCCGACCGGGACGGGCACCCCGACGGGGAGCCCGAGCGGCACCGGTTCGGCGACCGCCACGGCCGCGGGCAGTGCGACGGCGACGCTGCCGCTGGGTACCCCGACGCACTGACGCGCCGGACAGGCAACGAGGAGGCCGCCCCACGTCACCGGACGTGGGGCGGCCTTCGCGGTGCTCGGGGTTACGCGCCGCTGTCGGGGGCGAAGCGGATCACGACCGCCTTGGAGGTCGGGGTGTTGCTGATGTCGGCGGTGGAGTCCAGCGGCACCAGCACGTTGGTCTCGGGGTAGTAGGCCGCCGCGCCGCCGCGGGCGACGGGGTAGTGGACGACCCGGAAGTGCGGGGCGCGGCGCTCCACCCCGTCGCTCCACTCGCCGACCAGGTCGACGTACCCGCCGTCGGTCAGCCCCAGCTCCTCGGCGTCCGCGGGGTTGACCAGGACCACCCGGCGGCCGCCCTTGATGCCGCGGTAGCGGTCGTCGAGGCCGTAGATCGTGGTGTTGTACTGGTCGTGCGAGCGCAGGGTCTGGAGCAGCAGCCGGCCCGGCGGGACCTCGGGGGCGGTCAGCGGGTTGACGGAGAAGTTGGCCTTCCCGGTCGCGGTCGGGAAGGTGCGGGTGTCCCGGGGGCCGTGCGGCAGGGTGAAGCCGCCGGGGCGGCGGACCTTCTCGTTGAAGTCCTCGAAGCCCGGGACGACGCGGGCGATCCGGTCCCGCAGGGTGTCGTAGTCGGTGGCGAAGTCCTCCCACGGCACGGTGTCCCGCGGCCCGAGCACGGTGCGGGCCAGCCGGCAGACGATCGCGGTCTCGGAGAGCAGGCCGGGGGCCGGCGGGCGCAGGCCGCCGCGCGAGGCGTGCACCTGGCCCATCGAGTCCTCGACGCTGACGAACTGGGCGCCGCGTGCGCTGACGTCCCGGTCGGTGCGGCCGAGGGTGGGCAGGATCAGGGCGCGGGCGCCGGTGACCACGTGCGAGCGGTTGAGCTTGGTGGAGACGTGGACGGTCAGCCGGCAGTTGCGCATCGCGGCCTCGGTGACCTCGGTGTCCGGGGTGGCCGCGACGAAGTTGCCGCCCATCGCGAAGAAGACCCCGATCCGGCCGTCGCGCATGGCGCGGATGGTGTCCACCGAGTCGAGGCCGTGCTCGCGCGGCGGCTCGAAGCCGAACTCCCGGCCCAGGGCGTCCAGGAAGGCGTCGCCGGGGCGCTCGAAGATGCCCATCGTCCGGTCGCCCTGGACGTTGCTGTGCCCGCGCACCGGGCAGACCCCGGCGCCGGGGCGGCCGACGTTGCCGCGCAGCAGCAGGAAGTTGACCACCTCGCGGATGGTCGGCACGGCGTGCTTGTGCTGGGTGAGGCCCATCGCCCAGCAGACGATGATCTTCTCGGACTTCAGCACCAGCCGGCCGAGCTCCTCGATCTGCTCCCAGGGCAGGCCGGTCGCGGCGAGCACCTCGGCGCGGTCGGTCCGCCGCGCCTGGGCCTCGAACTCCTCGAAGCCGTAGCAGTGTTCGGCGACGAAGTCGCGGTCGACGCCGTCCTGCTCCAGGACGATCCGGTTCAGCGCGCGGAACAGCGCGAGGTCCCCGCCGAGGCGGATCTGCAGGAAGAGGTCGGTCAGCTTGGTGCCGTGGCCGACCAGGCCGCGCGCGTGCTGCGGGTTCTTGAACCGCTCCAGGCCGGCCTCCGGCAGCGGGTTGACGCTGACGATCGTGGCGCCCGCCCGCTTGGCGCGCTCCAGCGCGGAGAGCATCCGGGGGTGGTTGGTGCCCGGGTTCTGGCCGGCCACGATGATCAGGTCGGCCTGGTAGAGGTCCTTCAGGCTGACGCTGCCCTTGCCGACGCCGAGCGTCTCGGTGAGCGCCGAGCCGGAGGACTCGTGGCACATGTTGGAGCAGTCCGGCAGGTTGTTGGTGCCGAGCCGGCGGGCGAACAGCTGGTACGCGAAGGCGGCCTCGTTGCTGGTCCGGCCGGAGGTGTAGAAGGCGGCGCCGTCCGGGGTGTCCAGGGCCTTCAGCTCCTCGGCGACCAGCGCGAAGGCGTCGTCCCAGGAGACCGGCGTGTAGTGGGTGGCGCCCTCGTCCAGCAGCATCGGCTGGGTGAGCCGGCCCTGCTGGCCCAGCCAGTAGCCGGAGCGCTCGGCCAGGTCGGCGACCGGGTGGGCGGCGAAGAACTCGGCGCGGACGCGGCGCTCGGTGGCCTCCTCGGCGACGGCCTTGGCGCCGTTCTCGCAGAACTCGGCGGTGTGCGGCTTGTCCGGCTCCGGCCAGGCGCAGCCGGGGCAGTCGAAGCCGTCCTGCTGGTTGACCTTGAGCAGGGTGGCCAGGGTGCGGCGGGCGCCCATCTGCTCGGCGGCCATCCGCAGGCTGTGGCCGACGGCGGGCAGCCCGGCGGCGGCGTGCTGGGGCGCGGACACCTCGGGGGCGTCCTGCGCCGGGTCGCTCTGCGGGGCCTGCTTGGCCATGGCCGCTCTCCTCGGGCTCTGCTGGTGCGTACCGCCGCCTTCGTGCGGGGGTTCGATTCCATCCTTCCACCTGGCCGGGGGCCGGGGGAGGGGGCGGGCGGGGAGAGGCGACGGCGGGGCGAAGGGCGGCGGCCGGCGTCGGTAGAGTCTGGGCGTCATGGCGGGAGGGGAGCGCGCGTGCGAGTCGGGGACGTCCTGGACGGCCGGTACGAGCTGGTGGAGAAGCTCGGGCAGGGCGGGTTCGGGGTGGTGTGGCGGGCCGAGGACACCCGGATGGGGCGGCCGGTGGCGGTCAAGGTCATCGGGCACCACGGCGGCGACCGGGCGAAGGCCGCGCTGCGGTTCGTCCGGGAGGCCGGCGCGGCCGGCAACCTCTCGCACCCGCACATCGTCACGGTGCACGACCTCGGGCAGTGCGAGCTCGGCGGCGAGGAGGTCACCTACCTGGTGATGGAGCTGCTCACCGGCCGCACCCTCACCGAGGTGCTGGAGGCGGGGGTGCCCGAGCCCGGGCTCAGCCTGCGCTGGGGGCGGCAGATCAGCGGCGCGCTGGCCGCCGCGCACGACGCGGGCATGGTGCACCGGGACATCAAGCCGGACAACGTGATGATCACCGACGCCGGGCACCTGAAGGTGCTGGACTTCGGCATCGCCCAGCTGGACACCGGCGCGGGCGGGCTGACCACCACCGGGACGATCGTCGGCAGCCCGGCGTACATGGCGCCCGAGCGGTGGACCGGCGGCCGGGTGGACGGGCGGGCCGACCTGTACGCGCTGGGCTGCGTCCTGGTCGAACTCTTCACCGGGGCACGGCCGTTCGGCGGGGACTCGACGCCGGTGCTGATGTACCAGCACCTCAACGAGGTGCCCGCGCCGCTGGACCCGGCGCAGTTCGGGCTGCCGCCGCAGGTGGCCGGGCTGGTCGCGGAGCTGCTGGCGAAGGACCCGGCGGACCGGCCGGCCGACGCCCGTACGGTCGAGCGGCGGCTCGCCGAGCTGGCCGGGTGGGCGGGCGGCCGGGCGGGTGCGCCGGCGCCGGTGCCGACGGTGGTGGAGCGGCCGGCGCCGGTGGTGCCGCCTCCGCCGAGCGCCCCGCCGGTCGTCCCCGCGCCCGCCGTGCCGCCCGCCGTTCCCGCTCCTGCTGTTCCCCCGCCCGCCGTTCCCGCTCCCGCCGTTCCCGCTCCCGCCGCGCCGCCCGCCGTCCCGTCGGTGCTGCCACCGCTGACCACGCCGCCGGTGACGGCCGCGCCGCCCTCCGAGGCCGTACGGGCCGGGCTGCGCGAGCGCCGGTCGGCCGCGTACCGGGCGGCGACGGCCGGCGAGTCGGCGATGCTCCTGCAGACCGTCGCCCAGGAGTGCGTGACCGTGCTCGGCGCGAGCGACCGGGACACCCTGTGCACCTGGCGGGACTTCGCCTGGTACCTCAGCCGGACCGGGGACCTGAACGGCGCGATCCGGCTGCTGACCGCCCTGGTGGGCGACATGCGCTCGGCGCTCGGCCCGCTCGACCCGGACACCCTCGGCGCCCGCTACCACCTGGTCTGGTGCGTCGGCGAGAGCGGTGCGCCGATCACCACGATCCGGCTGATGCACGAGCTGCTGCCCGACCTGCACGCCGCCTGGGGCCCGTACGACCCCCGGGTCCTGAAGGCCCGGCACGACCTCGCGCTGCACCAGGCCAACCGGGGCGACCCGCAGGGCGCGGTGATCCAGCTGCACGGGCTGCTGCCGGACCTCGTCCGGGTGCTGGGCGAGCAGCACCCGAGCACCGTGCAGGCCTGGCAGGACCTGGCCGGGTACCAGCGGCAGCTGGCCGAGGCCGGCCGCAAGGGGCCGGGGCCGCGCCGCCGGACGCCGCGGATGAGCCCGATGGAGGCGCTGGTGCTGGTGCGGCGGCTGCGGGTGTGGGACTTCGCCACCGACGAGCAGGCCCGGGCCTGCATGGACGCGCTGGACCGGGGGATCGGCCTGAAGGGCGTCGCGGACGTGGTGTTCGACGCGCCGGACCACGTCTCGGACGAGGACCTGGTGGAGGAGATCTTCGGGGCCTGAGCGCCGCCGCCACGGCGCCCAGGCCACGCCGGTGCCGTCGCCGCGGTGCTCAGGCCGATACCGCCGTCACGGTGCGCACGCCGCCAGCGCCGGGGCGGCCGCCGGGAGCGCGGCCAGGGCCCGGAGCAGGGCGCGGGCGGCGGCGTCGTTCTGCCGGAAGCCGGGGGCGTCGGTGCGGGGGCGGGCGAAGGCGGCGGCCGCGCGCAGGCTGGTGTGCGGGCCGAGGGCGGTGCGGCGCGGGTGCGGGGCGCCGCCGAGGGCCGGGTCCAGCAGCCGGCTGTCGGCGGCGGCGATGGTGACCAGGCCGGAGCGGTGGGTGTAGTCCGGGTCGGTGACCACCTCCTCGACGATCCGTCCGGTGCGGTGCAGTTCGCCGAGCACCGGGTCCAGGGTGCGGGCCAGCGCGTGCTTGGGCAGGTACGCCTCGACCAGGGCCGTCGCGGTGACGTGGTGGCCGGGCACGGTGGTGCCGGAGGCCCGCCAGGTGCCGCTCGCCTCGTCCCGTTCGATCCGGACGTCCGCGCCGAGGAAGCGCACCACCCCGGCCTCGGAGAGGGCGAGCAGCTGGCGCAGCCGGAACCCGGGCGGGCCGGAGGCGAGGAAGCTGAAGTAGCCGAAGAACCACTCGTCCACCTCCTCGGCGAGGGAGCGGGCGGTGAGCCGGCCGCTGGCGACGACCCGGGGGAGCCGGCCGAACAGCGAGAGCAGGGCGAGGAAGGCGCCGAGGTCGGCGCTGTGCGCGGGGTCGGCGCGGCGGTCGGCGTCGGCGGTGACGTACCCGCGCAGGTGTGCCTGGAGCTCCTCGTCGGTGCCGAGTTCGAGCCCGGCCAGGGGGTGGTCGAGCCGTTCGAAGTCGATCCGGTCGGCCGGGTCGGGGACGGCTTCGGCGACCAGGGCGGCGAGTTCGGGGGAGTACCAGGCGTGCCGGTCGTAGCGGGCGAGGAACTCCGGCCAGGGCAGGGCGGTACGCCCGGGGTGGGCGTGGAACAGCTCGTGGTAGTGCCCGAAGGCGATCTCCTTGGCCATCAACGGCCAGAAGTCGCGCCGCAGTTCTAGCTGTCCGCCGGTGGCGAGCACGGCGTCCACGGCGGCCTCGTCGAAGTACCGGGGGAGCGGGGCGGGCGGCCCCTGGAGCCGGTAGCCGGTCTTGGAGTGGTACGGGACGCCGCGCCGGGAGCCGAGGTGGAGCACCGGCTCGCGGCCGGAGGGGAGGTAGCGCAGCGCGGGCCCGTCCCCGGTGGGCTCGAAGCGGCCGCCGCGGCCCTCGGTGAGCAGGGCGACCAGGTCCACCGAGGCGAGGCCGAGGCCGCGCAGCAGCACGTGTTCGCCGGGGGCGAGGGCGGCCAGGTTGTCGGCCGCGTCGGCGGAGTAGGCGGGCGGGAGGTGGAAGCGGCCGTGCCGGGCGGCGAACCGGGCGTCGGCGGCGTAGCGCGGGTGCGGGACGGAGTCGAGGTGGCCGAGGGTGAGCACGACGTGGTCGGCGGCGAGGGTCCGGTCGCCGAGGCGGACGGTCTGCGGGCCGTCGGCCGGGCCCTCGATCCGGCGGACGGTGTCGCGGTGGACGGTGACCGTGACGTGCGCCGGCAGTTCGGCGACGGCGCGGCGGAACACCCAGTCCAGGTAGGCGCTCTGGGCCCGGCGGGTGGGGAAGTCGGTGGGGGCGAGGGTGCGCAGCTCGGCCCGGACGGCCGGGTCGGCGACCTCCCGGTAGGGCGCGAACTCCTCCTGCCGGGGCGCCCATTCGGCGAGCGAGGGGCCGGGGCGGACCGGTCCTTCGAGGGTGGAGCGCTCGTCGGTGAACATGGTGACGTCCTCGGCCATCGAGTTCATCCGCAGCAGCGGGGACTGGTCGTGGCGCCAGATCCGGCCCGCGCCCGGCGGGTACGGGTCGACCAGGTGGATCGCCAACGGCCGCTCGGCGGGCAGGAGTTCGGCGGCGTTGGCGGCGATCCGCTCCAGCAGCCCGGTGCCGCGCGGGCCGGCGCCGACGATGACGAGCTCCGTCATGCCCGCACCACCTTGACGAGGGCCGCGCGGGCCCGCTGCAGCGGGGTGGGCGGCAGGCCGTCGCGGGTGGCGCCCCGGGCGAAGCGGCGCTCCACGTAGTACTGCCCGATGGACAGCAGGGTGGTGACCACCAGGTACCAGATGGTGGCGACCATCAGCATCGGGATGACCTGGTACGACTGGAGGTAGACCAGCTGCACCGAGTAGAGCAGGTCGGAGACGGCCAGCACGCTGACGATGCTGGTGCCCTTGAGCGCGCCGATCAGCATGTTCCCGGCGGTCGGCACGATCGCCCGCATCGCCTGCGGCACCACGATCCGGCGCAGCACCCGCCACCGGCCGAGCCCGAGCGCGGCCGCCGCCTCCAGCTGGCCGCGGTCGACGGAGAGGATGCCGCCGCGGATCACCTCGGCGGCGTACGCGGTCTCCAGCAGGGTGAGGCCGATGACGGCGGTGAGGGTGGGGCCCATCAGGTTGACGGTCTTGACCGTGACGAACTCGGGGCCGAACGGGATGCCCAGGCCGAGGGTCGGGTAGAGCGCGCCGATGTTGAAGAAGAACAGCAGCTGCACCAGTGGCGGGGTGGAGCGGAACACCCAGATGTAGCCCCAACTGAGCGTGCGCAGCACGGGGTTGTCGGACAGCCGCATGGTGGCGAGGACGGTGCCGAGCACGAAGCCGAGGGCGAGGGTGGCGGCGGTCAGCCAGAGGGTCAGGGCGAGGCCGTCGAGCACGGAGCGGGCGGTGAACCAGTCGGCGACCACGCTCCACTGGAAGGCCTTGTTGCGGACCACCGAGTTGACCGCCATCGCGGCCAGCAGCAGGGCGACGGCGGCCGCGGCCCACTGGCCGGGCTTGCGGCGGGCGACGATCCGGGCCTCGGGGGCGGGCGGCGCGTCGGGGCGGTCGAGGAGGGCGGGGGCGGGCAGGACGTCCTGCGGGGTGGCCATGGCGGCGGCTCCTGGGCGGAGTGCGGGCGGGGAGAGGTACGGCGGTGGTCACGTACGGGGGCGGCGGCCCGTGTCCCTCAACACGGCCGGCGCGTGGCACTGCACTCCGCGTCGATCGTACGCACGCGCGATCGACGGCTGTCAAGGGTGGTCGGGGGTGCCGGACGGCTTCGTCGAAGCGCGTCGAAAAACCGACAGGAGATCGCAACAGTGCGGCAATGATGGATGGTTGACGTACCGATCGGCCGACTGTTCAACTTGGGGCCATGTACGCCGAGCAGCCCCTGGTCACCCGCGACCACATCGACTTCGGTCGGGTGTGGTCCGCGGCGTGTCGCGGCTGACCCGGCAGCGGGCCGCCCGTCCGGCCTGATCCCCCGGCGGGGAGAGCCCTCCCTCGGACCGCCCCGTCGCGGCCGGATCCGTCGTCGACGACCGGCGACGCGTCAGGCCCCCGCTGCCGCCGATGACCCCGCACTGCGCTCCGGCCCTCCCGCGCTCCGGCCCTCCCGTCGTCCGGCACCTCCGCTCCCGCACCCCTCCCACCGTCACCCGCTCGACGGCCGCCCCGCCGCGGCCGCCTCCGGTGCCGCCCACCCGCGGTCCACCGGACCTCCACCCACCCCGAAAGGTTCCGCCATGCCCGTCGAATTCCTCGGCATCGCCGCCACCGGCGACGGTTCGGAGACCACCGCCCGCACCACCGCAGCCTTCGACCGCGACTACACCCTGCGGCTGGCCCGGGTGCACGAGGACCACGGCTGGGACCGGGTGCTCTTCGCGTACGGGGCCGGGGCCCCCGAGCCGGCGGCCGCGGCGGCCTTCCTCGCCTCGCACCTGGACCGCCTCCAGATCCTGCTGGCGCACCGGCCGAACGTCTCCTACCCGACCTTCGCGGCCAAGACCTTCGCGACGCTCGACCGGATCAGCGACGGCCGGCTGACCGTCCACTTCATCACCGGCGGCAACGACCACGAGCAGCAGCGCGAGGGCGACTTCCTGACCAAGGACCAGCGCTACGAGCGCACCCGCGAGTACATCGGCATCGTCAAGAAGGCCTGGACCAGCCGGGAGCCCTTCGACCACGAGGGCCCGCACTACCGCTTCAACGACTTCGTCTCGGACGTCTTCCCCGTGCAGCAGCCGCGCCCCGGGGTCTCCTTCGGCGGCTCCTCGGACGCGGCCTACGCGGCCGGCGGCGCCGAGGCGGACGTCTACTGCCTGTGGGGCGAGCCGCTGGCCCGCACCGCCGAGCAGATCGAGCGGGTGCGGGAGGCGGCCCGGGCCGCCGGGCGCACCGACGTGCCGCGGATCCAGGTGGCGTTCCGGCCGATCATCGCGCCGACCGAGGCGCTGGCCTGGGAGAAGGCACACCGGACGGTGGCCGCGATCCGGGCCCGCCGGGGCGCCGACCGGCCGGAGGGCGTCCCCGAGGCCGTGACACCCGAGAACACCGGCTCCCGGCGGCTGATCGAGATCGCCGAGGCCGGCGAGCGCTACGACCGCGCGCTGTGGACCCCGACCGCCGCGGCGACCGGCGGGGCGGGCAACTCCAACGCGTTGGTCGGCACCCCGGAGACGGTCGCCCAGGCGCTGCTCGACTACTACGACCTCGGCGTGGACATCCTCTCCGCGCGCGGCTACCACCTGCTGGACGACGCGATCGACTTCGGCCGGTACGTCATCCCGATCGTCCGCGAGGAGGTCGCCAAGCGGGACGCCGCCAAGGCCGGGGCCGCCCGGGCCGAGCGGGCCGAGCGCGACCGCCACCAGCTGATCGCGGCGCAGGCGTGAGCGCGGCCGGCGGGTGGGAGTTCCGCAAGGCGTCCGTCGACGACCCCCTGGTCGAACCGCTGCTGCGCGAGCTCACCCACGAGTACGTCACCCGGTACGGCCCCGAGGCGCACCAGGAGATGACCCGCTACCCGGGCGAGGCCTTCGCCGAGCCGCACGGCGTGCTGCTGCTCCTGCTGGAGGACGGCGAACCGGTGGCCGGCGGCGCGTACAAGCGCTACGACGAGCGCACCGCCGAGGTGAAGCGGATGTGGACGCACTCCGCGCACCGCCGCCGGGGCCTGGCCCGCCGGGTGCTGGCCGAGCTGGAGCGGACGGCCGTCGCGGCCGGCTACAGCCGGTTCTACCTCACCACCGGGCCGCGCCAGCCCGAGGCCAGGAACCTCTACCTGGCGGCCGGCTACACCCCGCTGTTCGACGTCTCGGCCGATCCGCTGACCATCGGCCCGCTCCCCTTCGAGAAGCGGCTGCCGGTCCTCGGACCGCAGTCGCCCGTTCTGGCCCACACTCCCTGAAAGGCCCCCCGTGAGAACCAGCACCGTCCGCCGCCGCCTGCTCGCGACCGCCGCCCTGCTGCCGGTCCTGGCCCTGGCCGCCTGCGGCTCGGACCCGAAGATCGCGGGCGCGGCGGCGGGCGGTCCGTCCGCCGCCGCCACCGAGGACCTCGTCTCCGGCCTCAGGACCTCGCAGGCCGCCGCCGCGCTGCTGCCCGAGGACGTCCGCGCCGCCGGCACGATCAGGTTCGGCTCGTCCTTCGGCACGCCGCCCAGCGCCTTCTACACCGACCAGGCCGACCGGAGGCCCGCCGGGATCGACGTGGACTTCACCGACGCGGTGGCCAAGCTGCTCGGCCTGACCGTGCAGCGCGAGCAGGCCGCCTTCGAGACCATCCTGCCCGCCCTGGACAGCGGGAAGTACGACGTCGGCACCGGCAACTTCGGGGTCACCGCGGCCCGGCTGAAGACCATCGACTTCGTCACCTACATCGACGACGGCCAGGGCTTCGCGGTGAAGAAGGACAACACCGCGATCCAGCCGGTCACCGACCTGGTCCAGCTGTGCGGACTGACCATCGGCACCGGCGCCGGCACCACCTTCGAGACCACCCTCAACAGCCGGAAGAGCGTCTGCACCGACGCCGGGAAGAAGCCGTACGAGGTCAAGGCGTTCAGCGAGAGCGGCGCCCTGCTGACCAGCCTCCAGCAGGGCCGGGTGGACATCGAGATGTCCACCATCAACGGCCTGCGCCACCAGGTCGCGCAGGAGGCCTCCGGGACCCGCTTCCTCAACGAGTTCCACCGCCTCGACGTCGGCTTCGCCCTGAAGAAGGGCTCGAAGCTCGCCCCTGCCCTCCAGGCGGCGGTCAACCAGCTGATCAAGGACGGGACGTACGAGCGGATCCTGCGCAAGTGGGGGGTCGCCGAGTCGGCGATCAAGGAGTCGCAGATCAGCCCGCCCGAGCACGCCTGAGCGCCGGCCCGAGCGAAGGAGACCCCCGATGACCACCGCCACCACCGCCACCACCACCGGGACCAGCGCGGCCCCGCCCAGCCGGCCGGCCCCGGCCGCCGCCCTCGACCTCGACCGGCTGGCCGGCCTGCGCACCGTCCCCGCCCGGCACCCCTGGCGCTGGGCCGCCGGGATCGCCGCGCTGGTCGTGCTCGCCCAGTTCGCCCACGGCCTGGCCACCAACCCCGGCTGGGACTGGGCCACCTTCCGGCTCTACTTCACCGCCGACACCATCCTCCGGGCGATCGGACGGACCCTCGAACTCACCGCCTACGGCACGGTGCTGGGCTTCCTGCTGGGCACCGTGGTGGCCGCGATGCGGCTGTCCCGCAGCGCGATCCTGCGCTCCATCGCCTGGGCCTACGTGTGGGTGTTCCGCTCGATCCCGCTGATCGTCCAGCTGGTGTTCTGGTTCAACCTCTCCTACCTGTACAAGCGGTTCGGGATCGGCATCCCGTTCGGCCCGACCTTCGGCGAGGTCGAGACGGTCGGGGTGCTCAGCGCGCTCGGCGCGGCGGTGCTCGGCCTCGGGCTGCACCAGGCCGCGTTCGCCGCCGAGATCATCCGCGGCGGCATCATCGCGGTGGACGCCGGCCAGCGCGAGGCCGCCGCCGCGCTCGGCATCCCGCGCTGGCGGCAGGGCCGGCGGATCGTGCTGCCGCAGGCCATGCGCGGCATCCTGCCGGCCGCCGCCAACGAGGTGATCTCGCTGCTCAAGGGCACCTCGGTGGTCTACGTGATGGCCATCGGCGAGCTCTTCTACCAGGCCCAGGTGGTCTACGGCCGTACGGGCCGGGTGGTGCCGCTGCTGATGGTCGCCACCGTCTGGTACGTGCTGCTGACCACCGTGCTCTCGGTCGGCCAGTACTACGTCGAGCGCCACTTCGCCCGCGGCGCCCAGCGCACCCCGCCGCCCACCCCGTGGCAGCGCGTCCGGGCCCTCGCCCGGAGCCTGCCGGACCGCACCCGGCCCGCCGCCGCCCGTACCCCCGGAGGACAGTCGTGACCACCCTGACGAAGCCCGAGCCGAGCCCGGCCGCCCCGAGCCCGGCCGCCCCGATGGTGCAGGTCCGCGGCCTGCACAAGAGCTTCGGCCGGCTGGAGGTGCTGCGCGGGGTCGACCTGGACGTCCTGGCCGGCTCGGTGACCGTGGTGCTCGGCCCGTCCGGCTCCGGCAAGTCCACCCTGCTGCGCGCGATCAACCACCTGGAGAAGCAGGACCGCGGCCACGTCGCCATCGACGGCGAGCTGATCGGCTACCGCCGCTCCGGCGACCGGCTGTACGAGCTCAAGGAGCGCGAGGTGCTGCGCCAGCGCACCGGCATCGGCTTCGTGTTCCAGAACTTCAACCTGTTCCCGCACCTCACCGTGCTGGAGAACCTGGTCGAGGCGCCGGTCTCCGCGCTGCGCCGCCCCCGGGCCGAGGCCAGGGCGACGGCGCTGGCGCTGCTGGAGCGGGTCGGGCTGGCCGACAAGGCCGCCGCCTACCCCCGGCAGCTGTCCGGGGGGCAGCAGCAGCGGGTGGCGATCGCCCGGGCGCTGGCGCTGGAGCCGAAGGTGCTGCTGTTCGACGAGCCGACCTCGGCGCTCGACCCGGAGCTGGTCGGCGAGGTGCTGGACGTCATCAAGGACCTGGCCCGCAGCGGCACCACGATGATCGTGGTCACCCACGAGATCGGCTTCGCCCGCGAGGTCGCCGACACCGTGGTCTTCATGGACGGCGGCGTGGTGGTCGAGCAGGGCCCGCCCGCCGAGGTCCTGGACCGGCCGCGGCACGAGCGCACCCGGGCCTTCCTGGCCAAGGTCCTCTGACCTTCCCCTTTCCCCAACCCCCCTTCACCGAGCAGGAGTTCCGCCATGTCCCTACCCCGTCGCGCCCTCGTGACCGCCGCCGCGCTCACCGCAGCCCTCGTTCTGGCCGGCTGCGGCAGCGGCGCCACGGGCGCGGCGGGGGAGCTCGCCCCGGCCAAGGGCAGCACCGCGCCGGACGGCACGGTGGTGAACCTGTCGCCGAACCAGGAACGGGTCACCACGCCCAAGGTCGACGCGATCGCCGCGCTGGTCCCGGAGGAGATCAGACGGAAGGGGACGCTGAGCGTCGTCGACTCCATCGGCTCCACCCCGCCGCTGGACTTCTACGCCAACGACGACAAGACGATCATCGGCGTCGAACCGGACCTCGCCCTCCTGATCGGCAACGTGCTCGGCCTCAGGGTCGAGTTCAACCCGGTCTCCTGGGAGAACATCTTCGTCGGCCTGGACAGCGGCAAGTACGACGTCGGCCTGTCCAACATCACCGTCACCGAGGCGCGCAAGGAGAAGTACGACTTCGCCACCTACCGGCTGGACGTCCTGGGCTTCGAGGCGAAGAAGGGCGGCGGCCTCAAGGTCACCGGCCCCAGGGACCTCGCGGGCAAGGCGGTCGGCGTCGCCACCGGCACCAACCAGGAGAAGCTGCTGGTCTCCTGGAGCGAGGAGAACATCAGGAACGGCCTCAAGCCGATCGACATCAAGTACTTCCAGGGCACCGAGTACTACCTGGCGCTCTCCTCCGGCCGGATCGAGGTCTACACCGGCCCCAACCCCAGTCTGGCCTTCCACGCCGTGCAGACCGGCGAGACCGAGGTCGTCGGCACCTACTCGGGCGGCGGCGCGGACGTCCTCGGCAAGATCGCGGCGACCACCCGGAAGGACAACGGCCTGGTCAAGGCGTTGAACGGGGCGATCGACGAGGTGATCAGGAACGGCACGTACGGGCAGGTGCTCAAGCGCTGGGGCCTGGACAACGAGGCCGTGAAGAGCTCCGAGATCAACCCGCCCGGGCTGCCCAAGCCGTAGCCATGGGAAGTGGGCCCGGCTCGTTCACCCGTTCGTCCCCGCCCGCCGCTATGGTGACCCCTCCGACCCCTCCGGCGGCGAACGCCGAGCGGGCGCGGTCGGGTTGGGGGAGGGAATGGAGAAGGGCGAGGTGCTCGGCGGCCGCTTCCGGCTGGAGCAGGAGCTGGGCCGGGGCGGCTTCGGCGTGGTCTGGCGGGCGACCGACACGACCATCGACCGGCCGGTCGCGGTCAAGGTGCTGCTCGCCGAGCACGCCACCGACCGGGAGGCGGTCAGCCGGTTCGTCCGCGAGGCCCGGACGGCCGGCGGCCTCAACAACCCGCACATCGTCACCGTGTACGACTACGGGTGGACGGAGTCCGGCTCCGGGAAGATCCCGTACCTGGTGATGGAGCTGGTCCGCGGCCGGGCGCTGTCCGAGGTGCTCAAGGACGGCCGGCCGGACCACAAGCAGGGGCTGCGCTGGATGCGGCACGTGTGCAAGGCGCTGGACGCCGCGCACCGCTCGGGGATCGTCCACCGGGACATCAAGCCCGAGAACGTGATGATCGTGGAGGACGGGGAGCGGGCCAAGGTCCTGGACTTCGGCATCGCCCGACTGGTCACCCAGACCGTCCGGCTCACCTCCACCGGCAACGTGGTCGGCACCGTCCCGTACCTGGCGCCCGAGTGCTGGTCCGGCGGCCCGGTGGACGGCCGGGCCGACCTCTACGCGCTCGGCATCATGCTGTACGAGGTCTGCACCGGCACCCGCCCGTTCCGCGCCGCCTCGGCCGCCGAGTACATGTACAAGCACCTGGAGGAGGTCCCGCCCCGGGTGCGCGGCAAGGACCCGGCCCTGGCCGGGCTGGTCGCCGAACTGCTCGCCAAGCGGCCCGGACAACGGCCGGCCGGCGCCGCCGAGGTGCTGGAGCGGCTGCGCGCCATCCGGCCCGGGATGCTGCGCCCGGACGACCCCAGCCCGGAGCAGCTGCGCCGGCGGGCCGACCGGGCCTGGCGGCACGGGGAGGCCGGCGAGGCCGCGGAGGCGGTGGAGATCCTCACCGCACTCGTCCCCGACTTCGCCCGGATCTGCGGCCCGGAGGACCCGCGCACCCTGCGCACCTGCCACGACCTGGCCCTCTGGCTGGCCCGGGACGGCAGCCCGGGCGCGGCCGCCGCCCTGCTGGACGAACTGGCCCAGGTGCCCGGCGCCACCCCGGAGGCCCGGGCGGACGCCCGGCGCGACCTCGCGCACTGGCAGCGGGAGGCCGCCCGGCTCGGCCCGGGCCGGCCGCGGGCCGTCGCCCTGGCGGCGCTGCTCGGCGGCGGCGCGCAGGACGGCTGAGCCGCCGCCGCGCGGCCGGCCCGGCGGGTGTCAACCGTGCGGGCCGCCGAGCCGGGGCGGCGGCCGGAGCGCCAACCGGGAGGATTTCGCCCATCGGGACGGTCTGGCCCGCCGCCCCGGCGCGTTGGTATACCTCGTTGCCGGACTCGGGAGCGGCCTCCGGGCCGCCCCGGTGAGCTGCGACGAAAGGCTGGTGACGGATCGATGAAGCTCCTGCGCGTCGGACCCGCGGGCGCCGAGCGCCCGGTCGTCCTGGGCGAGGACGGCACCGCGTACGACCTCTCGGGGCGGACCCGCGACCTCGACGGGGCCTTCCTGGCCGGGCTGGACCCGGCCGCACTGGCCCGGGACGCGGCCGCCGGCGTCCTGCCGGTGCTGGACCTCGACGGCCTGCGGGTGGGCGCACCGGTGCCCCGGCCGGGCAAGGTGGTCGGCATCGGGCTCAACTACCGCGACCACGCGGCCGAGGCCGGGGCCGCGATCCCGGCCGAGCCGGTCATCTTCCTCAAGCCGGGCTCCACCGTGGTCGGCCCGTACGACGAGGTGCTGGTGCCGCGCGGCGGCGAGAAGACCGACTACGAGGCCGAGCTGGCCGTCGTGATCGGCCGCACCGCCCGCTACCTGGACTCGCACGCCGAGGCGGCCGGGGTGATCGCCGGGTACACGATCGCCAACGACGTCACCGAGCGGGCCTTCCAGTTCGAGCGCGGCGGCCAGTGGGACAAGGGCAAGTCGGCGGAGACCTTCACCCCGCTCGGGCCCTGGCTGGTCACCCCCGACGAGGTGGCCGACCCGCAGGCGCTGACCCTGCGGCTGTGGGTCAACGGCGAGCGGCGGCAGCACGGCAGCACCGCGGAGATGGTCTTCCCGGTGCTCGAACTGGTCCGCTACGCGAGCCGGTTCATGGTGCTGGAGCCCGGCGACGTGGTCATCACCGGCACCCCGGCGGGGGTCACCCTGGGCCGCCCCGGCACGCCGTACCTCGCCCCGGGCGACGTGGTCGAGATCGAGGTCGACGGGCTCGGCCGCCAGCGCCAGGTGCTCGGCAAGGCGTAACGGCGCGGGCCGCCCGACCCTTGGCACGGGGGTCGGGAGGGGCGCCGGGACCGCTCGGGTGCGGCCGCGCCGGCTAGGAGCCGCCGCCCAGCACCGCCCGCAGCCGCTCCGCCCGCTCCGGCCGCGGCCCCTCCAGCGCCAGCACCCCCGCCAGCACCTCGGCCGTCTGCGGGTCGTGCAGCGCCGTCGCCGCCGCCATCGCCGTGAACTGGTCCACCAGCCAGTCGCGCAGTTCCGCCACCGGCAGCGCGCGCCCCTCGTCCAGCCAGCTCAGCGACGCGCCCTCGACCACCGCGATCCAGGAGCGCACCAGCAGCGTCAACCGCGGCCCGGCCTCCCGCACGCCCAGGTGGCGCAGCGTCCGGCGCAGCGCCTCCCGCCGGACGTCGTCCACGATCGCCGAGGTGCGGGCCGTCTCCACCACCGAACCGCCGCGCAGCAGCGCCGAGTAGCCCGCGTCGTGCTCGGCCACGAAGGCGAAGTAGCCGTCCAGCACCGCCGACAGCTGCTCGGACGGCGTCCCGCTCAGCCGCAGCGCGAAGCGGCTGCTCAGCTCGTCCGCCGCGGTGCGCAGCGCGGCCTCGTACAACTGCTGCTTGCCGCCCGCGAAGTAGCGGTACACCAGCGGGCGGGAGGCCCCGGCGGCCTCGGCGACGTCGTCCAGGCCCACCTCCTCGGGCGGCCGGGAGGCGAACAGCTCCAGGGCGACCGCGATCAGCTGCTCGCGCCGCTGCTGGACCGGCAGCCGCCGGTAGCCGGTGCGGCGCGGGCGCGGCTCGGGTGCGGCCGGGGCGGGGCTGGCTTCCATGGCGGCCAAGCGTAATGGGCGCCGGACGGATCGGATCCGGTCGCGCCGAACGGATTTTCGCAGGCGAACCCGGCTCGCAAAGGGGTTGCAAAGCTGCCGCGCCACGAAATGATGTCCGAATGCGTGAAGAACTGATCACCGCCGACGGCGCCACCCCTCGCCGCATCGCCGACGACCACGTCCGCGAACTGGCCGAGCTCGACCCGCTGACCGCGGTGTACCTCGGTCTCAACCTTGACGACGACCGGCTTCCCGACCTCTCCCCGGCCGGTCCCGAGGCCGTCGCCGACCTCGCCCGCCGCACCCTGGCGAAGCTCGACGAGGCCGAGCGGGCCGGTGCCGCCGACGACGAGGCGGAGCGCCGCTGCGCCCGGCTGCTGCGCGAGCGGCTGACCGCCGAACTCGCCGTCCACGAGGCGGGGGAGAACTTCCGCTCGCTGCGCAACCTGGGCTCCCCGGTGCACGACGTGCGGGAGTCCTTCACCCTGATGGGCACCGACACCGAGGCCGAGTGGCAGGTGATCGGCCGCCGGATGGCGCGGCTCCCGGAGGCGTTCGCGCAGTACCGGCGCACGTTGACGGAGGGCGTCGAGCGCGGCCTGCTGTCCGGCCCGCGCCAGGTGGCCACGGTGCTCGGGCAGTTCGCCGAGTGGCTGGGCGAGGACGCGCCCGCCGCCGAGCGGGTGCCCGGCGCCTGGTTCGGCACCTTCGTCCAGGGCGCGCCGGAGGGTCTGCACCCCGAGCTGTCGAAGCACGCGGTGGCCGCCGCCGAGGCGCTGGCGGAGCTGCGGGACTGGCTGCGCGACGTGTACGGCCCGGCCGCGGCCGGCGCCCCGGACACCGCGGGCCGGGAGCGCTACGTCCGCTGGGTGCGCTACTGGACCGGTGCCGACCTGGACCTCGACGAGGCCTACGCCTGGGCCTGGAGCGAGTTCCACGACCTGCTGGCGCAGATGGAGACCGAGGCCGAGAAGGTCCTGCCGGGCGCGGGTCCGCTCGCGGCGATGCGCTGGCTGGAGTCGGACGGCCCGGCGATCGAGGGTGCCGAGGCCGCCCGGGAGTACCTCCAGGGCCTGATGGACCAGGCCGTCCGGGACCTCCAGGGCACCCACTTCGACCTGGCCGAGCCGGTCACCCGGGTCGAGTCGAGGATCGCCCCGGCGGGCAGCGCCGCCGCGCCGTACTACACCGCGCCCTCGCTGGACTTCAGCCGCCCCGGGCGGACCTGGCTGCCGCTGGTCGGCCGGGACCGCTTCCCGGTCTGGGACCTGGTCTCCACCTGGTACCACGAGGGCGTCCCGGGCCACCACCTCCAGCTCGCGCAGTGGAACTACGTCGCCGACCGGCTCTCCACCTACCAGGTGAGCCTCGGCGGGGTGAGCGCCAACCTGGAGGGCTGGGCGCTGTACGCCGAGCGCCTGATGGACGAGCTCGGCTACCTCACCGACCCGGGCCACCGCCTGGGCTACCTCAACGCGCAGATGATGCGCGCGCTGCGGGTCATCGTCGACATCGGCATGCACGTGGGCCTGGACTTCCCGGCGGACTCCCCGTACCGGCCGGGCGAGCCGGTCGCCCCGGAGCACGCCCGGGAGTTCTTCGGCCTGTACTGCGGCCTGTCCGCCGACTTCCTGGACAGCGAACTGGTCCGCTACCTGGGCCTGCCCGGCCAGGCGATCGGCTACAAGCTGGGCGAGCGCGCCTGGCTGCGCGGCCGGGCGGCGGCGAAGGCGGCGCACGAGGCGCGCGGCGAGGAGTTCGACCTCAAGGCCTGGCACATGGCGGCGCTCTCGCAGGGCTCGCTGGGGCTGGACGACCTGGTCGAGGAGCTCTCGGCGCTCTGAGCCACCACGCGGCGCGAGCCGTGGAACCAGGCCCCCGGGACTCGGTCCGCAGTCCCGGGGGCCTGGTTCTTTTGTCCCGAAGGTCTGATTTGGTGAGGTTTTTCCTTGCCATCCGTCCGGAGCGGGGTTTGGCTGGAAGGCGACTGCGTGACCTCTCCGCCCCACTCCGGAAGGCTCGACCAGTGACTGCGAGAACCGTCGCCGGTCATGAGGACGCGGACCGCCGCCGCTGGTGGGCGCTGGCCGTCATCGCCACCGCCCAGCTCATGATCGTGCTCGACATCACCATCGTGAACATCGCACTGCCGTCCGCCCAGCGGGACCTGGGCATCTCGGACGCCGACCGGCAGTGGGTGATCACCGCCTACACGCTGGCCTTCGGCGGCCTGCTGCTGCTCGGCGGCCGGCTGGGCGACCTCTTCGGCCGCAAGCGCGTCTTCACCGTCGGCCTGCTGGGCTTCGCCCTCGCCTCCGCCCTCGGCGGCGCGGCGGTCGGCCCCGCCATGCTCTTCGGCGCCCGCGCCCTCCAGGGGGCGTTCGGCGCCCTGCTCGCCCCCTCCGCGCTGGGGCTGCTCTCCACCACCTTCTCCGATCCGCGGGAGCGCAGTACGGCCTTCGGCATCTTCGGCGCGATCGCCGGCGGCGGCTCCGCGATCGGCTTCATCGCCGGCGGCCTGCTGACCGAGTACCTGGACTGGCGCTGGTGCCTGTTCGTCAACGTGCCGATCGCCGCCGTCACCGCCTTCGCGGCCTTCAACGTGCTGAAGCGCGACCACGTCGGGAAGGGCCGCCGGCTGCGGCTGGACCTGCCCGGGGCGCTGCTCGGCTGCGGCGGCCTGCTGGCGATCGTCTACGGCACCTCCGAGGCCGTGACCAGGGGCTGGGGCGACGGCCTGGTGATCGGCCCGCTGGTCCTGGGCGTGGCGCTGCTCGCGGCGTTCGTCCTGGTGGAGCGGCGCACCGCGCACCCGCTGCTGCCGCTGCACATCGTCGCCGACCGCAACCGGGGCGGCGGCGCGCTCTCGGTGGGCCTGGCGATGGTCGGCATGTTCGGCCTGTTCCTGTTCCTGACCTACTACCTCCAGGCCATCAAGCACTTCTCGCCGATCGTGTCCGGCCTGTCCTTCCTGCCCATGACGGTCGCCATCGTGCTGAGTTCGACGGGCTTCGCGGCCCGGATGATGACCAGGGTGCCGTCCCGGAACCTGATCGGCCCCGGCCTGCTGCTCGCCGCGGGCGGCATGGCCTGGCTGACCCAGATGCGGGTGGACAGCCCGTGGGCCGGCATGGTGCTGCCCGCCGAACTGCTGATCGGCTTCGGCATGGGCCTGGTGTTCATGCCGGCCATGAGCCTGGCCACCCTCGGGGTCGCCCCGAACGAGGCCGGCGCGGCCTCGGCCACCATCAACTCGGCGCAGCAGGTGGGCGGTTCGGTCGGCACCGCGTTGCTGAACACGGTCGCCGCGAGTGCCACCGCGAGCTTCCTGGCCACCCGGATCGCCGCCGACCCGGCGGTGCGCGCCCAGGGTGCGGTGCACGGCTACGTGGTCGCGACCTGGGTGGCGATGGGCGTGCTGCTGGCGGCCGCGCTGGTCGCGGTGCTGATGATCGACCACCGGCCGACCCCGGTCGCGGCCACCGCCGTCGAGGCCACCGCCGTCGAGGGCGGGGCGGCATCGGCGTCCGCCGTACGGGCGGTGGACGGGCGGCCGAGCCCGCGGGCCGTGGCCCGGGCCGACGTCCGGGCGAACGTCGGGACCGGGGCCGAGGTCCGGGCCGAGGCGGGTCCGGAGCGGCCACCGGCCGATTGAAATTTGCAGCAAGCCCTTGCAGTCAACCTCCGGCGCCTGCTTGACTCCTGGCCACCACTGTCCAGGAAGCAAGGAGGCGCCGCCGTGCCGTCCGAGACCGTTTCGCCCGAGGCCGCGCCGCCCGAGTTCGACCTGCTCGTCGTCGGCGGCAGCGGTGTGGACACCATCGTCCGGGTCGAGCGGCTGGAACTCCCGCCCGGCGACTCGCGGTTCGTCGAGCCGGTGCGGGACTACGTCGGCCACACCGGCAACGGCGTCGCCCTCGGCGCCCACCACCTCGGCCTGCGCACCGCGTTCATCGACTTCCTCGGCGACGACCCCCAGGGCGACCTGGTCCGCGCCCACTACGCGCGCCACGGACTGCACTTCGCGCACCTGGTGAGCCCGTACGGCACCCCGCGCGGGGTCAACCTGGTGGACCCGGCCGGCCGCCGGTTCTCCTTCTTCGACGGCCGCCACCCCGCCGACCTGCGGCTGCCGCGCGACTTCTGTCTGCCGTACGCCGAGCGCAGCCGGCACGTCCACCTGTCCATCACCGGCGTCAACCGGGACATGTACGGCGACCTGCACCGCCTCGGCCGCACCACCTCCACCGACCTGCACGACTGGGACGGCGCCGACCCGCACCACCGCGACTACGCGCTCGGCTCCGACCTGGTCTTCCTCTCGGTGGCCGGCTGCCGCGGCCGGCACGAGGAGGTGATGCGCGCGATCCTCGCCGAGGGGCGCGCGCGGGTGGTCGTCGCCACCGCCGGCGCCGAGGGCTGCCACCTGCTCACCCGGGACGACCCGGCGCCGCGCCGGCTGCCGGCCGTCGACCCGGGCCGTCCGGTGGTGGACACCAACGGCGCCGGGGACGCCTTCGTGTCCGGCTTCCTGTACGCCTGGTTCCAGGGCCGCCCGCCGCTGGACTGCGCCCGGGCCGGTACGGTGGCCGGGGCCTTCGCCTGCACCGCCGCCGGGACGCACACCGCTTTCGTCGGAGCCGCAGAACTGGACGCGGTGCTGACGCGCTGACGGTATTTCTCATCGAGCTCCAAGGAGCCGGTCACGCCCTTTCCAGGCTGAGGCGCCATAGTCGTTCACCGAACGACGCCACCGACCGCCCCGGCAGGAGAGACAGGCATGGGCAAGCACCGCCGCGAGAGTTCGCGCCGCCGCAGACTCCTGGCCCCGTCCCTGTTCACCGCGCTGTCCGCGGTGGCGGTCGCCGCGGTGCTGACCGGGACGCACGGGCTGGACCTGTCCGACACGACGGCCGCCGGGAAGGCGGCCCGCAGCACCCGTGCCTCCGTGCCCGTCCCGGCCACCGACCCGGTCGCGGCCCCCACGCCCTCCGCGGCCCCGACCGCCGACCCGACGGCCACCGCGACGGCCACCCCCGCCGCCGCGCCGGCCGCCCCGACCACCACCGCCGCCGCCGACGTCGCGTTCGGCACCACCGCCCCGGCGCCGGCCGGCGACCGCGAGACCGGGACGGTCGGCGCGCTGTTCAGCGGCACGCCGACGGCCGGCGACCACTTCTGCACCGCCAGCGTGCTGCACAGCGCCACCGGCAACCTGCTGCTGACCGCCGCGCACTGCCTCAGCAGCACCGACGGCGTCACCTTCGCCCCCGGCTACCGCGACGGCTCCGCCCCGTACGGCACCTGGCGGGTGACCGCGATCCACACCACCGCCGGCTGGTCCCAGAAGGGCGACGAGGACGAGGACTTCGCGATCCTGGAGACCGCCCCCAGCAACGGCCGCAACGTCGAGGACGTGGTCGGCGGCAACCGGCTGGGCACCGACGAGCCGTTCGGCGCCACCGTCCGCCTCTACGGCTACCCCGCCGACGCCGAGGCGCCCGTCCTGTGCACCAACACCACCGGGCAGCAGAGCGCCTACCAGCGGGTCGTCCACTGCCCGTCCTACCCGGGCGGCACCAGCGGCGGCCCGTGGATCAACACCGCCACCGGCGACGTGATCGGCGCGATCGGCGGCTACCAGCAGGGCGGCGACACCGACGACGTCTCGTACAGCGCCCTCTTCGACCACACCATCGCGGACCTGTACACCCAGGCCGAGGCGGCCGCCTCCTGAGACACCGGGCCCGGACCCGGCTCCACCCGGGCCCGGACCCGGTCGCGCGTCCGCATACGACAAAGGCCCAGATCCGTGGATCAACTCCACTGATCTGGGCCTGACTTGCACTTCCTGCGAAGTGCCCCCGGTAGGATTCGAACCTACGCACCCGCCTCCGGAGGGCGGTGCTCTATCCCCTGAGCTACGGGGGCCTGTTGGCCTGTCGGTCGCTCGCGCTTCCGACGTGAGAACAGTACCAGGCTCCGGCGGTGGTCCGTGCACGGGTTTCCCCGAAGATCGTCCGGCCCGCGGATCGGCCCGCGGATCGGGCCGCGAATCGGGCCGCGAATCGGGCGGCGGATCGGCCCGCGGATCGGGCCGTGTGCCGGGTGGGGGCGGAAGTGCCCAAAGGCCGGACGGGGCGGCGGGGCCGCCGATACCCTCGGTGAGGTGTCGGGAGTGTCCGGGCGGGTCCTCGTGGTGGACGACAGCGAGGTGATCCGCCAGCTGATCAGGGTCAACCTGGAGCTCGAGGGCTTCGAGGTGGTGACCGCCGCCGACGGCGCCGAGTGCCTGGAGGTCGTCCGCCGGGTGCGGCCCGACGTGGTGACGCTGGACGTGGTGATGCCGAGGCTGGACGGCCTGCGGACGGCGGCCCGGCTGCGCGCGACCCCGGACACCAGCCGGCTGCCGATCGCGATCGTGAGCGCCTGCACCCCGGCGGACCTCGACCTGGGGGAGACGGTCGGGGTGGACGGCTACCTCGGCAAGCCCTTCGACCCGGCCGACCTGGTGGCCCTGGTCCGGCGCCTGATGGGGCTCGCGGAACAGTCCGCCGGGCCGTCCGGCGGGCGCCGTGCCGGCCCGTCCGACGCAGTTCGCCCTGAGCGAACAGAGCGGACGGATCGCGGCTGAGACCCGGTAACCACGGCGCACCGGCGTCTCAACCGGTAAACCGGGTGGCGGGCGGGCACCCCGTCTCGCCTACGCTTGGCGTCGTGACCCCCGCAGACCTTTCCCAGGCAATCCAGGCCGCAGTGAGCTCCGCCGTCGAGGCGGGCGAGCTGGCCGTCGCCGTGCCCGAGCACGTGACGGTCGAACGGCCCAAGAACAGGGACCACGGCGACTACGCGACCAACGTGGCCCTCCAGCTCGCCAAGGCGGCCGGCAAGCCGCCGCGAGCCGTTGCCGAGCTGCTGGCCGACCGCCTGCGAGGGATCACCGGCGTCGCCAAGGTCGACATCGCCGGTCCGGGCTTCCTGAACATCACCCTGGACACCGCCACCGCCGGCGCGCTGGCGCGCACCGTCGTCGAGGCGGGCGAGGCCTACGGCCGCAACGAGGCCCTCAAGGGCCTGAGGATCAACCTGGAGTTCGTCTCCGCCAACCCGACCGGCCCGATCCACATCGGCGGCGTCCGCTGGGCCGCCGTCGGCGACTCGATGGCGCGCGTGCTGCGGGCCTCCGGCGCCGACGTCACCACCGAGTACTACCTCAACGACGCCGGCGTGCAGATCGGCAAGTTCGCCGCCTCGCTGCAGGCCGCCGCGAACGGCCGCCCGGCGCCCGAGGACGGCTACGTCGGCGAGTACATCGTCGACATCGCCAAGGCGCTCACCGACGCGATCCCCGGCGTGCTCGACCTCTCCGAGGAGGAGCAGCTCCAGGTCTTCCGCACCGAGGGCCTCAAGCTCATGGTCGCCGAGATCAAGCGCTCGATGGACGAGTTCGGCACCCACTTCGACGTGTGGTTCTCGGAGAAGACGCTGCACGACTCCGGCGCGGTCGAGAAGGCCATCGACCGGCTGCGCGAGCAGGGCCACGTCTTCGAGCAGGACGACGCGGTCTTCCTGCGCACCACCGACTTCGGCGACGACAAGGACCGCGTCCTGGTCAAGGCCGACGGCGACAAGACCTACTTCGCCGCCGACGCCGCGTACTACCTGTCCAAGCGGGACCGCGGCGCCGAGGTCGCGCTCTACATGCTGGGCGCCGACCACCACGGCTACGTCAACCGCCTCAAGGCCATCGCGGCCTGCGCGGGCGACGACATGGACCACAACATCGAGGTGAAGATCGGCCAGTTCGTGAAGATGCTTCGCGACGGCGAAGAGGTCCGCATGTCGAAGCGGGCCGGCAACATCATCACGATCGACGACGTGATCGAGTGGATCGGCGTGGACGCCGCCCGCTACACCCTGGCGCGCTCCTCCACGGACTCGACGATCACGCTGGACATCAACCTGCTGACCAGCCAGACCAACGAGAACCCGGTCTTCTACGTCCAGTACGCGCACACCCGGATGTGCGGCGTGGCCCGCAAGGCCGCCGAGCTGGGCGTGGACAAGGGCACGGTCGAGCAGTTCAAGCCCGAGCTGCTCGCCACCGAGTGGGAGTCCGACGTGCTCGGCCACCTCGCGGAGTTCCCGCGGGTGCTGGCCACGGCCGGCGAGCTGCGCGAGCCGCACCGGGTCGCGCGCTACCTGGAGGACCTCGCGGGCAAGTACCACCGCCTGTACGAGAACTGCATGTTCCTGCCCAAGGGCGACGAGGAGCTCTCCGACACGCACCGCGCCCGCCTCTGGCTGGTCGAGGCGACGCGCACCGTGCTCGCCAACGGACTCACGCTCCTGGGCGTGACGGCGCCCGAGCGGATGTAGGCACCACCCCCAAGCGCACGGCGGGGGCGGCTGACGGTCAACGTGGACCGTCGCCGCCCCTCGCCATAGGTCTCGAAGGATCTCCGAAGATGAGTCGCTCCGCACACCCGGCAGGCCCCCGTCACGGCGACGTCCTGCCCGAGGGCCACTACCAGGCCCCGCCCGCCGACCTGAACGCGCTCGACCCCAAGGTCTGGTCGCGCACCGTCGCCCGGAACGCCGAGGGCGTGGCGACCGTCGGCGGCATCGACGTCAGGCGGCTGGCCGCCGAGTTCGGCACCCCCGCCTACGTGCTGGACGAGGAGGACTTCCGGTCCCGGGCGCGCGCCTGGCGGGACGCCTTCGGCACCGGCGCGGACGTCTACTACGCCGGGAAGGCGTTCCTCTCCAAGGCCGTCGTGCGCTGGCTGCACGAGGAGGGCCTCAACCTCGACGTGTGCAGCCCGGGCGAGCTGGCGGTCGCCCTGGCCGCAGGGATGCCGCCGGAGCGGATCGCGCTGCACGGCAACAACAAGTCGGCGGACGAGCTCGAGCACGCGGTGAAGACCGGCGTCGGGCACATCGTGGTCGACTCCTACGAGGAGATCGGGCGCCTGGCGGCGATCGCCGCCCGCCAGGGCGTGCGCCAGCAGGTGCTGATCCGGATCACCGTCGGCGTCGAGGCGCACACCCACGAGTTCATCGCCACCGCGCACGAGGACCAGAAGTTCGGGCTGTCCCTCACCGGGGGAGCGGCCGCCGAGGCGGTGCGCCGGGTGCTCGGCCACGACAGCCTGGAGCTGCGCGGCATCCACTCGCACATCGGCTCGCAGATCTTCGACATGGCGGGCTTCGAGGTGGCCGCCCGCCGGGTGGTCGGCCTGCTGGCCGGGATCCGTGACGAGCACGGCGTCCAGCTGCCCGAGATCGACCTCGGCGGCGGCCTCGGCATCGCGTACACCAGCGAGGACGACCCGCGCGAGCCGGCCGAGATCGCGGCCGCGCTGGCCGACATCGTCCGCCGCGAGTGCGCCGCCGCGAACCTGGACGCCCCCCGGCTGAGCGTGGAGCCGGGCCGGGCGATCGTCGGCCCGACGGCGTTCACGCTGTACGAGGTCGGCACCGTCAAGCCACTGGAGGGCCTGCGCACCTACGTCAGCGTGGACGGCGGGATGTCCGACAACATCCGCACCGCGCTGTACGACGCCGAGTACTCGGTGGCCCTGGTGTCGCGCACCAGCGACGCGGAGCCGATGCTGGTGCGGGTGGTCGGCAAGCACTGCGAGTCCGGCGACATCGTCGTCCGGGACGCCTTCCTGCCGGCCGACCTGGCCCCGGGCGACCTGATCGCGGTGCCCGCCACCGGCGCCTACTGCCGGTCGATGGCGAGCAATTACAACCACGCCCTCAAGCCCCCCGTGCTCGCCGTCAGGGACGGTGCGGCGCGGGTGATCGTCCGGCGCGAGACGGAGGAGGATCTCCTGCGTCTGGATATCGGATGACGAAATCCTCGTCTCAGATCATGGAACGACCGTAGATCCGTACGGAAAGTCCCGGAGACTGGTAGAGACCGAAGTTCCCGGCGGTCCAGGAAAACCCGCCGGAAATTACCGAAGCAGAAGAATGCAGAGCGGAGTCGGATGATGCGTACGCGCCCGCTGAAGGTGGCGTTGCTGGGTTGTGGTGTGGTGGGCTCCGAGGTGGCGCGCATCATGACGACGACGGCCGACGACCTCGCCGCTCGCATCGGCGCTCCGGTCGAGTTGGCCGGGATCGCGGTCCGCCGGGCCGGGCGGACCCGCCCGGGCGTCCCCGAGCACCTGATCACCACCGACGCCGAGGCCCTGGTCAACCGGGGCGACATCGACGTGGTGGTCGAGGTGGTGGGCGGCATCGAGCCCTCCAAATCGCTGATCCTGTCCGCCTTCCGGCAGGGCGCCTCGGTGGTCAGCGCCAACAAGGCGCTGCTCGCCAAGGACGGCACCGAGCTGCACGCCGCGGCCGCCGAGGCCGGGGTGGACCTGTACTACGAGGCCGCGGTGGCGGGCGCGATCCCGCTGCTGCGCCCGCTGCGCGAGTCCCTCGCGGGGGACAAGGTCAACCGGGTGCTGGGGATCGTCAACGGCACCACCAACTTCATCCTCGACAAGATGGACACCACCGGCGCCGGCTACTCGGAGGCGCTGGAGGAGGCCACCGCGCTGGGCTACGCCGAGGCCGACCCGACGGCCGACGTCGAGGGCTTCGACGCCGCCGCCAAGGCCGCGATCCTGGCCGGCATCGCCTTCCACACCAAGGTCACCGCGGCGGACGTCTACCGCGAGGGCATCACCGAGGTGACGGCGGCCGACATCGCCTCCGCCAAGGAGATGGGCTGCGTGGTCAAGCTGCTCGCGATCTGCGAGCGGGCCGCGGACGGCGAGTCCGTCACCGCGCGCGTCCACCCGGCGATGATCCCGCTGTCGCACCCGCTGGCCTCCGTCCGCGAGGCGTACAACGCGGTGTTCGTCGAGGCCGAGGCGGCCGGCCGGCTGATGTTCTACGGCCCCGGCGCGGGCGGCTCGCCGACCGCCTCCGCGGTGCTCGGCGACCTGGTCGCGGTCTGCCGCAACAAGCTCGCCGGCGCCACCGGCCCCGGTGACTCGGTGTACACGCGGCTGCCGGCCAAGCCGATGGACGAGGTGGTCACCCGCTACCACGTCAGCCTGGACGTGGACGACCGCGCGGGCGTGCTCGCCCAGGTGGCATCCGTCTTCGCCGAGCACGGCGTCTCCATCGACACCGTGCGCCAGCAGGGCCGCGACGGCGACGCCTCGCTCGTCGTGGTCACCCACCGTGCCACCGACGCCGCGCTGTCGGCGACGGTCGACAAGCTCCGCGCGCTGGACAGCGTGCGGGACGTGGCCAGCATCATGCGGGTCGAAGGGGAATAAGGAACCAGCCATGAACGCCGTTGCCGAGAACGTCGTCCGAGGCGCGCACACCCACCAGTGGCGCGGCCTGATCGAGGAGTACCGGGACCGCCTGCCGGTCACCGCGGCCACCCCGGTGGTCACCCTGTTGGAGGGCGGCACGCCCCTGGTCCCCGCCCAGGTGCTCTCCGAGCGCACGGGCTGCGAGGTCTACCTCAAGGTCGAGGGCGCCAACCCGACCGGCTCCTTCAAGGACCGCGGGATGACGATGGCCATCTCCAAGGCCAAGGAGGAGGGCGCGCAGGCGGTCATCTGCGCCTCCACCGGCAACACCTCGGCCTCCGCCGCCGCGTACGCGGTGCGGGCCGGGATGGTCTCCGCGGTGCTCGTCCCGCAGGGCAAGATCGCCCTCGGCAAGATGGGCCAGGCGCTGGTCCACGGCGCCAGGATCCTCCAGGTCGACGGGAACTTCGACGACTGCCTCACCCTTGCGCGTGAACTGTCCGAGAAGTACCCGGTGGCGCTGGTCAACTCGGTCAACCCGGTGCGGATCGAGGGCCAGAAGACCGCGGCCTTCGAGATCGTCGACATGCTCGGCGACGCCCCGGACATCCACGTCCTGCCGGTCGGCAACGCGGGCAACATCACCGCGTACTGGAAGGGCTACCGCGAGTACGCGGCCGACGGCCTCGCCACCCGCACCCCGCGGATGTGGGGCTTCCAGGCCTCCGGCTCGGCCCCGATCGTGGACGGCGCGCCGGTGCTCAAGCCGCAGACCATCGCCACCGCGATCCGGATCGGCAACCCGGCCTCCTGGGACTTCGCGCTCGCCGCGCGGGACGAGTCCGGCGGCCTCATCGACAAGGTGACGGACCGTCAGATCCTG
Source organism: Kitasatospora sp. NPDC001119 (assembly GCF_053598475.1). NCBI lineage: Bacteria > Bacillati > Actinomycetota > Actinomycetes > Kitasatosporales > Streptomycetaceae > Kitasatospora > Kitasatospora sp. NPDC001119. The sequence goes on from NZ_JBSFKI010000019.1 coordinate 86,835, forward strand.
TCCGCCTACCGGCTGTTGGCCTCCCAGGAGGGCGTCTTCGTGGAGCCCGCCTCGGCCGCCTCGGTGGCCGGTCTGCTGGCCAAGGCGGAGGCCGGCCTGGTCGACCCGGGCCAGCGGATCGTCTGCACCGTGACCGGCAACGGCCTGAAGGACCCGGACTGGGCGGTGGCCGGCGCGCCGCAGCCGCAGATCGTCCCGATCGACCCGGAGGCGGCCGCCCGCAGCCTCGGACTGCTCGACCGGTAAAGGGCCCTGACGCCCCGACGGGCCGACCCTTTCGAGGGTCGGCCCGTCGGAGTTCCCCCCTGACACTTTTGTGTCCATTGGGTTCCGCATTGCGATCCTTTTCCACCCCTCCCGTCGACGGGGAGGGGTGAGCATTTCCGGCCAGAACGGCAACACACCAGATCGAAGGCCCACGGGGTGTACCGCTCGGGAACCTCTCTTCGATACTCTGGCTTCGGCCGTGTGGCACATGCCCCGGGCCCGGCGGGTCCGGGCCGCGCCGACACCGCGACCGCCCGCCCCCCGGAGGGGCCGCGGTCCGTTCCCACCCTCGCACCGACGACGCGCTCCGCGCCGCCCGATTTACCCCAGGAGAGTCCACCGTATGGCCGGTCCCGCGTTCCGTGCCGCCGCCGTCCGGGTCAGGGTTCCCGCGACCAGCGCCAACCTCGGCCCGGGCTTCGACGCCTTCGGGCTCGCGCTGGGTCTGTACGACGACGTGGTCGTCCGGGTCGCCGACTCCGGCCTCTCCGTCGACATCGCCGGTGAGGGCGCCGAGACGCTGCCGCGCGACGAGCGCCACCTGCTGGTCCGCTCGATGCGCGCCGCCTTCGACCGGCTCGGCGGCCAGCCCCGCGGCCTCGAAGTGGTCTGCGCCAACCGGATACCGCACGGCCGCGGCCTCGGCTCCTCCTCGGCCGCCATCTGCGCCGGCATCGTGGCCGCCCGCGCGGTGACCATCGGCGGCCGGTCCGCGCTGGACGACGACGCGCTGCTGGCCCTCGCCTCCGAGCTGGAGGGCCACCCCGACAACGTCGCGGCCTGCCTGCGCGGCAACTTCACCATCGCCTGGACCGACGAGGAGTCGGCCAAGGCGGTCGTGCTGGAGCCGTCCGAGCAGGTCGTCCCGGTGGTGTTCGTGCCGGCCGGCGAGGTGCTCACCGAGACCGCGCGCGGACTGCTGCCGAAGACCGTCCCGCTGGCCGACGCGGCCGTCAACGCGGGCCGTTCCGCACTGCTGGTGGAGGCGCTGACCAGGCGCCCCGAACTGCTCCTCGCCGCCACCGAGGACCGGCTGCACCAGGACTACCGCGCCTCCGCCATGCCGGACAGCGCCGCGCTGGTCGGCGCCCTGCGCGCCGAGGGCTTCCCGGCGGTCGTCTCCGGCGCCGGCCCGACCGTCCTGGCCCTCACCGACGAGGCGGGCGCCGACAAGGTGCTCTCCTTCGCCGGACACCACGGCCACGGCGGCGACCCGGCGTTCGCCGCGCACCGGCTGGACGTCGACCGCACCGGGGCCGTCGTGCTCCCGCTGGACGTCTGAGCAGCCCGAACGGGCCGCTCGGGACCCGGCACCGGCACCCTGCCGAGCCGGGTCCGACGGACACGATTGGCAAGCGCAAGGCTGGGGAATGTCTGAGGGGGTCGGTAGTGTTAACCTCATTGCTGCACCAGGTGCCCTCCGGGGCTAGGTGCGCCGCGTCCCGATCCCAGCGCTCCACGGCAGTGGAGTCCCGGCGATGCACGGGGCGACGATTCTCCGGGAGCCCACCGCAGCGCGTACGCAGCCTGCCTGCGCGACATGCGGCCGCATCCCGAAGCCGTGACGGCACCTGACTCCCACCCGCAGCCTCCCACCTGAGGCCAGGACGGGCGGAGCACGGGCCACCGTCACGCGACGGGGGCCCGGGATTCGCAGGAAGCGTGGGGGTTACGCCCTCAGGGGAGGTCGACACACGACCGGCCCACGCGCCACTCAGCACCACCGTGCTTCACGCACCGCACCTCGCACGTAACCCTCTCTCGACAGGCTCCCGCCATTCGAGGGATCACCGCCTCGGACCGACGCAGTCGAGCGTTGGTCAGGACAGCACAACCGGTCGCCGAGCCAGACAGGCCGACGTCCGCTCCAGGGAAGGACCCTTAGTGAGCGACTCCACCGATCTGATGGGCGCGCGCCCGGACGCAGAGGCGTCGGACGCAGCCGCCGCCCCCGCTGCTCCGGCGCGGCGCCGCCGCAGTGCCGCCGCGGGCCTGGACGGCATGGTCCTGGCCGAGCTCCAGAAGCTCGCCGCGGACCTTGGCATCACCGGTACCGGACGCATGCGCAAGAGCCAGCTGATCGAGACCATCAAGGAGAAGAGCGGCGGGGACCCGCTGCTCGCCGCCGGCGGCACCGCCCCGGCCGCCAAGCGCACCGCCGCCAAGGCGGACGCCGAGGCCCCGGCCGAGAAGCCGGCCCGCCGTACCAAGGCCGCCGCCGCCAAGGCCGAGGCCCCGGCCGCCGCCGAGCCGCAGGCCCAGATCGAGATCCCGGTCCAGGCCGCCGCGGAGACCGCCGCGCCCGCCCGTACCGAGCGCACCCGCCGCCGGGCCACCTCGGCCGCCGGCGCGCCCGTCGCCCCGGTCGCCGAGGCCGCCGCCGAGCCCGCCACCGTCGCGGTCGCCGAGCCGAAGCAGGCCGAGGCCCGCCCGGCCGAGACCCGCGGCTTCGAGGGCCGCGAGGACGGCCGCGAGTCGCGTCGCGACCGCCGCGAGCGCCGTGACCGCCGCGAGGGCACCGAGCGCACCGAGCGCACCGACCGCCAGGAGGGCGGCGAGGCCCAGGACGGCGACAGCCGCGAGTCGCGCCGCGACCGCCGCAACCGCCGCGAGCGCGCCGACCGCCAGCCCCAGCAGGGCGGCGGCCAGCAGCAGGGCGGCCAGGCCGAGCAGCAGGGCCGTCAGGGCCAGCAGACCCAGCAGCCGCAGGCCCAGCAGCAGGGCGGCTACGAGGACGACGAGTTCGGCGAGGGCCGCCGCGGCCGGCGCGGGCGCTACCGCGACCGCCGCGGCCGTCGTGGCCGTGACGGCTTCGAGGCCGCCGGCGTGGCCGAGCCGCAGGTCGGCGAGGACGACGTCCTGATCCCGGTCGCGGGCATCCTCGACATCCTCGACAACTACGCGTTCGTGCGCACCTCCGGCTACCTGCCGGGCCAGAACGACGTCTACGTCTCGCTCGCCCAGGTCCGCAAGAACGGCCTGCGCAAGGGTGACGCCATCACCGGTGCGGTGCGCCAGCCGCGCGAGGGCGAGCGCCGCGAGAAGTTCAACGCCATGGTGCGCCTGGACTCCGTCAACGGCATGGACCCGGAGAGCGGCCGCGGCCGCCCCGAGTTCAACAAGCTCACCCCGCTCTACCCGCAGGAGCGGCTGCGCCTGGAGACCGACCCGGGCGTGCTGACCACCCGGATCATCGACCTGGTGTCGCCGATCGGCAAGGGCCAGCGCGGTCTGATCGTCGCGCCGCCGAAGACCGGCAAGACCATGGTGCTCCAGGCGGTCGCCAACGCGATCACCCACAACAACCCCGAGTGCCACCTGATGGTCGTCCTGGTCGACGAGCGTCCGGAAGAGGTCACCGACATGCAGCGGTCGGTGAAGGGCGAGGTCATCTCCTCGACCTTCGACCGCCCGGCCGAGGACCACACCACCGTCGCCGAGCTGGCCATCGAGCGGGCCAAGCGCCTGGTGGAGCTGGGCCACGACGTGGTCATCCTGCTGGACTCGATCACCCGCCTCGGCCGCGCCTACAACCTGGCGGCGCCGGCCTCCGGCCGCATCCTGTCCGGTGGTGTCGACTCGACCGCGCTGTACCCGCCGAAGAAGTTCTTCGGCGCCGCGCGCAACATCGAGAACGGCGGCTCGCTGACCATCCTGGCCACCGCGCTGGTCGAGACCGGCTCGCGCATGGACGAGGTGATCTTCGAGGAGTTCAAGGGCACCGGCAACATGGAGCTCAAGCTCGACCGGAAGCTCTCGGACAAGCGCATCTTCCCGGCCGTCGACGTGGACGCCTCCAGCACCCGCAAGGAGGAGATCCTGCTCGGCAGCGAGGAGTTGGCCATCGTCTGGAAGCTCCGCCGGGTGCTGCACGCGCTCGACTCGCAGCAGGCGATCGAGCTGCTCCTGGACAAGATGAAGCAGACCAAGAGCAACGCCGAGTTCCTGATGCAGATCGCCAAGACCACCCCCGGCTCCGGCGACTGACCGTAGCCGGACGGCTGTCGAAGCACGGAACCCCGGATCGCGCGAGCGGTCCGGGGTTCCGTGCGTCCTGGCCGCTTTGTTCCAGAGTCGGGACACCTTGGGGGCGTTTGGATCATGTTGTCCGATTTACTCTGGACCGTATGGCCGAGCACAAGAGGGTCCTGAGTCGCCGCCGCAGAATCCTGCGGACGGCTGCCTGCGCGTTCGCCGCGCTCGTCGTCCTCGGCGCCGGCGCGGGCCTCTTCGCCTACTTCAGGCTCAACGGGAACATCACCAGCGTCGACATCGACGCCCGGCTCGGCGACGCCCGGCCGCCGGCCGCCACCGACGGCTCCTTCAACATCCTGGTGCTCGGCTCCGATTCGCGGGCCGGCGACAACGGCTCGGTCGCCGGCGGGGACACCGGCGGCACCGCCCGCTCGGACACCGCGATGGTGGTGCACGTCAACCAGGCCCACTCCGGCGCCCAGATCGTCTCGATCCCGCGCGACACCCTGGTCGCCCGCCCCGACTGCGTCGACGCGAACGGCAAGCCGGTGCCCGGCGCCAAGCGCGCGATGTACAACAGCGCCTTCGAGAGCGGCGGCGCGGCCTGCGCGGTCAAGACCACCGAGCAGCTCACCGGGCTGCGGATGGACCACTACCTGCAGGTCGACTTCGCCGGCTTCGCCCGGGTCGTGGACGCGATAGGCGGGGCCACCGTGACCACCACGGTGGCCATCCACGACAAGGACAGCGGGCTCGACCTGCCGCCCGGCGAGCACCACCTGGACGGACAGCAGGCGCTGGCCTTCGTGCGCACCCGGCACGGCGTCGGCGACGGCAGCGACCTCGGCCGGATCGAGCTCCAGAAGCAGATGGTGAAGTCGCTGCTGCAGCAGGTCGGGGGGAGCGGGATGCTCACCAACCCGGTCAAGCTGTGGTCGGTCGGTGACACGGTGACCAGGAGCATCACCACCGACTCCGCGCTCGGCTCGGTGAACTCGCTGGTGGGGCTCGCCCAGGAGCTCAAGGGGATAGGCCCGGACCAGCTGAGCATGGTCACCCTGCCGGTGGAGACGGCCCCCAGCGACCCGAACCGGGTGGTCCCGCTGCAGCCGCAGGCGGGGCAGGTCTGGGCGGCGCTCAAGGCCGACCAGCCGTTCCCCTCCGCGATCGTCTCCGAACAGCCGGAGAACCCCGCCCAGGCGGCCCCCACGGCCCCCGCGCCGGCCGCGGGGAAGCCGTCCGCGAAGGCCACCGCCACGCGCTGAGGGGGGTCCGGAATATCCCGGAACGCGACCCGGTTTGGGAAGATGCGGCCGGTCCTGGCAGACTGGTCCGTCGGTCCCGGTTCACGTGCGGCGCCCCAGCCGCCGACCCGGTACCCTCCCGAAACCTAGGAGAACCCCTTGAAGCCCAACGTTCACCCCGAGTACGTGGTCACGCGCGTGACCTGCACCTGCGGCGCCGAGTTCACCACCCGCTCGACCGAGACCAGTGGCGAGATCCGCGCCGAGGTCTGCTCGCAGTGCCACCCGTTCTACACCGGCAAGCAGAAGATCCTCGACACCGGTGGCCGCGTGGCCCGCTTCGAGGCCCGCTTCGGCAAGCAGCACAGCGCGAAGGCCTAGCGCTCCCTCGGCGCCGGTTCCCGGTGCCCCCGTACTCGTTGTCGGGGGCGCTGGGGGCCGGCGCCGTTCGCGTCCCCCCGCGAATTCCCCACCCCCCACACGTTTCCGAGTCACCGGGAAGAAGGCCACCCCATGTTCGAGGCAGTCGAAGAGCTCCTCGTCGAGCACGCCGACCTCGAGACGAGGCTGGCCGACCCGTCCGTCCACGCCGACCAGGCCAACGCCCGCAAGCTGGCCAAGCGGTACGCCGAGCTGACCCCGATCACCCGGGTCTACCGGCAGTGGCGGCAGGCCGGCGAGGACATCGAGGCCGCGCGCGAACTCGCCGCGGAGGACCCGGAGTTCATCGCCGAGGCGAAGGCCTCCGAGGCCCGCAGGGACGAGCTCACCGAGGAGCTGCGGCTGCTGCTGGTGCCGCGCGACCCGAGTGACGACAAGGACGTCATCCTGGAGATCAAGGCGGGCGAGGGCGGCGAGGAGTCCGCGCTGTTCGCCGGCGACCTGCTCCGGATGTACCTGCGCTACGCGGAGCGGATCGGCTGGAAGACCGAGATCATCGACTCCAACGAGTCCGACCTCGGCGGCTACAAGGACGTCTCGGTGGCCGTGAAGACCAAGGGCAACGCCGAGCCCGGCCAGGGCGTCTGGGCCCGGCTGAAGTACGAGGGCGGCGTGCACCGCGTGCAGCGCGTCCCCGCCACCGAGTCCCAGGGCCGCATCCACACCTCCGCGGCGGGCGTGCTGGTCACCCCCGAGGCGGAGGAGGTCGAGGTCGAGATCGTCGCCAACGACCTGCGGATCGACGTCTACCGCTCCTCCGGCCCCGGCGGCCAGTCGGTCAACACCACCGACTCCGCGGTCCGGATCACCCACCTGCCGACCGGTATCGTGGCGTCCTGCCAGAACGAGAAGAGCCAGCTCCAGAACAAGGAGCAGGCGATGCGCATCCTGCGTTCGCGGCTGCTGGCCGCCGCGCAGGAGGAGGCCGAGCGGGAGGCCTCGGACGCGCGCCGCAGCCAGGTCCGTACGGTCGACCGCTCGGAGCGGATCCGCACGTACAACTACCCCGAGAACCGCATCTCGGACCACCGCACCGGATTCAAGGCGTACAACCTGGACCAGGTCCTGGACGGCGAACTGAACGCGGTGATCCAGTCCTGCGTCGACAAGGACGCGGAGGCCAAGCTCGCCGCCGCGGCCCAAGAGAACTGAGACCGGCGCGCCCCAGCCCGCGCTTCGCCCGAAGCCGGAGCGCAGAAACAAGAGGTCGTACGGATGAACCTGCTGCTCGCCGAGGTGGCCCAGGCCACCCAGCGGTTGGCCGCGGCCGGCGTGCCGTCGCCGCGCTTCGACGCGGAGGAGCTCGCCGCCTACGTCCACCGCGTCAAGCGCAGCCAGCTGCACACGGTGAAGGACGCCGACTTCGACGCCCGCTACTGGGAGGCGGTCTCCCGCCGCGAGGCGCGCGAGCCGCTCCAGCACATCACCGGGCGGGCGTTCTTCCGCTACCTCGAACTGGAGGTCGGCCCCGGGGTGTTCGTGCCCCGGCCGGAGACCGAGACGGTCGTCGAGTGGGCGATAGACGCGGTGCGCGACATGGACGTGGCCGAGCCGCTGGTGGTGGACCTGTGCTCCGGCTCCGGCGCGATCGCCCTCGCCCTGGCCCAGGAACTGCCGCGCTCCACCGTGCACGCCTTCGAACTGGACGAGGGGGCGCTGGAGTACACCCGGCGCAACATCGAGGCCAGCCCGGACCGCGCCCGGGTCACCCTGCACGCCGGTGACGCCACCAAGGCCTTCGAGGACGACCGCTCCTGGGACGGCCGCTTCGACCTGGTCATCTCCAACCCGCCGTACATCCCGCTCACCGAGTGGGAGTACGTCGCGCCGGAGGCCCGCGACCACGACCCGCAGATGTCCCTGTTCTCCGGCGAGGACGGCCTGGACACCATCCGCGGCATCGAGCGGGTCGCGGCCCGACTGCTGCGCCCGGGCGGCGCGGTGGTGATCGAGCACGCCGACCAGCAGGGCGGCCAGGTGCCGTGGATCTTCAACGAGGAACACGGCTGGACGGACACCGCCGACCACCGCGACCTGAACAACCGGCCCCGCTTCACGACCGCCCGGAGGGTCGGGTCGTGAACAGTCGGGCACAGGACGACCGCCCGGAGGGTCGGGTCGTGAACGGTCGGGCACAGGACGACCGCCCGGAGGGTCGGGTCGTGAACAGTCGGGCACAGGACGACCGCCCGGAGGGTCGGGTCGTGACCACCGAGCACCGTACGACGGCGCGCAAGGCTGCGCTGTAACGCCATGAGCCACTCCGGAAGGGGACCGCACCGATGAGCCGCCGTTACGACTGTGCCGATGCCGGGGACCGCGCCACCGGTCTGCGCGAGGCCGCCTCGGCCATCCGCCGCGGCGAACTCGTCGTGCTGCCCACCGACACCCTGTACGGGGTCGGTGCGGACGCCTTCTCCCCGGAGGCGGTCGGCGAGCTGATGGCCGCCCGCGGCCGCGGCCGCAACACGCCCTCGCCGGTGCTGGTCGGCTCGCCGACCACCCTGCACGGCCTGGTCACCGACTTCTCCGAGCAGGCCTGGGAGCTGGTCGACGCCTTCTGGCCGGGCGGGCTCACCCTGGTCGCCCGGCACCAGCCCTCACTGCGCTGGGACCTCGGCGACACCCGCGGCACCGTCGCGGTCCGGATGCCGCTGCACCCGGTCGCCATCGAGCTGCTGAACAGCACCGGCCCGCTGGCCGTCTCCAGTGCCAACCGGATCGGCGGGGTCTCCCCGCTGACCTGTGACGAGGCACAGGCCCAGCTCGGCGACGCGGTCTCGGTCTACCTGGACGGCGGGGCGGCCGAGGACTCCGCCACCTCGTCGATCGTGGACGTCACCGGCAAGGTCCCGGTCCTGCTGCGGGCCGGTGCGATCAGCGTCGAGCAGCTGAGGGAGGTCGTCCCCGACCTGGAGGCCGGCAGTTGACGCCCACCGCCTCGCTGCACGCCGGGCCGGGCATAGCGCCGTACCTGAGCGTGGGCCCCAGGCCGCTGGACCACTTCCGGATCCTGTTCGTCTGCACGGGGAACATCTGCCGCTCGCCGATCGCCGAGCGGCTGACCCGGCGTGAGCTGGACACCCGGCTGAGCCCCCGGGTGGCCGGCCGGATCCTGGTGGAGAGCGCCGGCACCTGGGGCCACGAGGGCGCGCCGATGGAGGACCACGCCGCGACCGTGCTCGACGAGTACGGCGCCGACAGCGGCGGCTTCACCGGCCGCGAGCTGCTGGACGAGCACGTGGTCGAGGCCGACCTGGTGCTCACGGCGACGCTGGACCACCGCGCCCAGGTGATCTCGATGGGCCACGAGGCGGGGCTGCGCACCTTCACGCTGAAGGAGTTCACCCGCCTGGTGCGGACGATAGACCCGGGCACCCTGCCGGACCCGAGGCGCGGCGCCGACGTCACCGAGCGGGCCCGCGCGCTGGTCCGGGCCGCCGCCGCGCTGCGCGGCTGGCTGCTGGCCGCCACGCCGGAGTCGGACGAGGTGGACGACCCGTACGGGGCGCCGATCGGCATGTTCCGCAACTGCGGCGAGGAGATATTCCACGCGGTCGACCCGGTGGTCACCGCGCTGACCGGCGTCCCCGCGCCGCGCTGACGGGCCGGGCCCGGGCAGGGCGCCGCACGGGGCCGTTCGGCCGCGGCCCGGCGGGCCGGGTGGCGGGAGCGGTCCTACGCTGGGTGACACAGTCCCCGCAGCGCCCGGGAGCCCCGCCATGACCGTCACCGATGCCGCGTCCGGCCCGACCGCCACGACCGGGCGCCCCTGGGCGTCCGAGGCGCTGCACCGGGCCGATCCGCAGCTGGCCGACCTGCTGGCCGCGGAGGCCGAGCGGCGCGCCGAGACGATCCAGCTGCTGGCGGGGGAGAACCTGACCACCCCCGCCGTCCTGGCGGCGCTCACCGGCCCGCTGATCGACAAGTACGCCGAGGGCTACCCGGGCCGCCGGCACCACACCGGCTGCGCGCTGGCGGACGCCGCCGAGCTGCTGGCGATCGACCGGGCCCGCGAGCTGTTCGCCGCCCCGCACGCCAACGTCCAGCCGCGGTCGGCGACTTCGGCGATGCTGGCGGCGTACGCGGCGCTGCTGCGGCCCGGCGACGGGGTGCTGGCGATGTCGCTGGAGCACGGCGGCCACCTCAGCTGCGGCTCGCGCGCCAACTTCTCCGGGCGCTGGTTCGACTTCACCGGCTACGGCGTGCGCGAGTCCGACGGGCTGATCGACCTCGACCAGGTCCGCGACCTGGCCCGGCAGCACCGTCCCAAGGCCATCGTGGCGGGCTCGATCTCGCACCCCCGGCACCCGGACTGGGCGGCGTTCCGCGAGATCGCCGACGAGGTGGACGCCTACCTGATCGCCTCCGCCGCGCAGACCACCGGGCTGATCGCGGCCGGGGTGGCGCCCTCCCCGGTGCCGTACGCGGACGTCACGGTGGCGGCCACCCACAAGCTGCTGCGCGGCCCGCGCGGCGGGCTGCTGCTGTGCACCGCGGAGCTGGCCGAGCGGATCGACCGGGCGGTGTTCCCGTTCAGCCAGGGCGGCGCGGCGATGAACGAGGTGGCCGGCAAGGCGGTGGCCCTCGCGGAGGCCTCGAAGCCCGCGTACCGGGCGTACGCGGAGCGGACGGTGTCCGGGGCGCGGGCGCTCGCCGCGGGGCTCGCAGAGGCCGGAATGCGCCCCCTGACGGGCGGTACCGACACCCATCTGGTGACCGCCGACGTGAGCCCGCTCGGCGTGACCGGCGCGGAGGCCGAGCGGCGCTGCGCGGCGGCCGGGCTGCTGCTCGGCAAGTGCGCGCTGCCGTACGACCCGGCGCCGGCCGCCGAGACCTCCGGCATCCGGCTGGGCACGGGCACGGTCACCAGCCAGGGGATGGGGGAGCCGGAGCTGGCGGAGATCGCCGGGCTGATCGCGCGGGTGCTCGCCGGGGACGCGGTCGTCCCGGCCGCGGCGCGGGTCCGGGAGCTGGCGGCGGCCTTCGCCGACCGGGCCTGACGGCGGCCTTCCGCGGGTATCCGGATCTCCTACCCGGGAGGGCGAACCGCGATGCACGGTCCGGGCGTCCGACTCAATAAGGTGTGTGCCGTGGCGACGCACCTCGAACCCCGGGAAGGCAGGGGAGTACCTTCGGTACTTCCCCGTTCGACAGTGATGCAGGAGGCCAGTGGTGCGTGAGTATCTGCTGGTGCTGTTCTGCACCGCCGCCGTCACCTACCTGTTGACGGGCCCGGTCCGGAAGTTCGCCATCGCGGCCGGCGCCATGCCGCCGGTGCGCGCCCGCGACGTGCACCGCGAACCCACGCCGCGGCTCGGCGGCATCGCGATGTTCGGCGGACTGTGCGCGGGCATCCTGGTCGCCTCGCAGCTGGACAACCTGAGCAAGGTGTTCTCGCAGGGCACCGACATCCGCGCGCTGCTGTCCGGGGCCGGGATCATGTTCCTGCTCGGGGTGCTCGACGACAAGTGGGGCGTGGACGCGCTGGTGAAGCTCGGCGGCCAGATGATCGCCGCCGGCGTGATGGTCTGGCAGGGCGTCACGGTGATCACCCTCCCGGTGCCCGGTGTCGGCCCGGTCGCGGTGAGCCCGACCCAGGGCATGGTCATCTCGGTCACCCTGGTCGTCGTCATGGTCAACGCGGTGAACTTCATCGACGGCCTGGACGGCCTGGCCGGCGGCATGGTGTGCATCGCCGCGATGGCCTTCTTCCTGTACAGCTACCGGCTCTGGTACGGCTACACGATCTCCGACGCGGCCCCCGCCGTGCTGTTCAGCGTGCTGCTGATCGGCATGTGCCTGGGCTTCCTGGCGCACAACATGCACCCCGCGCGGATCTTCATGGGCGACTCCGGCTCGATGATGCTGGGCCTGATGCTGGCCGTCGCCGCGATCTCCATCACCGGCCGGGTCGACCCGGACCTGATCAGCAACGAGGCCGGCTCGCAGACCGCCGCCGTGCACGCCCTGGTGCCGATCTACATCCCGCTGCTGCTGCCGCTGACGGTCATCGCGCTGCCGCTGGCCGACCTGCTGCTCGCGGTGGTGCGCCGCACCTGGGCGGGCCAGTCCCCGTTCGCCGCGGACAAGCGCCACCTGCACCACCGGCTGCTCCAGGTGGGGCACTCGCACAGCCGCGCCGTGATGATCATGTACTTCTGGGCCGCGCTGATCGCCTTCGGCTCGGTCGCCTTCTCGGTGACCAACACCGGCCGCACCGTCGTCCTGACGCTCGCCGGGCTCTGCCTGGTCGGCCTGGTGGTGCTGCTCACCCCGCGGTTCCGGCCGCGCGCCCCGCGGGCGGTGCAGTCCTTCGTCCCCCCGCGCTACCGCCGGCAGCAGAGCGGTCCGATGGCTGAACTGTCGGCCAAGGACAAGGAACTCCTGGGTGAAGCCGGGCGGGAGTCCGGCGTGGGCTCCACCGCGGTCGGCTCCCACCCCAAGGCCACCGGCCGCCACTGACAAGGGAGTTGATGCCACGACAGGTGGCCGTCACCCGAACGGCGGAATCGTTGCGCCGTTGGTGTGACAGGTGCCACACATTCATGGTAAAGCTCTCATCAAATAGTTTGTGATACCGTTCACGAGTATCGAGAACACGCCGAAAGACCTGACAGGTGGATGACTTCCGTCCCTGTCGGTCTCCCTCACCGGGCCCGTCGCTCACATGGCGGCCCGCGGCGATGCCTCGGTCCGGTGTCACCCGCCACCGCAGTGCCCGTCCCCCGCCACATCGACATGCCGCCGGAGCTGCCGACATGCCGTCCACCGACGCCCGGATCCTCCGAGGCGCCGCGATTCCCACTGCGGTCGCCGGAATCATCGCCATGGTGATCTCCTTTGCCGTTGCCGGTGGGAAGGGGCTGCTCGGCGCCCTCTTCGGCGCGCTCCTCGTGATGGCCTTCTTCAGCTTCGGCCAGGTCGCGCTCGACCGGCTGACCAGGTCGAACCCGCAGATCATGATGGCCGCCGCGCTGCTGGTGTACACCACGCAGATCCTGCTGGTCGGCATCGTGCTCGCGGTCTTCAAGGACACCGAGCTGTTCAACCGGCAGGCCTTCGCGTTCACCCTGCTCGGCTGCGCCCTGATCTGGACGGGCTTCCAGGTGCGCGGTGCGCTCAAGGCCAAAACCTTCTACGTCGACCCCGACGCCTCCGAAAAGAAGGGCGACAAGCCCTCCGACAAGGGGCGTCAACAGTGACGAGGCCCAACTGTCCCCCCAACGAGGGGGGCGGTGTTTATGCCGCACTGACGGGCTGCTATCGTCCGTCGCAACAACGGAGTACGGGAAGAGGCCTGGTCTGTCCGGAGAGCGGACGGATCGCCCCCCTGATCCGCGCAGTCTTCGATGATCCCGCTGTGGTGCCGTGCACCGGCGCGCGGGGTCGGCGAGAAACCCATCAAGTTCCAGTGCCGCTCCGTGGTCGCAGGCCACGCCGACACACCGAGGTTGCCGTAACCATGCGTCACGACGAAGGAGTCCGCGGTGAGTGCTGAACTCACGTCCCTCGCCTCAGGCAGTTGCCACTTCGGGGACGCTGGCTGTGGCTTCCCGGCCCCGGGTCTGAACGAGTTCCAGTTCAAGCCGATCTTCTCGATCGGCAGCATCGAGTTCAACAAGCCGATGCTGCTGTCGATCATCGTCGCGCTCCTGGTCGTCGTGTTCTTCTGGGCCGCCTTCGCCAAGCCGCGCCTCGTCCCCGGCAAGCTGCAGCTGGTCGGTGAGATCGGCTACGACTTCGTCAAGCGCTCCATCGTGCTGGAGACGATCGGCAAGAAGGGCGAGAAGTACGTCCCGATGCTGGTCTCGATGTTCTTCTTCATCTGGTTGATGAACATCATGTCGATCATCCCGTTCGCACAGTTCCCGGTGTCGGCGGCGATCGCGTTCCCGGCCGGCCTCGCTGCGGTCGTGTGGATCACCTACATGACGCTGACCTTCAAGAAGCACGGCTTCGTCGGCGGTCTCAAGAACCTCTGCTGGCCGTCGGGCATCCCCGGCTGGGTCATGTTCATCCTGGTGCCGATCGAGTTCTTCTCGAACATCTTCGTGCGCCCCTTCACGCTCGCGGTCCGAGCCTTCGCGAACATGTTCGCCGGCCACCTGCTGATCGTGATGTTCTCCATCGCCTCCTGGTACCTGCTCAGCCCGTCCCTGGGCGCGCTGTACGGCTCGGCCTCGTTCATCGTGGCCGTCGGCCTGACCGCCTTCGAGCTGCTGGTCCAGTTCCTGCAGGCCTACATCTTCGTGATGCTGGCCAGCAGCTACATCGCCGGTGCCCTGGAAGAGGCGCACTGAGCCCCGGGGCCCCGGCCCCGCCGAGAACCACTTCCCGTCCCGGATCGCCCGGTGGCCAATCACCACCGGTTCACCACCCTGCAAAGGACAACGTCAATGAGCATCCTCGCTGAGGGCACTGTCTACGGTTCCGTCGCCTCCCTGGGCTACGGCCTCGCCGCCATCGGCCCCGGCATCGGCGTCGGTCTGATCTTCGGTAACGGTGTCCAGGCCATGGCCCGCCAGCCCGAGGCTGCCGGTCTCATCCGTTCCAACATGTTCATCGGCTTCGCGCTGACCGAGGCGCTCGCCCTCATCGGCATCGTCATGCCGTTCGTCTTCGGCAACAAGTAATCCCGCCGTAGACCCTTTCTGAGGAAGGTCCAGATATGAGCATGGCGATCGTCCAGCTCGCGGCCGAGGAGAAGATGAACCCTCTCCTCCCCGCGTGGCCCGAGATCATCATCGGCCTGCTCTGCTTCTTCATCGTCTTCGGTCTGCTCGGCAAGAAGCTCCTCCCCAGCATCGAGAAGGTGCTGTCGGAGCGCCGGGACGCGATCGAGGGCGGGATGGAGCGCGCCGAGGCCGCCCAGGTGGAGGCCCAGGCCCTGCTTGAGCAGTACCGCGCCGAGCTCGCCGAGGCGCGCCACGAGGCTGCCCGCATCGTCGAGCAGGCTCGCGAGCAGGGTGCCGCCCAGCTCGCCGAGATGCGCGAGGAGGGCCAGCGCCAGCGCGAGGCCATCGTCGCCGCCGGTCACGCCCAGATCGAGGCGGACAAGAAGCAGGCCACTGCCGCCCTGCGTCAGGACGTGGGCTCGCTGGCCACCCAGCTGGCGTCCCGCATCGTGGGTGAGTCCCTCGAGGACCACACCCGGCAGAGCGGCGTCATCGACCGCTTCCTGGACGAGCTGGAGGCCAAGGCCGCCGTTGCTCAGGGTGCGGCCAAGTGATCGGCGCCAGCCGTGAGGCCCTCGTCGCCGGCCGGCAGAACCTGGAGAGCCTGACCGACTCCACCTCGGTGGACGCGGCCAAGCTCGCCGAGGAGCTCACCGCCGTCACGGCCGTGCTGGACCGCGAGGTGTCGCTGCGCCGCGTCCTGACCGACCCCTCGCGGTCGGGCCAGGACAAGGCCCAGCTGGTCACCTCGCTGCTGACCGGCCAGGTCTCCGGCGAGGCCGTCGACCTGGTCTCCGGCCTGGTCCGCTCCCGCTGGTCGGGCTCGCGCGACCTGGTGGACGCGACCGAGGAGCTCGCCGCCTACGCGGAGATCATCGCCGCGGACAAGGCCGGCGCCCTGGACGACGTCGAGGACGAGCTCTTCCGCTTCGGCCGGGTGGTGAGCGGCTCGCACGAGCTGCGCGCCGCGCTGACCGAGCCGAAGGCCGGTGCCGTCGCGAAGGCCGGGCTGATCGGCAAGCTGCTCGGCGGCCGCGCCAACGCCGGTACCGTCCGGCTGGTCACCGCCCTCGTCAACGTGCCGCGTGGCCGTAGCCTGGAGCAGGGCCTGGAGTCCTACTCGAAGCTCGCCGCCGCGCGCCGCGGCCGCGTGGTGGCCCTGGTCACCACCGCGGTGCCGCTGTCGGACACCCAGAAGGAGCGCCTGTCCGGTGCTCTGGCCCGGATGTACGGCCGCCAGGTCCACCTGAACATCGACGTCGACCCCGAGGTCGTCGGCGGCGTCCGGGTGCAGATCGGCGACGAGATCATCAACGGCACCGTGTCGAGCCGCCTCGAGGGCGCTCGCCAGTCGCTCGAAGGCTGAGCACCCAAGCAGCACATCCGACCCTCGGTCGGGAAACCGGCTCCCCAAGGAGCCGGCACATCGTACGGCCGGTTCGGAAGACCCGGCCGAGAGTCGAATACTTGCGGCCCTCAATGGCGGGCCGAGGATCGCAAACTAGGAGAGCAGGGAAGCCTGATGGCGGAGCTTACGATCCGTCCGGAGGAGATCCGGGACGCGCTGGCCGACTTTGTCCAGTCGTACCAGCCGGACGCCGCTTCTGTGGAAGAGGTCGGCAAGGTCACTGACGCGGCGGACGGCATCGCGCATGTCGAGGGCCTGCCCTCGGTCATGGCGAACGAGCTGCTGAAGTTCGAGGACGGCACGCTCGGCCTCGCGCTGAACCTCGACACCCGCGAGATCGGTGTCGTCGTCCTCGGTGAGTTCGGCGGCATCGAAGAGGGCCAGACCGTGCGCCGCACCGGCGAGGTCCTCTCGGTTCCGGTCGGCGACGGCTACCTCGGCCGCGTCGTGGACCCGCTGGGCAACCCGATCGACGGCCTGGGCGACATCGCCGCCACCGGTCGCCGTGCCCTGGAGCTGCAGGCCCCCGGCGTCATGGCCCGCAAGTCGGTCAAGCAGCCGCTGCAGACCGGTATCAAGGCCATCGACGCGATGACCCCGATCGGCCGCGGCCAGCGCCAGCTGATCATCGGCGACCGCCAGACCGGCAAGACCGCGGTGGCCGTCGACACGATCATCAACCAGCGTGACAACTGGCGCTCGGGCGACCCGGAGAAGCAGGTCCGCTGCATCTACGTCGCCGTGGGCCAGAAGGGCTCCACCATCGCGTCCGTCCGCGGCGCCCTGGAGGAGGCCGGCGCGCTGGAGTACACCACCATCGTGGCCGCTCCCGCCTCCGACCCGGCCGGCTTCAAGTACCTCGCCCCGTACACCGGTTCGGCCATCGGCCAGGAGTGGATGTACGACGGCAAGCACGTCCTGATCATCTTCGACGACCTGTCGAAGCAGGCCGAGGCCTACCGTTCCGTCTCCCTGCTGCTGCGCCGCCCGCCGGGCCGCGAGGCCTACCCGGGTGACGTCTTCTACCTGCACTCCCGCCTGCTGGAGCGCTGCGCGAAGCTGAACGACGCCCTGGGCGGCGGCTCGATGACCGGTCTGCCGATCATCGAGACCAAGGCCAACGACGTCTCGGCGTACATCCCGACCAACGTCATCTCCATCACCGACGGCCAGTGCTTCCTGGAGTCCGACCTGTTCAACGCCGGCATCCGCCCGGCCGTGAACGTCGGTATCTCGGTCTCCCGCGTCGGTGGCTCCGCCCAGATCAAGGCCATGCGCTCGGTCGCCGGCCGCCTGCGTCTGGACCTCGCCCAGTACCGTGAGCTGGAGGCCTTCGCCGCCTTCGGTTCCGACCTGGACGCGGCCTCCAAGGCCCAGCTGGAGCGCGGTGCGCGCATGGTCGAGCTGCTGAAGCAGGGCCAGTACCAGCCGTTCCCGGTCGAGGAGCAGGTCGTCTCCATCTGGGCCGGCACCACCGGCAAGCTGGACGACGTCCCGGTCGCCGAGATCCGCCGCTTCGAGCGCGAGTTCCTGGACCACGTCCGCCTCCAGCACAAGGACCTGCTGGCCGGCATCGTGGAGACCGGCCTGCTGGCCGACGGCACCGTCGACGCTCTGACCAGCGCCGTCGAGGCCTTCAAGCAGGGGTACCAGACCGCTGACGGCAAGCTGCTCTCCGAGCAGGCCTGAGTCCGGTAGCGAGGGAAAGGACGTAACGACCCATGGGAGCACAGCTTCGGGTCTACAAGCGCCGGATCCGCTCTGTCACCGCGACGAAGAAGATCACCAAGGCGATGGAGATGATCTCCGCGTCGCGCATCGTCAAGGCGCAGCGCGCGGTGGCCGCCTCCACTCCGTACGCCGATGAGCTCACCCGGGCGGTGACGGCGGTGGCCACCCGGTCCAACGCCAAGCACCCGCTCACCACCGAGAACCCGGCCGCCAAGCGTGCCGCGGTCCTGCTGATCACGGCGGACCGCGGCCTGGCGGGCGGCTACTCGACCAACGCCATCAAGGCCGCCCAGGTGCTCAGCGAGCGCCTGCGGTCCGAGGGCAAGGACGTGGTGACGTACATCATCGGCCGCAAGGGCGTCTCGTACTACACGTTCCGCGGCCTGACGGTGGCGGACTCGTGGACGGGGTTCTCGGACAAGCCGACCTACGGTGACGCGAAGACCGTGGCGGCCGACCTGATCGAGGCCTTCACGGCCGAGACCGGCGGCGTGGACGAGCTGCACCTGGTCTCCACCGAGTTCGTGTCGATGCTGACGCAGAACGCGGTCGAGGCGCGGCTGCTGCCGCTGAAGCTGGACGAGGTCCAGCTCAGCGACCAGTCGCCGGCCAAGTCGGAGATCTTCCCGCTGTACGACTTCGAGCCGTCGGCGGAGGGCGTCCTGGACGCGCTCCTGCCGCGGTACGTCGAGAGCCGGATCTACAACGCGCTGCTGCAGTCGGCCGCTTCCGAGCACGCCGCCCGCCGCCGCGCGATGAAGAGCGCGACGGACAACGCCGGCGAGCTCATCAAGTCGCTCACGCGGCTTGCCAACTCGGCCCGTCAGGCCGAGATCACCCAGGAAATCAGCGAGATCGTCGGCGGCGCCAACGCCCTCGCCGACGCTAGCCGCGGGAGCGAATGAGTATGACCACCACTGTTGAGCCGACCACGGCGACGGGCCGCGTCGCGCGGGTCATCGGCCCGGTCGTCGACGTGGAGTTCCCCGTCGACGCGATTCCGGACATGTACAACGCCCTGCACGTCGAGGTGGACAACCCCGACGGCACGGGCAAGAAGATCCTGACCCTCGAGGTCGCCCAGCACCTCGGCGACGGCATGGTCCGCGGCATCTCGATGCAGCCGACCGACGGCCTGGTCCGCGGTTCGCAGGTCTCCGACACCGGTGCGGCGATCTCCGTCCCGGTCGGCCAGATCACCAAGGGCAAGGTGTTCAACGCCCTCGGTGACGTGCTGAACGTCGACAAGGCGGAGTTCGACAAGCAGGTCGAGGTCCGCTGGCCGATCCACCGCAAGGCTCCCGAGTTCAAGGACCTCGAGTCCAAGACCGAGATGTTCGAGACCGGTATCAAGGTCATCGACCTGCTCACCCCGTACGTCACGGGTGGCAAGATCGGTCTGTTCGGTGGTGCCGGTGTCGGCAAGACCGTTCTGATCCAGGAGATGATCTACCGCGTCGCCGAGAACTTCGGTGGTGTGTCGGTGTTCGCCGGTGTCGGCGAGCGCACCCGTGAGGGCAACGACCTCATCGACGAGATGGTCGACTCGGGCGTTCTGGACAAGACCGCGCTGGTCTTCGGCCAGATGGACGAGCCGCCGGGCACCCGTCTGCGGGTCGCGCTGTCCGCGCTGACCATGGCGGAGTACTTCCGTGACGTCGAGAAGCAGGACGTGCTCCTCTTCATCGACAACATCTTCCGGTTCACCCAGGCCGGTTCCGAGGTGTCGACCCTGCTCGGCCGCATGCCCTCCGCGGTGGGCTACCAGCCGAACCTGGCCGACGAGATGGGCCTCCTCCAGGAGCGCATCACCTCGACCCGCGGTCACTCGATCACCTCGATGCAGGCGATCTACGTCCCCGCGGACGACCTGACCGACCCGGCGCCGGCCACCACCTTCGCCCACCTGGACGCGACGACCGTTCTGTCGCGCCCGATCTCGGAGAAGGGCATCTACCCGGCCGTCGACCCGCTGGACTCCACGTCCCGCATCCTCGACCCGCGGTACATCGCGCAGACCCACTACGACACGGCCATCCGTATCAAGGGGATCCTGCAGAAGTACAAGGACCTCCAGGACATCATCGCGATCCTCGGTATCGACGAGCTGTCCGAAGAGGACAAGATCACGGTGCACCGTGCCCGTCGCATCGAGCGCTTCCTCTCGCAGAACACCTACGTGGCGAAGCAGTTCACCGGTGTCGAGGGTTCGACCGTGCCGCTGTCGGAGACCATCGAGGCCTTCAACGCGATCGCGGACGGCAAGTACGACTCCGTCCCGGAGCAGGCCTTCTTCATGTGCGGTGGCATCGAGGACCTCGAGAAGAACGCCGCCGAGCTGGCGAAGAAGTAATCGCGGCCGGTAGCAGCTGAGCGTGACCGTGAGGGGTGGGCCCCAGCCCTGGGACCCACCCCTCGCGTCGCATCGGCTGTGATTCCGGTCAAATCCGTGCCGCCGGTTTCATGCCGGAGGCGCGGGGCCGTTATTCTTACCGAAACTCCCGAGTAATCGGGCGTTGCATGAGCCTAGGAGCCCACGTTGGCTGAGCTGCACGTCGAGCTGGTCGCAGCCGACCGCAAGGTGTGGTCCGGTGCGGCCACCATCGTCGTCGCCCGTACGGCCTCCGGTGACACCGGCATCATGCCGGGCCACACCCCGGTGCTGAGCGTGCTGGAGACCGGTCCCGTCACCATCCGCACGGTGGACGGCGGCACCGTGATCGCCGCGGTGCACGGCGGCTTCATCTCCTTCGCCGACAACAAGCTGTCTCTGCTCGCGGAGATCGCCGAGCTGGCGGACGAGATCGACGTCGCGCGTGCCGAGCGCGCACTGGAGAAGGCCAAGTCGGGCCTGGACGAGCACGCCGAGCGGCGCGCCGAGGTCCGTCTGTTTGCGGCGCGCGGCCTCAAGGCCCACGCCTGAGTGCGCCGGACCCCGGTTTAGCGGGGTCGACCGACGGTCCCGGGGACGCGCGAGCGTGACCCCGGGACTGTCGTCGTAGTTGGTAGGTCAGCGCGGTCGCTTGATACGACCGTTACGGGGAACGCGGGTAGCGAGGAGGTAGGTGAGCATGGTCCTCGCGCTTGTGGTGTGTGCGGCGGTCGTGGCCCTGGGAGTGATCGGGCTGATGGCCTTCGCCGTCCGACGCCGCCTGATCCAGCGGGTCGGCGGCACCTTCGACTGCAGTTACCGGCTCAAAATGCCCGCCGACGCCTCGACGCAGCCCGACCTCGACGAGAACGGCAAACCCACCTCAGCCCCGGTCCCCCCGACCGACGGCAAGGGGTGGGTTTTTGGTATCGGCCGCTACAGCGGTGACTCGATCGAGTGGTTCCGGGTCTTCTCGTACGCCCCGCGCCCGCGCAAGATGCTTCCGCGCCGGGAGATCGAGGTGCTCGGCCGGCGCTACCCGGAGGGCCAGGAGGAACTGGCGCTGCTGTCCGGCTCGGTGGTGCTGCGCTGCCTGCACAACGGGGCGCCGCTGGAACTGGCGATGAGCGAGGACGCGCTGACCGGCTTCCTGGCCTGGCTGGAGGCGGCCCCGCCCGGGCAGAGGGTGAATGTCGCGTAGCGGCCTCTCCAGGCGGGGTTAACGCCGCCTAACCCGGCGGCTACGCTGGCCGCATGGTCAATCTGACGCGCATCTACACCCGTACCGGCGATGACGGCACCACCGCGCTCGGCGACATGAGCCGGACCAGCAAGACCGATCCGAGACTGATCGCGTACGCGGACGCCAACGAGGCGAACGCGGCGATCGGGGTGGCCCTCGCCGTCGGGGAGCTGCCCGAGGACATGACGGCGGTGCTCGTCCGGGTCCAGAACGACCTGTTCGACGTCGGCGCCGACCTGTCCACCCCGGTGGTGGAGGACCCGAAGTACCCGCCGCTGCGGGTGCTGCAGTCCTACATCGACCGGCTGGAGGCGGACTGCGACGACTACCTGGCGCGGGTGGAGAAGCTGCGCAGCTTCATCCTGCCCGGCGGCACGGCCGGGGCGGCCCACCTGCACCTGGCCTGCACGGTGGTCCGGCGGGCCGAGCGCTCCACCTGGTCGGCGATCGCGGAGCACGGCGACAGCGTCAACCCGCTGACCGCGAAGTACCTCAACCGGCTGTCCGACCTGCTGTTCATCCTGGCCCGGGTGGCCAACAAGGAGCGCGGCGACGTGCTCTGGGTCCCGGGCGAGAACCGCTAGAACGCGACGAGGGCCCGTCCCCGGACTCCTCCCCCGTGGGGGTCCGGGGACGGGCCCTCGACGGTTCAGGGCCGGTCGGCGGGCGTGCCGCCGGGGGTGGTCCCGGCGAGGGTCTTCCCGGTGACCACCCGGCCGTCCTCGACCAGCACGCCGGCCGGCGGCTGCTTGGGCCAGAGCGAGTAGCAGCCGGCCACGATCACGTTGACCACGGCGGCGATGCCCAGCTTGAGGTACCACTGGAGGAAGGTGCCGAAGTGGGCGGAGCCCGCGGAGAGCGGGACGAGCAGGGTGATCAGGCTCAGCGTGACGGCGGCGGACACGACGGTCCGGCCGGCGATCTGCCACTCGTACCTGGTCCGCTCGGGCCCGTACTTGGGCGAGGGCAGCGGCTTGGGGCCGCCGGCGAAGCGGTGCAGGAAGTGCCGGTCGGCCCAGCGGACCAGCGAGGGGCCGTAGCCGATCGAGAAGCCCGCGTAGCTCGCGGCCAGGGCGTGCGTCCAGCTCGCGGTGGAGCCGCCGCGCAGGTCGAGGACGGTGAGGGCGTAGAGGGTGAGGTCCACCAGTGGCAGACCGACCAGCAGCGCGGTGCTGGTGCGGCGCCACCGGAGCAGGTAGCGGGTGGCGAGGCCGAGGCCGAGCAGGATCCAGAAGGAGATCTCGGCCGCGACGATGAGGGTGACGATCACGTTCTGCTCCCGGGTGTTTCGGCGGTGCTTCCAGCCTGGTGCGCGGGCGTGCCGCTGTCGTCGTCGCGCGGTGCCGTAGCGGCCTGCACCTTTCGATGTAGCGGGCTCCTCCGTGGACCGGAGCCGGGTCGGCCGCCGGGGGTGGTGAGATGGGAACGTGCCCCTCCCGTTCCCCGCCCTCTCCCCGCGCCGGCAGGACCAGCTGATCGCCCTCTGCGGGCTGCTCGGCGGTTCGGTGCTGATCGTCTTCAAGGTGTACGACCGGGCCGACCGGGTGCCGCTGTGGGCGGTGGTGCTGCCGCTGGTGGTGCTGGCGGGGCTGGAGCTGGTGCGCCGGACCAGGCCGGTGCTCGCGGTGTCGCTGGGCGGGCTGGCCTTCGCGGGCAGCCTGTTCGCGGGCAGCCTGCTGGCGACGCTGATCATGTACACCGACCTGCTGTACGCGGCGGTGATCTACGGGACCCCGCGGATGTCCCGGGTGCTGCACCTGAGTGGCGGGGCCACCGTGCTGGCGCTCTCCACCCTCGCGGCGATCTACGGCGGGACGTCCGGCGCGCTGCTGGTGGTGGTGGTCAGTTCGCTGGTCTTCCTGGCCCCGGTGTGGACCGGGGACGTGGTGCGCAAGCACCGGGAGGAGGCGGAGACCGAGCGGCTGCGGGCGGAACAGACCGCGCTGCTCTCGGAGATGGACCGGCGCGAGGCGATCGGCGCCGAACGGGCCCGGATGGCACGGGAGTTGCACGACGTGGTGGCCAACCACCTGTCGGCGATCGCGATCCACGCCACCGGCGCCCAGTCGGTGGCCCGGCGCCGGAGCCTGCCCGAGGACGATCCGCTGGTGGAGGTGCTGGCGGTGATCCGGGAGAACAGCGTCCAGGGATTGGCCGAAATGCGACGCATGATCGGGCTGCTCCGGGACAGCGGCGGGGGAGAGGTGGACGAGTCCTACGCGGCGCCCGACCTGGCCGCGGTGGACGCCCTGCTGGCCAAGGCCCGGGCGGCCGGCCAGGACGTCGGGCTGGACTTCGAGCTGTCCGAGTCCGGCGAGCGCGGCGACCTGCCGGTGCCGGTCGGGCTGGCCGCGTACCGGATCGTCCAGGAGTCGCTGACCAACGCGCTCAAGCACGCCGGGCCCGGACTGGTCAGCCTGCGGCTGGAGTTCGCGCCCGAGGAGCTGCGGATCGCCGTCGACAGCCCGTACCGGGGCGGGCCGGGCCGCGGGCTGCCCGGCGCCCGGGCGGGGCTGGTGGGCATGGCGGAACGGGCCGGGCTGCTCGGCGGCAGCTTCGAGGCCGGGCCGCGGGACGGGTACTGGAGGGTGCGCGCGGTGCTGCCGCGCGCCCAGGGGAACGAGGGGCGGGCATGACGATCCGGGTACTGGTGGCCGAGGACCAGGCGGCGGTGCGGGCGGCGCTGGTGATGATCCTGCGCGCCGAGCCGGGCTTCGAGGTGGTCGGGCAGGCCGCCGACGGCGAGGAGGCCGTCCGGCTGGCGCTGGAGCTGCGGCCGGACGTGGTGCTGATGGACGTGCAGATGCCCCGGCTGGACGGCGTCTCGGCGACCCGCGAGGTGGTCGCCGCCGGGGCCGGGCAGGTGCTCGTGCTGACCACCTTCGACCTGGACGAGTACGTCTACGGCGCGCTGCGGGCCGGCGCGTCCGGCTTCCTGCTCAAGGACCTGGAGGCGGACACCCTGGTCGAGGGCATCCGCACGGTGGCGCGCGGGGACGGCATGCTGGCGCCCTCGGTGACCAAGCGTCTGATCGGGGCCTTCGCCCGCCCCGAGCGGACGGTCGGACCGGAGGCCCGGGCGGCGGTGGGGGCGCTGACCGGCCGCGAGCGGGAGGTGCTGGCCTGCATCGGCTCCGGGATGTCCAACGGGGAGATCGCGGCCCGGCTGGAGATGGCGGAGGCGACCACCAAGACGCACGTCAGCCGCATCCTGGCGAAGCTGCGGCTGCGCAGCCGGGTGCAGGCGGCGATCCTGGCCCAGGACCTCGGGCTGACCATCTGATCACCCTCTTGTCGCCCTCCGGTCGCCTTCTTGGGCGACCGACCAGGTCGGTTGCAGATCACACTCCCGATTGCTATTGCACGGGGGATTTGGGCATTAGAGTCCGGCCAGAGCGATGCGGCTCCTACGGCGGGTGACCCCTGTCCTGAGCCGCCTTCAGGGCCCGCCCGCAGGGCGGCGACGGCATCGGGAGACCCAGCCATGAGCAATGCGTCCAGCAAGCAGATCGCCGTGATCGGTGCCGGCCTGATGGGCGCCGGCATCGCCCAGGTGTCCGCGCAGGCCGGCCACCCGGTGGTGCTGCGGGACGTCACCGAGGAGGCGCTCCAGCGGGGCCTGGCGGGCATCCGCGCCTCGTACGGGAAGTTCGTCGCCAAGGGCAGGCTGAGCGCCGAGGACGCCGAGGCCGCGCTGGGCCGGATCACCACCACCACCGACCTGGGCGCCGTCGCCGAGGCCGACATCGTGGTCGAGGCCGTGTTCGAGAAGCTGGAGGTCAAGGAGGGCGTCTTCCACGAGCTCGACAAGCTCGCCAAGGACGGCGCCGTGCTGGCCTCCAACACCTCCGCCATCCCGATCACCCGGATCGCCGCCGCCACGGAGCGCCCGGAGTCGGTCGTCGGCGTCCACTTCTTCTCGCCGGTCCCGATGATGAAGCTGGTCGAGCTGGTCCGCGGCTACAAGACCAGCGACGAGACGCTGGCCACCGCCCGCGCCTACGCCGAGGGCGTCGGCAAGGAGGTCGTGGTGGTCAACCGCGACGTGGCCGGCTTCGTGACCACCCGCCTGATCACCGCGCTGGTCGTCGAGGCCGCCAGCCTGTACGAGTCGGGCGTGGCCACCGCCGAGGACATCGACACCGCCTGCCGGCTCGGTTTCGGCCACGCGATGGGCCCGCTCCAGACCGCCGACCTGACCGGCGTGGACATCCTGCTGCACGCCGCCCGCAACATCTACGACGAGACCCAGGACGAGAAGTTCGCCGCGCCGGAGATCATGGCCCGCATGGTCACCGCCGGTGACCTGGGACGCAAGAGCGGCCGCGGCTTCTACCCGTACGAGGGCAAGTGAGCCGGCGGGGCTGAACGACCGGCGGGCCGTGCGATCGGAGCATCGTACGGCCCGCTCCGCCGGGCCGGGTGAGTTTCCTCACGCAGCGTGCCGCAGACGGGTGATTTGGGCGGTAATCGAGCGTAGGTGTGGGGCCGACCTGCGTATATTCCCTCGGACGGGTGAAGTTGCTTCAGATCTGGCCGGAACCAGCAACCTGCGGAGCCGGTTCACCGTCAGATGAGGGAACCCGGCATTCCGCCCGGGGCCGGGTGAGGGGCTGCGGCCCGCCCGGACGAACCCCCCGCTCCCGTACCCGGCACGGCCGGGGCGGACCCGCCCCGCACCAGGCCGTCCAGGCGAAGGAGGAGAGCATGCGCATCACCGGCGACCACACGGCGCTGGCCATCGAAGGCCGCCTCGACGTGCGCACCGCCGCCGACGCGCGGGTCCGGTTGCACCAGGCCGTGGACGGCGGCCTCGGCGACCTCGTGCTCGACCTCGCCCGGCTGGAGTTCTGGGACGCCACCGGACTCGGCGTGATCATGGGCACCCACCGGCGGGCCGGCCGGATCGGCCGCCGCCTGGTGCTGCGCTCCGTCCCGGCCCAGCTCCAGCGGCTGCTGGTGGCCACCAAGCTGCACCGCATCCTGGCCGTCGACGGCGCCGCGGGCGTCGCCGAGGCGCACGGGGTCGCGCTCTAAAGACGGTCGCTCCGCGCGCCGGACCGCACGCCCGCGTACGTCCGACCCCGCCCGCGCAACGCCCCTGGTCAGCGCCGCCGACCGGTCGTCGGCCACGGACCGCTCTGCACGGTCGGGGCCGGATGTGCAAGAGTCTGCCCGTCAGAAGACGGCCGCCGGGGCTGCCTCCAGCCCGGCCGCGGCCGCGAGCGGGACGTCAGCCGGGTGGCGCGGGGCGCCGACGGCCGAGCACGATGCGGAGCAGAACGTGTCACAGCCATCCGGTGAGTTCCGGCAGGAGGCCGTCCGCACCCGTGGCGGTGAACTGGTCTCCGGCGGCCTGCTGGTGGGCGTCGGCGCACCGGACGGCTCCGAGGCCAGGACCTGTCCCGAGGAGTGGCGTCCGCGTCCGCGCCGGACCGGACGCAGCGAGCCCGCCCGCGGTCCGGTCGGCGGCGTCGGCCGTGCGGTCGGCCCGCTCGCGCTCGGCGCCGGGCCCGCCGACCTGCCGATGCTGGACCGCGAGGTCGACGTCGTCGAACTGCTCGGCCTGCTCTCCGAGGGCCGCTCGATACGCCTGGTCGGCCAGGCCGGCTCGGGCCGCAGCGCGCTGCTGTCGGCCGTCGCCGAGGCCGCCGCCGACCTCGCCCCCGGTGGAGTGGTGCAGCTCTGCGGCCACCGCCGGACCCTTCCCGACCTGCTCCAGGACCTCTTCGCGGCCACCCACCACGCCCCCGGCTACCGCCCCGACCCCGGGCAGTTGGCCGCCCACCTCGCCGAGGTCGGCGCGATCGTGGTGATCGACTCCGCCGAGCCCGCGGGCGCCGAGCTGGAGGAGCTGCTCGCCGCCGCCCCCGGCTGCGCCTTCCTGATCTCCGCCGCTCCGGACGGCCCGCCGCTGCCGGCCGGCTCCCGGCTCCAGGACCACCTGGTGGCCGGGCTCTCCCGCTCCGCCTGCCTCGCCCTCACCGCCCGGCTGGCCGGGCGGCCGCTGGACGTCGACGAGAAGGCCTGGGCGGTGGACCTCTGGTTCGAGTCCGAGGGCCTGCCGCTGCGCTTCGTCCAGGCCGCCGCCCTGCTGCGCCAGCGGGACGTCGCGGTGGACGCGCTGGTCGCCGCCGAGGACGACCGGATGGACGTCTTCGGGGCCGTCGACGGGCCCGTCCACGACCCGGACCCGGCGATCCGGGAGGACGCGCTGCGCCGCACCGTCCCGCTGCCCTCGGTGGCGGAGACCGCCTCGCCCGCGGTCCGGCTCGCCGAGGGGCTGAGCGAGCCCGCGCAGGCCGTGCTGCGGCTCGCCGTCGCGCTCGGCGGCGAGTGCCCCACCGCGCCGCACCTGCCGGCGCTGATCGACGTCGGGCAGGGCGAGGCCGCGCTCGCCGAACTCGCCGACGCCGGACTGGCGGTGTCCATCGGCGGGCACCACCGGCTGACGGCCGGCGCGCAGGACCTGCTCGCCCCGCACTGGCCGGCCCGCGGCTGCGTCGACGGCGCCGCCCAGCACTTCGCCTGGTGGGTCGGGCACAGCTCGGTGACGCTGGAGCAGATCGCCGCCGAGGCCGAGGTGATGATCGGGGTGCTGCTCGCCGACCGCACCGCCGGGCGGCACGACGCGGTGGTCCGGCTCGCCCGTGCGGCGGCGCCCGCGCTGGCGCTGTCGCTGCGCTGGGGCGCCTGGGAGCGGGTGCTCCAGCTCGGTCTGGAGGCGGCCCGCCAGACCGGTTCGGCGGTCGACCAGGCCTGGTTCCACCACGAGGCGGGCGTGCACGCGATCTGCCTCCAGCAGCCCTCCCGGGCCATCGCCGAACTGGAGACCGCGCTCACCCTGCGGGCCGCCGCGGGCGACCAGCGCGGGGTGGCCGCCGTCGGCCGGATGCTCGACCTGCTGCGCGCCGAGGGCCGGCAGCTGCCGGCCGCCGCGCCCGCCGTGGCGGGGCCCGGCCGCGCCCCGGTGATCCGCAAGATCGCGGCCCGGGTGCCGGCCCGCCTGAAGTCCAGCCGGCGGCGGCGGGCGGCCGTGGTCTCCACGGCGGTGCTGACCCTGGGGGTGCTCGGCACGGCGGTGGCGATGAGCTTCAGCGGGCCGGACGAGGTCAAGGGGAAGGACCCGTACAGCGGCCGGATGGACGGCGGCGGCGACACCCAGGAGGCGCCGTTCCCGCAGCCCTCCGGCAGCACCGGGGCGGGGACGGCCGGTGCCGGGCCGGGCAGCCCGGCGGGGCAGGGGAGCGGCCCGCAGCCGTCCACGAGCGGCAGTGCCTCGCACGCGTCGAGCGCCTCGCCGACCAGGAGGCCGAGCTCCTCGCCGGGGGCGGGCGAGTCGCAGGCCCCGCAGCAGTCGCAGCCGCCCGCACCGGGCCAGTCGCAGCCGCCGGTCCAGCCGCCGGGTCAGTCGCCGCCGCCCCAGCAGACGGGGCAGCCCTCGCAGCCGCCGACGACGGGCCACAGCTCGTCGGCCCCGGCGTCCACCGCGAGCTCGCCGCCGCCCACGTCAGGGTCGCCGACGGCCCCGAGCGGGACGGCGAGCGCGAGCCCGCCGTGAGCGGTCAGAACAGCTTGAGCTTGTCGTCGTCGATGCCGCGCAGCTCGTCGTAGTCCAGCACCACGCAGCCGATGCCGCGGTCGGTGGCCAGCACGCGGGCCTGCGGCTTGATCTCCTGCGCGGCGAAGACGCCCTTGACCGGGGCCAGCAGCGGGTCCCGGTTGAGGAGTTCGAGGTAGCGGGTGAGCTGTTCGACGCCGTCGATCTCGCCGCGGCGCTTGATCTCGACGGCCACCGTGGAGCCGTCGGCGTCGCGGCAGAGGATGTCGACCGGGCCGATCGCCGTGGGGTACTCGCGGCGGATCAGCGACCAGCCGGCACCGAGCACCTCCATCCGGTCCGCGAGCAGCTCCTGGAGGTGTGCCTCCACGCCGTCCTTGATCAGGCCCGGGTCGACCCCGAGCTCGTGGGACGAGTCGTGCAGCACCTCCTCCAGCGTGATGATGAGCTTCTCGCCGGCCTTGTTCTCCACCGTCCAGACCCCGTCGGCCTCCTTGAGGACGCACGGCGGGGACATCCAGTTGAGCGGCTTGTAGGCGCGGTCGTCGGCGTGGATGCTGACGCTGCCGTCGGCCTTGACCAGGATCAGCCTGGTGGCGGAGGGCAGATGGGCGGAGAGCCGACCGGCATAGTCGACTGAGCAGCGGGCAATTACGAGACGCACGGTCGACCACGCTAGCCCACCGGGGCCAGTTGATGCGATTCCGCGACGGCTGGGTGAAGAAAGCGCGAACCCGGCCAACATTGAGGTCCTGCGGTCCGGCTACCGCCCGTCGAGGCCTGGCGCCCCCACCCTCGGGTCGCTACGGTGTGTGACGACACGCTCGCGGGATCGCTGTCAACGGGGATGGAGACTTCAGATGAACGATCCGACGGGATCCGGCCAATCTGGTGCACCGCACTGTGTTTCCGAAGCAATCCACAGGAATGACGGGCCCGCCGCTCCGTTGACTGCCACGCTGTTGTGAGCGCGTTCGGTGTCCGGGACGTCACGTCCCGTGGCGCCGCCGCCGTCGCGAAGGCGCCGGAAACCCCTGTCCCTCGGTGTTCCGGACGTCCCATGCGAAACCACCACCCTCACTGTGAGCTTGACCTACGCACGACCACCCGGGCGCCGCGCGGGTGGACCGCGAGAGGAGAATCCATGTCGCTCGACGTCTCACCGGCCCTGCTGGAGAAGGCCGAGCGGGGCGAGGTCGACGAGCGGGAATTCGTCGACTGCGTCCGCGTCTCGCTGCCGTACGCCTGGGACCTGATCAGCTCGCTGGTCGCCCAGGCGAAGGTCGACGGCACCGACTTCGCCGACAACCAGGTGCCACCGCCCAGCGAGCAGGCCCGTGGCCAGCTGCTGCGCGCCCTTGCCAGCGACGCCATCCGGGGCGCCCTGCAGCGCCACTTCGGGGTCCGGCTGGCGTTCCAGAACTGTCACCGGGTCGCGGTGTTCCTGCCGTCGGAGGCCAACGCGGCGCGGTACGACCGCTTCACCTCGGTCCGGGAGCAGCTGCTCAACCAGTCCGAGGAGCTGCGGGACTGCTGATCGCCTTCCCGCGGTGCCGCGGCGCCGGCCGCCCCGTTCCCCGGTGCGGGGGGAGGGGCGGCGGCCCGGGCCCGTGACCCGTACGGGGCTCAGCCCAGTTGCGGCAGCACCTCGGAGCCGAGCCGGGCGATGTTGTGCAGGGTCGCCTCCTCGTCGCCGCTGCCCTCGGCGAGCAGGGCGAAGCGCCGGATGCCGGTGCGTTCGGCGGTGGCCAGCAGCCGGTCGGCGCACTGCCGCGGGGTGCCCACCGCGTGCAGGTCGCAGAGCAGCTCGGTGTACTGGCGCGGGTCGCGCATCCTGCGCTCGCGGCCGTCCACGGTGCGGTGGGCGCCGAGCCCGTACTCGAACCAGCCGGGCATCGCGTTCAGCAGCGTGGACCGGGCCGCCGCGGCGCGGTCGTCGACCTGGGCCACCCCGGCCGCGACGTGCCGGCGGCCGATCCGGCGCAGCTGCTCCTCGGACCGCCCGGCGGCCAGCCAGGCGGACCGGTAGAGCTCCAGCATCCGCAGCTTGTCCTCGTCCCCGGAGTGCATGCCGAGCAGCATCGGCAGGCCGCGCTCGGCGGCCATCCGCACCCCGCCCGGCGAGGTGCAGGCGACCACCACGGGCGGGCCTGACACCGGGCGCCCGGAGGCGGTGAGCTCCTCGCCGAGGCCCCCGTCGTCCCGGCGCTGGCGCGGGAAGCGCACCGGGCCGGACCGCTGGCCCAGGCCGAGCCAGCTGCTCAGGCCGGGCCGCCGCACCGGCTCGGTGGCCCGCGGCACCACCGCGACCTCGGGGAAGGCGAACTGCGGGCCGTCCGCGCCCACCCGGGAGCCGCGCAGCCAGCGCAGCAGCAGGTCCAGCCGCTCCGGGAAGCCGTTCTCGAAGGCGTCCACGCCGCCGCCGAACACGTCCAGGTCGATCCACGGGCCGCCGCGGCCCACCCCGAGCGTGAACCGTCCGCCGGAGGTGAGGTGCAGCAGCGCGGCCTGCTCGCCGAGCCCCACCGGGTGGCGGGTGGAGAGCACGCTGACCGCCGTGCCGACGCCGATCCGGCGGGTGCGGCCGAGCAGCAGCCCGGCCAGCGTGGCGGCGTCCGGGCACACCCCGTACGGGACGAAGTGGTGCTCGGCCAGCCAGACGCTGTCCAGGCCCGCGCGTTCGGCCTCGACGGCGGAGTGGACGGTGCGCTCCAGCGCCTCGCCGTGGCTCTGCCCGGGGAACTGCGCGGACAGTAGGAACAGGCCGACCCGCACCGGACCGGTGGCCGGCGGCAGCGCGCCGGCCCACTGGGTGGCCGGCAGCGGCTCGCCCGCGACGGCCGTCACCGGGGGGACGGAGGTCAGCGTCGGGCCGGGGGCGGGTGACCGGACCCCGACGGGCCGGCCGCTCTCGGCTCGGGCGCTGGTCTTGCTCATCGTGGGGCCTCCTCGGGTGCGCGCAGGGTCTGCGGGCCCCGCCTTCTCCCCCTGTGGGTATCGGATGTCATGTGCCAATGGCACGCCGAACCCCGAATTTCCCCGATGATCGGGTGGATCTCGGCAAAAACGCCGAAGTGCCGGACGGAGCCGTGGTAGTGGCCGTACGGGGCCCCGGGCGGCCGTAGGCTGGAACGACCCAGAGGCCAGCAGGAGAGGGAGTCCGCCGTGTCGCCGCGCCGCAACCGGATCAAGAGCGCCGCCCCCCACGAGAGCGCAGAACCGGCCGCCCCGCTCGGCGGTTCGCTGCGCCGCACCGAGAGCTACCAGGGCGACGACTGGGTGGTCCAGACGGTCGCCGGGACGGCCGGACGGTTCTACCGCTGCCCGGGCTGCGACCAGGAGATCCCGCCGGGGACGGGCCACGTGGTGGCCTGGCCGATGCACGGCGCGGGCGTGGACGACCGGCGGCACTGGCACCGCGCCTGCTGGGGAGCGCGGGAGCGCCGGGCCTCCAACCTGCTGCGGGGCCGCGGCGCTCCGCGGTACTGACGGCCGGGCCGCCGGGACGGCTACGCGTCGCGCTTCTTGAGCACCAGCGCGCCGCCGACCAGCGCGGCCGCCGTCCAGGCGAGGCAGATCAGGAAGCCGGTCCACGGCCCGTACGGCTGGCCGTGCTGCTCGTACACCAGCAGCATCCGGGAGCCCGCGTAGTCGGGGAAGTAGTGGGCCAGGGTCTTGACCTTCGGCACCGCCGAGAGGATCGGCGAGAGCAGGAAGAAGAACGGCACCAGCACGCCGAGCGCGAGCGTCTGGTTGTGCAGCATCGTGGTGACGCCCGCCGAGAACAGGCAGAGCAGCGTCAGGTACAGCGCCGCCCCGAACACCGCCCGCAGCACGTTCGGTTCGCCGATCGTGGTGGAGTGCGCGCCGAGCAGCGCCTGGCCGGCGAAGAAGGTGGCGAAGGCCGTCACCAGCGAGACCGCGAGGGCCAGCGCGCCGAGCACCACGGCCTTGCCGGTGAGCAGGGTGCCGCGCTGCGGGACGGCGGCCAGGGTGACCCGGACCATGCCGCTGCTGTACTCGTTGCCGATCGCCAGCACCCCGAAGACGATGATCGCCAGCTCGCCGAGCATGATGCCGGAGAAGGACGTCCCGGTGGCGTCGAACGGGGACTGGTCGCCGCGGCGGAACTCGGTGAAGTTGTTGTTGGTGAGCAGGGACAGCAGCGCGCCGATGCCGACCGTGACGACGAAGGTCAGCGCGAGCGTCCAGACCGTCGAGCGGACGCTGCGGATCTTCGTCCACTCGGAGCGCAGGACCGCCGGGAAGGACGCCATCTCAGTTCTCCTCCTGCCGTGCCGTGGTGTTCTGCGGGGTGCCGTCCGCCTTCCAGCCGGCGCCCCACTCGGTGGGCGCGCCGGCCGCGTCCAGGCCCGGGCCGTCGCCCGCGTGGTACTCCACCGAGTCGGCCGTCATCTGCATGAAGGCCTCCTCCAGCGAGGCCTGCTGCGGGCTGAGCTCGTGCAGCACCACGCCCTGGCCGGCGAACAGCTCGCCGAGCCGGGCGATGTCCCCGTCGACCACCTCGTAGGAGCCGTCCGGACCGGGTTCGTGCCGCAGGCCGGCCCGGGCCAGCACGTCGAGCAGCCGCTCGGGCTCCGGGCCGCGCAGCCGTACGGCGGAGCGGGAGTTGCGCCGGATGAACTCCGGCATCGGCAGGTCGGCGAGCAGCCGGCCCCGGCCGATGACCACCAGGTGGTCGGCGGTGACGGCCATCTCGCTCATCAGGTGGGAGGAGACGAAGACCGTCCGGCCCTCGCCGGCGAGGCGCTTCATCAGGTTGCGGATCCAGAGGATGCCCTCCGGGTCCAGGCCGTTGACCGGCTCGTCGAACATGACGATCTCCGGGTCGCCGAGCAGCGCGGAGGCGATGCCCAGGCGCTGGCCCATGCCGAGCGAGAAGCCGCGGGCCCGCTTGCGGGCCACCGGGGTGAGGCCGACCAGGGCGAGCACCTCGTCGACCCGGCGCTCGGGGATGCGGTTGCTCTGGGCGAGCCAGAGCAGGTGGTCGCGGGCGGTGCGGCCGGGGTGGACGGCCTTGGCCTCCAGCAGCGCGCCGATGTACTTGAGCGGCTCGCTGAGCTGGCCGTAGCGCTTGCCGTCGATGGTGACCCGGCCGGAGGTCGGGCGGTCGAGGTCGAGGATCATGCGCATGGTGGTGGACTTGCCGGCGCCGTTGGGGCCGAGGAAGCCGGTCACCACGCCCTGGGGGACCTGGAAGCTGAGGCGGTCCACCGCGAGGGTCTTGCCGTAACGTTTTGTCAGGTCGTGCAACTCGATCATTCGCGCTCCCTCAGGTCTTTGCCAGGCTAGGACAAAGGGGGTATCGCGGCCCGCTGAGTGGGCCCGCCGGGCGTGCCGGAATAGGTTGGGAGCATGACCCAGCTCCCCTCCGCAGTGTCGGTCCGCGAGAGCGGTACCGGAACACCACTCCTGCTGCTGCACGCCTTTCCTCTGAACGCCTCGATGTGGTCGTCCCAGCTGGACGCGCTGCCCGGCCTGACCGGGGACGAAGCGCGGGTGCTCGCCCCCGACCAGCGGGGGTTCGGCGGCACCGGGCTGGGCGACGACGAGCCCTCGCTGGACCTGGTCGCGGACGACCTCGCGCTGCTGCTGGACGCCGCCGGAATCGAACGCGCGGTGGTCGCCGGGCTCTCCATGGGCGGCTACGCGGCGCTGGCCCTGGCCCGCCGCCACCCCGACCGGCTGGCCGGCCTGCTGCTCGCCAACACCCGGGCCACCGCCGACACCGACGCGGTCCGGGCCAACCGGGAGCGGATGGCCGCCGCCGTCACCGCGCGGGACAGCGTGCGGCTGCTGCTGGACGAGCGGGTCGCGGCCGGGCAGCTCGGGCCGGACTCGCAGCACCTGGTGGAGCGGGTGGAGGCGATGGTCGCCGCCGCGTCGCCGGCCTCCGTCGCCTGGGCCCAGCGGGCCATGGCGGCCCGCCCGGACTCCCTGGACGTGCTGGCCGGCCTGCCGGTGCCGGTCGCGGTCGTGGCGGGCGCCGAGGACGCCCTGGTGGCGCCGGAGGAGGCCGAGGCGATGCTGCGGGCCCGGCCGGACGCCGAGCTGACCGTCCTGCCCCGGGTGGGCCACCTGAGCGCCCTGGAGGCGCCGGAGGCCTTCGACGCCGTCGTGCGCGCCCTGCTCGCCAGGGTGGCCGCCGGATGAGCCAGGAGAGCCAGGACGCGGCGGCCTGGGACTTCTCGGCGCTGGAGGTGAGCGGCCGGATGCCGGTGACCAACCGGGGCGAGGGGCTGGTCGAGCTGACCCTGGAACCGCTCGGCGAGGACTACTGGATGCGCCCGGGGGAGACCTTCATCGTCACCTCGTACGGCGACTACGGGCCCGGGCACCCCTTCGAGGTGCAGTACTGGCCGGACTCGGTGTCGGTCTGGTGCACCTCCTGGTTCGGCACCGTCTCGGACGACGAGGGCAACCAGCTCAGCAGCGGGTACCAGCGGCCGGACGGCGCCTACCCCCGCTAGGGACCCTTCGTCAAGCCGCGCCGGAGGCGATGACGGCGCGACAAGCCGACAGGCCCTCACCCGGGCGGGTGAGGGCCTGCGGTGCGGCTCGGCCGGTGTGCGTCAGCGCGACTGCTGGGCGGGCACGCCCAGGGTGTCGTCGGTCGGCAGCGAGGCGGCGGCCACGGCCGCGCCGGTCAGCGTCGCCAGCATCTCGCGGACGTTGGTCAGCTGGGCGTTGATGCTGTCGCGGCGGTTGGTGAGCGCCGCCAGCTCGCGCTCGGATTCGCTGCGGATGCGGTCGGCCTTGGCGTTGGCGTCGGCCACGATGTCCTCGGACTGGCGCTGGGCCGTCTCGACGGTCTGGCGGGCGCGGCGCTCGGCGTCGGTGCGCAGCTTCTCGGCCTCCAGGCGCAGCTGCTCGGCCCGGTGCTCGATCTCGGCCAGGCGCTTCTCGGCCTTGGCCTGACGGGCGGCCAGGTCGCGCTCGGACTGCTCGCGGCGCTTGGCCAGGTTGGTCTCGAACTCCAGCGCGGCCTGGGCGGCCTTGGTGCGGGTGTCCTCGAAGAGGGCGTCCGCCTCCTCGCGCTTGTTCTGGGCGTCCTTGTTGGCCTCGGCGCGCAGCTGGGCGGCGTCGCTCTTGGACTTGTCGACGATCCGCAGCCCCTCGTCCTCCGCCTTGGCCTTGCGGTCCTTGGCGTAGTTCTCGGCCTCGGTGCGGACCTGCTGGGCGGCGGCCTCGGCGAGCTCGCGGTGCTGCTCGGCGGCGCGGTGCGCCTCGTCGCGCAGGTCCTTGGCCTCCTCCTCGGCGAGTCGCAGGATCTTCTCGACCCGGGCGCCGAGACCGGCGTAGGAGGGCTCCGCCTCGGTGACCGCCGCCTGGGCGGACTGGGTCTCGAGGTGAAGCTCCTCGATGCGCTTCTCCAGCGCGCTGATCCGGGTCAGGGCACTGTCACGGTCGGCCACCAGCTTGGTGATCCGCTCGTCGACCTGGGCGCGCTCGTACCCACGGCGCACCAGGTCGAAGCCGTGAGGGGAGTGACTGTCGCTCATGGGGTTCTGGGCTTCCTGTCGTCAAACCGCTGAGGTGGTTGAGGGAATCCTGACACGGTACCGGAGTGTCGACGGCGTTACGCCGTTCTCTCACGGACAATGACCGCCAATGTCCGCTCAATCGGGTGGTGAGCTCTTGGAGCGATTGCCACCCGACCGGGGGGAGCCAACTCCGGCACCGGCCTTGGCGCCCCCGTCCTTCTTGGTGCTGCTTCCCCCGTTGGCCTGGGCGACCGGTGACGGCGCCTCGAACGCCTCCAGGGCGGACAGCACGTCCTGGACCCTGGAGATCTCGGTGTTGATGTCCTTGCGGCGGCGCACCAGTTCGTCCAGCTCGCGCCGGCCCTCGTCGGTGACCCGCTTCGCCTCGGCCTTCGCCTCGGCGAGCAGCCGCTCGGCCTCCGCCTTCGCCAGCTCGACCTGCTCGTCCGCGGACTCGTCGGCGTCCCGCAGCCGCTTCTCCGCCTCGG
Source organism: Kitasatospora sp. NPDC001119 (assembly GCF_053598475.1). NCBI lineage: Bacteria > Bacillati > Actinomycetota > Actinomycetes > Kitasatosporales > Streptomycetaceae > Kitasatospora > Kitasatospora sp. NPDC001119. The sequence continues at coordinate 123,747 of NZ_JBSFKI010000019.1, forward strand.
TGGAGGCCCGGTCCAGCCGCTCCTCGGCCTCCGCCTCGGACGACCGGAGCTTGGCCTCGGCCTTCTCGATGAGCGCCTCGGCGCGGTCGGTGGAGTTGGCGAGCTTGGTCTCCGCCTCCTTGAGCAGGCCCTCGGCCTTGCGGACGGCGGACAGCCGGACCTTGCTGGCCTCCGCGGAGGCCTCCGAGGTCAGCTCGGCCGCGCGGTCCTCGGCCGCCGCGACCAGGGCCGCCGCGCGGTCCTCGGCCTCGGCGACGGTGGCCACCGCCTGCTCCTCGGCCTCGGTCAGCTGCTCCTGGGCGGCCGTCACCAGCGCGTCCACCCGCTCGCCGGCGGACTTCATGGCCGCCGCGTTCTCCTTGCGGGCGCGCTCGTGCAGGGCCTCGACCTCGGCGTCGGTGCGCTCGCGCAGCTCCTCGGCGCGCTCGCGGATCGCGGTCGCGTCCCGGCGGGCCTCGGCGAGCAGGGTGTCCGCGTCGGAGCGGCCCTTCTCGACCTCGGCCTGACCGGCCGCCTCGCCGGCGGCGACCAGCCGGTCGGCCTCCTTGCGGGCGGCCGCGACCATGGCGTCCGCCTGCTCCTCGGCGGCGGCGGTGGTCGCCAGCGCGGTGGTCTGGGCGTCCTCGCCGAGCGCCTCGGCGTCCGCGAAGGCCTTCTCCAGGACGGACTTGGCGTGCTCGCGGGTGGCCTTGTCGAACTGCTCGGCGGCCTCCCGGGTCTCCGCGTCGTAGGCGTCGGCGCGGGAGTGGGTGGCGGAGTCGTAGTCGTCGGCCAGGGTGCGGGTGGCGAGGGCGTACTCGTCGGCCTCGGCGCGCAGGGCCGCGGACAGCTCCTCGGCGTCGGCGATGCTCCGGGCGCCCTGGGCCTCGGCCTCGGCCACCGTACGGGCGGCCTGCGCCTCCGCGTCGGCGCGCAGCTGCTCGGCGGCCTCCTGGGCGGCCCGCAGCTCGGCCTCGGCCTCCGCGCGCAGCTGCCCGTCGTAGGCCCGGGCCTCGGCGCGCTGCCGGCCGAGCTCGTCCTCGACGGCCTCCCGCTCGGCGGCCAGCTCCAGCTCGGTCTGCTCGCGCAGGGCGGTGGTCTCGGCCTCGGTGCGGGCCCGCAGGTCGGCGGTCTCGCGGTCGACGAGCTCGCGCTGCTCGGCGCTCTCCCGCTCGACCAGGCCGCGCAGCTCGGCGGCGTACGCGTCGGCGGACTCGCGCTGCTCGGTGCTCTCCCGCTCGGCCAGCTCCCGCTGCTCGGTGGTCTCGTACTCGGCGAGGGTGCGCAGCTCGGTGGCGTCCTGCTCGGCGGCCTCGCGGAGTTCGGTGACCTCCTGCTCGGCGGCGGCCCTGAGCGCGGCGATCTGCTCGGCGGCGGCCTCGTGCATGCCGGCCACCGACTGGCGGACCTCGGCGGCCTCGTCCTCGGCGGCGGCCACCAGCTCGGCGCCCTCGGCCTTGGCGGCGGCGATCAGCTCGGCGCGGTCGGCCCTGGCCTGCTCCAGCTCGGCGGTGGCCTCGGCGCGGATGCCGTCGGCGGTGGCGCGGGCCTCGGACAGCTCGCGGCCGGCCTCGGCCCGGACGGTCGAGGCCTGCTCGTTGGCCAGGGCCAGTTCGGCGGCGGCCTTCTCGCGGGTGGCCTTGGCGTCCTTGGCGGCCTCGGCGCGGCGCTGCTCGGCGGTGGCCTCGGCGCGCTCCAGCGCCTCGTCGGCGGCGGCGCGCTGCTCGGCGGTGTGGGCGTCGGCCTGCTCGCGGACCTCGGCGGCGTACGCGTCGGCCTGCGCGTGGACCTCGGTGGCGTAGGCGTCGGCGGCGGTCTGCTGCTCGCCGGCGTACGTGTCGGCGGCCTCGCGGACCTCGACGCTGTGCTTCTCGGCGGCTTCGCGGACCTCGACGCCGTACCGGTCGGCGGCCTCCCGGACCTCGGCGCCGTACCGGTCGGCCGCCTCGCGGACCTCGGCGGTCTCCGCCGCGGTGCGCTCGGTGAGGTCGGTGGCGTGCTGTTCGGCCTCGGTGCGGACCCGGTCGGCGTGGGCCTCGGCGGCCTCGCGCTGCTGGGTGGTCTCCTGCTGGGCCAGGGCCCGCAGCTCCCCGGCGGCCTGCTCGGCCTCGGCCCTGGTCTCCGCGGCGTAGGCGTCGGCGGCGGTGTGCTGCTCGGTGACGTACGTGTCGGCGGCGGTGTGCTGCTCGGTGACGTACGTGTCGGCCGCGGTGCGCTGCTCGTCGGCGTAGGCGTCGGCGGCCTCGCGGACCTCGGCGCCGTACTGGTCGGCCGCCTCGCGGACCTCGGCGGTCTCCGCCGCGGTGCGTTCGGTGAGGTCGCCGGCGTGCTGTTCGGCCTCGGTGCGGACCCGGTCGGCGTAGGCCTCGGCGGCCTCGCGCTGCCGGCTGGTCTCGCGCTGGGCGAGCGCCCGCAGCTCCCCGGCGGCCTGCTCGGCCTCGGCCCTGGTCTCCGCGGCGGCCTGTTCGGCCTGCTCGCGGGCGGCCTCGGCCGCGTCCAGGTGCTCGGAGGTCTCCTCGCGCTCGCGCCGCAGGCCGTCGGCGGCCTCCTCGCGTTCGCGCCGGCTCTCCTCGCGCAGCGCGTTCGCGGCCGCCTCGGCCTCGGCCCGGGCCCGGGCGGCCTCGGTGTCGGCCTCGGTGCGCACCCGCTCGGCGTCGGCCACCGCGGCGTCCCGGACGGCCTTCGCCTCGGCCTGTGCCTCGGTGGTCAGGGCCTCCGCCGCGGCGGTCGCCTCGGCACGCACCCGCTGGTCGAACTCGGTTGCGTCGCGCCGGAGTTCGGCGGTCTCGCGCTCGGCGGCGGACCGGTTCTCGGCGGCCGCGGCCTTGGCGGCGGCGAGCGCGTCCTGGCCCTGCTGCTCGGCGGCCTCGGTGATCTTCCCGGCCTCGGCCCGGGCCCGGGTCAGGGTCTGCTCGGCCCGGCCCTGGGTCTCGGCGGCCTGCTCCTGGGCCTGCTCGCGCAGCCGCTCGATCTCCCCGGCGGCACCCGCGCGCAGCTCGTCCGCGTCGGCCTTGGCCTTGGTGAGCAGCTCCTCGGCGTTCTTCGCCGACTCCTCGATCTGGACCACGGCCTGGCGGCGGGCCTCGCCGCGCACCCGGTCGGCCTCGGCGGCGGCCTGGGCGCGCAGCTCCTCGGCCTCGGCCCGCAGCCGGGCCGCCTCGTCCTGCATCTGCTCGATCCGCTCGCGGATCGCGGCGGCGTCGTCCAGGGCGGCGTTCTGGGCCTGCTCGACGGCGGCCTGGGCCTGCTCGCGCAGGCGCTGCGCCTCGGCGGCGGCCTCGGCGCGGATCCGCTCGGCCTCGGCGGCGGCCTCGCCGCGCACGGTCTCGGCGTCCTGGTCGGCCCGGCCGAGGACCTCCTCGGCGGTCTTGGCGGCCTTGGCGAGGTGGACGGTGGCGTCCTTGGCGCCGGCCGCCCGGCCCGCCTCCTCGGCCTCGCCGCGCAGCCGCTGGGCGTCGGCCTCGGCGTGCGCGCGCAGCTCGGCGACGTCCCGCTCGGCCAGGGCGCGGAGTTCGGCGATCGCCGCCTCGGCCTCGGCCTTCAGTTCGGAGGCCACCGACTCGGCGGTGGCCCGCAGCCGCTCGCTCTCCTCGGCGGCGGCGGCCCGGGCGGCGTCGGCCTCGGCCTGCTTGGTGGCGGCCTCGGTGCGGACGCTCTCGGCCTCGGCCCGGATCGCCGAGGCCTCCTTGGTGGCCTGGGCGACCATCCGGGCCACCTCGGCCCGGGCGGTCTGCGAGCGCTGCTCGTTGGCGGCCTCGCCGTCGGCGACCCGGCGCTCGGCGGCGGCCTCGGCGTCGGCCTGGAGCTGCTCGGCGGCCTGCTCGGCCTGGGCGCGCAGTTCGGAGGCCTCGCGGCGGGTGCGCTCCGCCTCGGCGATCGCCTCGGCGCGCAGCCGCTCTATCTCGGCCTTGGCGGCGGCGAGCTGCTGCTCGGCCCGGGCCTGCTCGTTGGCGGCCTGAGCCTTGAGCCGGCCGATCTCGGCCTGGGCGGCGACCAGCTGGCCCTCGGCGGCGGCGTGCGCGGCGGCCAGCTGCTGCTGGGCCTCGCCGCGGGCGGCGTCCACGTCGGCGGCGGCCTGGGCGCCGGCCTGCTGGGCCTGCTCGGAGGCGGCGCGCAGCAGGCGCTCGGCGTCGTTCTGGGCCCGCTGCAGGGCGGCCTCGGCGGCGGCCTGGGCCTCGCCGCGGGCGGCGTCCACGTCGGCGGCGGTCTGGGCGCGGGCGTGGTCGGAGAGGGCGACGGCCTCCGCACGGGCGGCGGCGACCATCCGCTCGGCCTCGGCGCGGGCGTCCTGGAGCAGCCGCTGGGCCTCCTGCTCGGAGCCGGCCCGGGTCTGCTCGGCCCAGCCGTTGACGTGCTGCTCGGCGGAGCGGCGCAGCTCGGCGAGCTCGTCCTCCAGCTGGCGGCGGCGGGCGGCGAGGTCGGCTTCCAGCCGGGCGGTGCGCTCGGCGGCCTCGGCCATGATCCGCTGGGTGGCGGCCTGGGAGTCGCGCAGCTGGCGCTCGGCGTCGGCGCGCAGCTGCTGGGCCTGCATCTCGGCGGTGCGGAGCATCTGCTCGGCCTGGCCGGAGACGGCGTCGAAGGCGCGCGGCTGGGCCAGCATCCGGCGGGACTCGTGCAGTTTCGCCCGCAGGACCTCCACCTGGTAGGCGAGGTCTTCGGCATGCTCGACTGCCTTGTCGCGCTCCTTCCGAGTCCGACCCATCTCGGCCTCGAACTGGGAGAGGTGATCGTCAGCCTCGTAGCGGTCGTTGCCCCGCACTCCGCGGTCCCATCCATCTCCTGGTCGCGTCCTCGACCCGGCCGGTTCCGGGCTCCGGTATCCCGGGCGCCGGTCCGACTGGTCCTTGCATCCGCAGCCGGTGGACGGTCCCCCGCCATGCCGGGGCCGCCCGCCGCGGTCGTCGGAATCCGGGGCGCGGGAGCGCGGGGGTGCCGCGTTCCCCCGTCCGAGTGGACTCCTGGGCGAACTCTTGCCTTGTGGAGAATGGTGACAGATCCGTCTTGCGACTGTTCAGCCGTGCCCGCGTAATGGACTCCCCTTGCGACGGGCCGACCGCCGGAGGGCGGACAGGCCTGTCTTCGGCCGTGCCCGTCGCCTCCGTCCCCCGGAGCCTTCGCGCACCTGGGCATTGTAGTGGGAGCGCACTGCGGGGGAATGGCCGCAGGGGTGTTTTCCGGCTCTTCCCGCCAGGTTACTGACGGGTCATGACCGACGGACCGTCGGCTGCCCCCGGGACGCCGCGCGCCCGGGGGCGGGCCGGGAGGGGGTCAGTGTCCGTCGTGGCCCTGCTGCGCGGAGGTGACCAGCTCGGTCAGCACGCCGCCGCAGTCCTTGGGGTGCAGGAAGGTGATCCGCGAACCCATCGAGCCGATCCGCGGCTGGTCGTAGAGGACCCGGACGCCCTTGTCCCGGATGGCCTCGGAGTCGCCGTCCACGTCGGCGGTGCCGAAGGCGATGTGGTGCACGCCCTCGCCGTTCTTCTCCAGCCACTTGGCCACGGTGGAGTCGGGCCGGGTGGGCTCCAGCAGCTGGAGGTACGAGGCGCCGCCGTCGTCGGTGCCGTTGATCCGGAGCATGGCCTCGCGGACGCCCTGCTCCTCGTTGACCTCGGAGTGGAAGACCTCGAAACCGTAGGTGGCGCGGTAGAACTCGACCGTCTTGTCGAGGTCTCGGCAGGCGATGCCGATGTGGTCGATGCGGGTCAGCACGACGGCCTCCGGGAGGTGGGGAGAAGGTGGTGGGGCTAAAGGTGCACCCAGTGCAGCGCATGGCCCGCGACGGGCGCCAGTGCCGGGCGTGCGAGCCTGCTCACACGGGGGGCCGCCCGGCGGGCGGCCCGCGGGCGGTTCACCCGGAGCGGGTCGGCACGGTGTTGACTGGATGGTGCCAGTGCGCTCGATCACACCGTCGCTCCGGTGACGGGCGGGTAACAGGTCAGTACATTGAGCGCATCCTCACCTGGCCACGACGTGCGAAGGGGCCCGTCCCATGACCAACACCACCTCTGTGATCGTTGCCGGTGCGCGGACCCCGATGGGTCGCCTGCTGGGTTCCCTCAAGGGCTTCTCCGGCGCCGACCTCGGCGCCGTCGCGATCAAGGCGGCCCTGGAGCGGGCCGGGATCACCGGCGAGCAGGTCCAGTACGTGATCATGGGCCAGGTGCTCCAGGCCGGCGCCGGCCAGATCCCGGCCCGCCAGGCCGCCGTCAAGGCCGGCATCCCGATGAACGTCCCGGCGCTGACCGTCAACAAGGTCTGCCTCTCCGGCCTCGACGCCATCGCGCTCGCCGACCAGCTGATCCGGGCCGGCGAGTTCGACATCGTGGTGGCCGGCGGCCAGGAGTCGATGACCAACGCCCCGCACCTGCTGCCGAAGTCCCGCGAGGGCTTCAAGTACGGCGCGATCGCGATGCTCGACGCGATGGCCCACGACGGCCTCACCGACGCCTACGAGAACATCCCGATGGGCGAGTCCACCGAGAAGCACAACACCCGCCTGGGCATCCCGCGCGAGGCGCAGGACGAGATCGCCGCCGCCTCCCACCAGCGGGCCGCCAAGGCGCAGGCCGACGGGGTCTTCGACGCCGAGATCGTCCCGGTCGCCATCCCGCAGCGCAAGGGCGAGCCGGTGCTGTTCAGCCAGGACGAGGGCATCCGCGCGGACACCACCGTCGAGGGCCTGGCCAAGCTGCGCCCGGCCTTCACCAAGGACGGCACGATCACCGCCGGCACCTCCTCGCAGATCTCCGACGGCGCCGCCGCCGTGGTCGTGATGAGCAAGGCCAAGGCCGAGGAGCTGGGCCTGACCTGGATCGCCGAGATCGGCGCGCACGGCAACGTGGCCGGCCCGGACAACTCGCTCCAGTCGCAGCCGTCCAACGCGATCAGGCACGCGCTGGCCAAGGAGGGCCTGGAGGTCGCCGACCTCGACCTGATCGAGATCAACGAGGCCTTCGCGGCCGTCGCCCACCAGTCGATGAAGGACCTGGGCGTCACCTCCGACATCGTCAACGTCAACGGCGGCGCCATCGCGCTCGGCCACCCGATCGGGATGTCCGGCGCCCGCGTGGTGCTGACCCTGGCGCTGGAGCTGCAGCGCCGCGGCGGCGGGGTGGGCGCGGCCGCGCTGTGCGGCGGCGGCGGCCAGGGCGACGCGCTGATCGTGCGCGTCCCGAAGGCCTGACCGGCTCAGACACGCCAGGGCTGCGGACCGCCGGTGGCGGTCCGCAGCCCCTTCGGCATCCGCGCAAGGAGCTCCTGATGATCGATGTCGCCACGCTGGTCGAGCAGGCCCGGGCGGGCCGGCCGCGGGCGGTCGCCCGGCTGATCACGCTGGTCGAGAACGCCGCGCCGCAGCTGCGGGAGGCGATGGCCGCGCTCGCGCCGTACACCGGGCGGGCGTACACGGTGGGCCTGACCGGCTCGCCCGGGGTCGGCAAGTCGACCTCCACCTCGGCGCTGGTCTCCGCCTACCGGCGGCTCGGCAAGCGGGTCGGGGTGCTGGCCGTCGACCCGTCCTCGCCGTTCTCCGGCGGCGCGCTGCTGGGCGACCGGGTCCGGATGCAGGACCACGCGACCGACCCCGAGGTGTTCATCCGCTCGATGGCCACCCGCGGCCACCTCGGCGGGCTCTCCTGGGCGGCGCCGCAGGCGCTGCGGGTGCTGGACGCGGCCGGCTGCGAGGTGATCCTGGTGGAGACCGTCGGGGTGGGCCAGTCCGAGGTCGAGGTCGCCGCCCAGGCCGACACCACCGTGGTGCTGCTGGCCCCCGGGATGGGCGACGGCATCCAGGCCGCCAAGGCCGGGATCCTGGAGATCGGCGACGTCTTCGTGGTCAACAAGGCCGACCGGGACGGCGCCGACGCCACCGCGCGGGAGCTCAACCACATGCTGGGCCTCGGCGAGGCGCGGGAGGCGGGGGACTGGCGTCCGCCGATCGTCAAGACCGTCGCGGCCCGCGGTGAGGGCGTGGACGAGGTGGTCGAGGCGCTGGAGAAGCACCGCGCCTGGCTGGAGGAGCACGGCGAGCTCGCCGCGCGGCGCCGCCGCCGGGCCGCCGAGGAGATCGAGGCGATCGCGCTGGCCGAGCTGCGCGCCCGGATCGGCGACCTGCGCGGGGACCGGCACCTGGCCGTCCTCGCCGAACGCGTCGCCGAGGGCGCCCTGGACCCGTACGGCGCCGCCGACGAACTCGTCGCCGGCCTGACCCGCGGCTGACCCGGGCCGGGCGCGCGGGCCCGCGAACCGTTTCCGCCCCGCCGCGATCGGATCGCGGCGGGGCGGAGTGGTGCGTGTGGTGCTACGGCTTGCCGCGCAGGCCGCGGAGGTGTTCGGCGACGGGGGCGAGGGCCTGGTACATGTCGTCGAGCTGCTCCGGGGTGAAGCGGTCGATGAAGTGGGCCCGGACGCTGCGCACGTGGTCGGGGGCGACCCGCTGCATGGTCTCCCAGCCGTGTTCGGTGAGGTGGGCGTAGAGGCCGCGGCGGTCGCCGGGGCACTCCTGGCGCAGCACCAGGCCGGCGTTCTCCATCCGGGTGATCTGGTGGGAGAGGCGGCTCTTCGACTGGAGGGTGGCGGTCGCGAGGTCGGTCATCCGCATCCGGCGGTCCGGGGCCTCGGAGAGCACGACCAGGATCTCGTAGTCGTTGATCGCGAGGTTGTGCGGCTGGAGTTCGCGGCTGAGCTGGTAGTCCAGCAGCTTGGCGACCTCCAGATGGGCGCGCCACATCCGCTGCTCCCTGGCGGTCAGCCAGGGAGTCTCCTCCTCGGGCTGCGACGGAGGGGTGTCCGCGGTCTCGATCGTGTGCGTATCCATGCCCTCTAGCATAGCCGATTTAGTTCAATCTTGTACGAGTTTACAGGCCGAAACGTCGTCCGAGGTCGCCCAGGTTACCGAGCCCGGGGATGTTGGGGTTGCCGCCGCCGTGCCCGGCCGTGCCCGGCTGGGACGGCACGCCGCCCACCGGGACGCCCGCCTCGGCGTCGACCGCTCCGACCGACCGCTCCGCCATCAGCTTCTCGCTCGACTGCAGCAGCACCTGGCCGGCGCCGATGAACTCGAACTGGTGCTCCTCGCCGGAGGCCCCGCCGATGCCGGTCAGCCGGCGCAGGCCGCCGATCAGCCCGTGCATGTAGTCGTGGTCGTAGTGGTGGCACGGCGCCGGGCAGTCCGCCCAGCCGACCAGCGCCTGCGGGTCCACCCGGATCGGCGGCTCGACGAAGTGCACCGGGCCGTTGGAGGCGGCGACGAAGCGGCCGGTGCCGATCAGGGTCAGGAAGCCCGGGATGATCGACTGCTTGAGCCGCAGCGTCGGGTCGAAGGCCAGCAGGTTGCCGGAGCGGACGGTCAGGTTGCCCTCGTCCAGGTCGTACGAGTTGAGGTCGAACGCCCGGTCGGCCAGCAGCAGTTTGCCGCGGCCCTCGGCGACCACCCAGTCCGCCGCGTGCATCGGCGAGTTGAAGTGCTGGCCGAGCACCCGGTCGACCGCCCCGGCGCCGACGCCCTTGAAGGTGATGTCGCCGTAGTAGGCGACCATCTTGCCCTTCTGGAGGAAGTAGGAGCCGTTCAGGTCGACCGAGAAGGCGTACGGGTTGACGTTGTCGCCGGCCGGCAGGCTGTGGGCGTCCCACACCACCGGCCCGGTGCCGCCGTGGCCGGTCGGCAGCGGGGCCAGTGGTCCGCCGAACTGCTCCTGGGCGTACGGCTGTTGCTGGCCGTACGGCTGCTGGTACTGCTGCTGGGGCTGGTGGCCGGGCGGGGGCGGCGGGTAGCCCTGCGGCGGGGGCGGCGGGTACCCGCCGGGCTGCGGGTAGCCCGGCTGCGGGCCGTACCCCGGCGGGGGCGGCGGGGTCGCGAAGCCGGGCTGGGTCGGCTGGTTGTGCGGCGAACCGTACGGGGGCTGCGGCGGGTAGGACATCAGAGCTTCTCCTCGCTCGCCTGGACGTACACCGCGCCCTGCCCGGACAGTTCCAGCTGGAACGCCTCGCCCGAGCCGCGGCCGATCATGTCGCGCCAACCCAGCGCCGTGGAGAGCTTGTTGCGCACGTCGCCGCGGTGCGCCACGTACGCCTGCGGGTCGACGTGGACCGACTGGCCGGGGGTGATCGGCAGCTCGAAGACGCCGCCGTGGGCCATCACCGCGACCGAGCCCTGGCCCTCCAGCTTGGTGGTGAACAGGCCCTGCCCGGTGACCTGGCCGCGGACCATGCCCATCACCCCGCCCTGCGAGCCCATGAACATGGTGGACTGCCGCAGCGTGCCCTCGAAGGCGAGCAGCCGGTCCGCCTCGACGTACAGGGTGTCGCCGAACAGGTCGATCACGTGGACGTGGTGGCCGCCGTGGCCGAACATCACCCGGCCCTGGCCCTCGACGGTCATCAGCGGGGTGTCCTCGTTGGCCACCCGGCGGCCGATCATCGACATCACGCCGCCCTGCCCGCCGGTGATGTTCGGCGTGAAGCGGACGTCGCCGCTGTACGCGAGCATCGCGCCGCGCTGGCTGAACAGCCGCTGCCCGGGCACCACCTGGGCTTCGACCATCTTCCCGTTGATCTTCGTGAAGCCCATCAGACGTCGCCCCCGATGGTGGCCTTCTCGGAGGGCTGGACGTACACCAGGCCCTCGCCGGTGAACTCGATCTGGACGGCCTCGCCGCCGCCCTCGCCGATGATCGTGGTCCAGCCCGCGCCCGACTTCAGGCTGCGCTGCAGGGTGCCGGTGTGCGCCACGTACGCGCCCGGGTCCACCCGCAGCGGCATGCTCTTGTCGACCCGCAGGATGACGGCCGGGCCGTTGGAGGTGACGGCCGCCCAGCCGTGGCCCTCCACCTTGGTGGTGAACAGGCCGTTGCCCGAGGACATGCCGTTCAGCCCGGTGAAGCTGGTGCCGGTGTGCAGGGCGGACTCGGTGCAGAGCAGGTTGTCCGACTCGACGTACAGCGTCTCGCCGTTCAGCCGCACCAGGCTGATCTCGGTGGCCTTGTCGGCGAAGTAGCAGGTGCCCTGCCCCTTCACTTCCATGACCGTCATCTTCTCGCCGGTCAGCCGGCGGGTGACCATGCCGCGCAGGCCGTCCCCGCCGCCGGTCAACTTCTTGAAGGCCATCTGCCCGGTGTAGGCGACCATCGAGCCGTGTCGCGCCTTGACGGCGTCGCCGCCCAAGTCGACGGCGAGCACGCGCGATCCCTGGAGTCTGAACTGTGCCACGGCCGCAATCTAGCCGCTGCGGCCGTGGCGCGGGGAGGGTGCGTGGGCCGACTGGTACCGGTCTGGGACAAACGCGCCGGTCACGCCCGGCGCACGCGCCCCGGTCAGGCCCGGGCGTGCGCCCCCTGTCCGGGGCTCGGAACGGTGCCGGCCGCCTGCTCGACCTCCAGCAGCGAGGCCGAGTGGCGCTCCGCCTCGAAGGCCACCACGCCGCCGCGCAGCCCGAACAGGCGCTTGGAGAGCATGATCCAGAGCACCGCCGCGATGTTCAGCACCAGGGTGCAGATCTTCAGCGCGCTGACGTGGTGGCTCAGCTCGTAGCCCTCCAACGGCAGGAAGGCCGCGGTGGCGACCACCGTCAGGTACTCGGCCCAGCGCTTGTTCAGCCAGAGGCCGACCGCCTCGACGATCTCGATCACCGCGTAGGCGATCAGCGCGCCCGCGACGATCAGCAGGGTGCTCTTCTTGAAGTCGAAGGTCTTGCGGATGGTCTCGACGATCGGGGCGTGTTCGAGGTCCCAGTGGAAGTGGTCGGTGACCGGCCTGAACACCGTGAGGTTCTCGTCGAAGACCCGGTGCACCGCGTCCTGGCTGTTGGAGAACTTCCACACGGCCCAGGCGACCACGATGATCAGCAGTCCGCGCAGCACCCGCTCGACGGCCAGGAAGCGCAGGATGAACAGGTCCCGCAGCGCCTTGCCGCGCGGCACCAGCGGCGCTTCGTCGGCCGGGCCGGAGCCGTGCGGGGCGCCCAGCGCGAAGTCGCCGCAGCGCAGGCAGCGCCAGGCGTCGCCGAGGGCGGTGGACGCGTGCAGCCGGGAGGCCAGCTCCGGCTCCGTCGGCGCGTAGGTGGTGTGGCCGCGCTTGGCGCAGGTCCTGCGGTCCCAGTCGCGCTTGAACATGTGGTGAGTACCCCCCGTGTGCGATGCCTCGGCGCCCGGATCGGTGGGCGCGCGGGCAGCAGGATAGGGGTTCCGGGTGACGGGCGGTCGCGCTCGGTGGCGTTCCGGCACAGAGCTGTGACAGGGCGGGCGGGCGCCGGACGGGCTCCGGGTAGGCGCCGGGCCGGCCGCTGTGAGATGGGGCACGGTGGCCACCCCCGGCCGGGGTCCCGTCCGTGGGCTCGGCGATAATGGGCCGGAATGCTTGTGAGTCGCTTCACAAGCGAGCCCGCGCCGCCGACCCCCCATATCGAGGTATCCATCGTGAACAGCAGCGCCGTCCACCGCCTGCGCCTGGTCTCCGGCCCCGAAGGGGTCTCCTTCATCCTGCTGCTGATCTGCTCGGTGCTGAAGCGGACGACCTCGTTCGACGCCGTCCCGGTGATGGGCATGGTGCACGGCGTCCTGTTCATCCTGTACGTGGTCTTCTGGATCCAGGCCTGGCAGGCGCAGAAGTGGGACGCCAAGCGCGGCGTCCTGATGTTCGTGCTCGCGGTGCTGCCCACCGGCGGCTTCTTCGCCGAGCGGATGCTGGCCAAGGAGGAGCGGGGCGAGCTGAAGCCCGCCACCGCCTGAGCCGGCCGCCCGGGCCCCCGCTCGGGCTCCGGCCTCCTCGTGGACGGTCGACAGGCTGCCACGGCCTCCTCTCCCAAAGGGCCGCGGCAGCCTGTCGCCGTTTCTTACCGGGGGTGGCTCGATTTCCTACCGGTTCCTACCGGAGGTGGTGCGGGTCAGCTGACGTTGACGCCGCTCCAGGCCGCCGCGACCGCGTTGTACTCGGTGCTGGAGGCGCCGTACAGGTCGGTGGCGGCCTTCAGGGTCGCGGTGCGGGCGGCCTTGTAGTTGGTGGTGGAGGTCATGTAGACGGTCAGCGCGCGGTACCAGATCGCCGCCGCCTTGGTCCGGCCGATGCCGGTCACCGTCGAGCCGTTGGAGGTCGGGCTGTTGTAGCTGACCCCGTTGATGACCTTCGCCCCGCTGCCCTCGGCGAGCAGGTAGAAGAAGTGGTTGGCGACGCCCGAGGAGTAGTGGACGTCCTTGTTGCCGACCGTGGAGGACCAGTAGTCGGCCGAGGCGCCGTCCTTGGAGGGCTTGTCCATGTAGCGCAGCGGCGTGCCGTTGCCGTTGATGTTGAGCTTCTCGCCGATCAGGTAGTCGCCCGGGTCGACCGAGAGGTTGGCGGACCACTCGACCATGGTGCCGAAGATGTCCGAGGTGGCCTCGTTGAGGCCGCCGGACTCACCGGAGTAGTTGAGGTTCGCGGTGGCGGAGGTGACGCCGTGGCTCATCTCGTGGCCGGAGACGTCGATCGCGGTCAGCGGGTGGGTGTTGCCGGAGCCGTCGCCGTACGTCATGCAGAAGCAGGAGTCGTCCCAGAACGCGTTGACGTAGTTGGTGCTGTAGTGGACCCGGCTCGCCGCGCCGACGCCGTTGTTCTTGATGCCGTTGCGGCCGAAGGTGTTCTTGTAGTAGTCCCAGGTGGCCGCCGCGCCGAACTGGGCGTCCACGGCCGCGGATTCGCGGTTGGAGGCCAGGCCGTTGCCGAAGCTGTTGGTGGTGTTGGCGACGAGCGTGCCGCTGCCCGAGGTGCCGCCCTTGAGGTCGGTGGTGGACTGGTTGCCCCGGGAGGCGTCCTTCAGCTGGTAGGAGCTGCCGCTCTGGGTGGTGGTGAGCGAGACGCTGCCGACGTTGACGCCCTTGCCGGTGCCGGTGGCGGTCTTCACCTGCTCGTCGGTGGAGAGCACCTGGCCGGTGGCGGCGTCGGTGACGACCACCTGGCGGCTCGGGGTGCCGTCCGCGCGCTGGCCCTCGACCGTGGTGCGGTGGGCCAGTCGCGGGGTGCCGTCGGCGGCCCAGACGACCAGCTCGGGCGCGCCGGCGCCGTCGACCCGGCTGAGCGCGGCCTCCTCCTGGTCGGCGGCGCCGACCGTGGCCCGCACGGCGGCGGTGGCCTTCTCGGCGGCCTGGGGCGCGGCGAGGCCCGGGGTCAGGCTGGGCACGGACAGCTGTCCGGCGAAGGCCCGGTCGACGGACTTCACCGAGCCGTCGGCCTTCTGGTGGACGACCAGGTCGCCGCCGAGCACCGGCAGGCCCGCGTAGGTCCGGTCGTACCGCAGGTGGCGGGTGCCGTCCTTGTCCACCACCACGTCCTTGGGCACCAGCTTCTCCTGGCCGCCGAGGGCGAGGGCCTGGGCGACCGGGGCGCTCTGCCCGGAGGCCAGCGCGAGCAGCGCGGACTGCTGCTGGGCCGGCGAGGGGGCGGCGGCCTGGGCGGGGACGGCGGCGATCTGGATGACGCCGGCCAGCAGTGCGGTGGCGGAGAGTACGGCTCCGACAGTCAGCTTTCGCTTCACGTGCGGGGGTTCCTTCCACGAGACCCGCGGGTGCGTGCGGGTGCGCCGCGTACCGGGGCGCCGGGGTTGGCACCTTGGGGGCGGTAGGGCGCGGACGTGCCGGTCCCGTGCGGTACCTGACGATCCGCCGGAAACGGGTGGGGCGGCGGATGGTCGGACGGGACTTGGTCAGAAGCATGACAATCGTTGGCAGGGATGGACAGGGCGCCTACCGGGATTGGCCAAGAACCGCCAGTGCCGGTACGGATGGTTCGGTTGCCGCCCGTTGCCCGGTTTCGGCGGTTCGTCCCCCTGGCGGGACTCCGCCAGCCGGACGGCCTTGACAGCGCCGCCCGGAAGGTGGACGCCCGGGCCCTCCGGCAGGAGGCCCCGGGCGTCCGACGCGCCTGCGCGGTACGTCAGTTGACGTTGACGGCGGCCCAGGTCGCGGCGACGGCGCTGTACTCGGCGCTGGAGGCGCCGTACAGGTCGGCGGCGGCCTTCAGGGTGCCGGTGCGGGCGCCCGCGTAGTTGGTGGTGGAGGTGAAGTAGGTGGTCAGCGCGCGGTACCAGATCTGTGCGGCCTTGTCCCGGCCGATGCCCGCGAGCGTGGAGCCGTTGGAGGTCGGGCTGTTGTAGCTGACGCCGTTGATGGTCTTGGCGCCGCTGCCCTCGGCGAGCAGGTAGAAGAAGTGGTTGGCGACGCCGGAGGAGTAGTGGACGTCCTTGTTGCCGACGGTGGAGGACCAGTAGTCGGCCGACGCGCCGTCCTTGGACGGCTTGTCCATGTAGCGCAGCGGGGTGCCGTCCCCGTTGATGTTGATCAACTCGCCGATCAGGTAGTCCGGCTTGTCGGAGGGCAGGTTGGCGTAGAACTCGACCATCGTGCCGAAGATGTCCGAGGTGGCCTCGTTCAGGCCGCCGGACTCGCCCGAGTAGTTGAGGTTGGCGGTGGCGGAGGTGACGCCGTGGCTCATCTCGTGGCCGGCCACGTCGAGTTCGGTGAGCGGGTGGGTGTTGCCGCTGCCGTCGCCGTACGTCATGCAGAAGCAGGAGTCGTCCCAGAACGCGTTCACGTAGTTGGAACCGTAGTGGACCCGGCTGGTGGCGCCGACGCCGTTGTTCTTGATGCCGTTGCGGCCGAAGGTGTTCTTGTAGAAGTCCCAGGTGACCGCCGCACCGTACTGGGCGTCCACGGCGGCGGACTCGCTGTTGGAGGACAGGCCGTTGCCGAAGCTGTTGGTCGTGTTGGCGACCAGGGTGCCCGAGCCGGAGGTCTTGCCCTTCAGGGTGTACGTGGCCTGGCCGCCGCGGGTCGCGTCCTTGAGCTGGTAGCTCGAACCGCTCTGGGTGGTGGTCAGCGGGACGGAGCCGACGAAGACGCCCTTGCCGGTGCCGGCGGCGGTCCGCACCTGCTCGTGGCTGGAGAGCACCTCGCCGCTCGCCGCGTCGGTGACCAGCAGCTGGCGGCTCGGGGTGCCGTCGGCGCGCTCGCCCTCGACCGTGGTGCGGTACGCCAGGCGCGGGCTGCCGTCGGTGGCCCACACGACCAGCTCGGCCTTGCCGGTCTGGTGCACGGCGGTCAGCGGGGACTCGTCCTTGTCGGCGGCGATGCCCACGGTGGACTGCACGGCGCCGGTCGCCTGGTCGGCGGCTTTGTCGGCGGGGATCTGCGGGGTGAGGCTCGGCAGGGCGATGGTGGCGCCGGTGGCCTTGTCCACCGAGGTGGTCGAGCCGTCGGCCTTCTGGTGCACCACCAGGTCGCCGCCCAGGACGGGGAGGCCGGCGAAGGTGCGCTCGTAGCGCAGGTGGCGGGTGCCGTCGGCGTCCACCACGGCGTCCTTGGCCACCAGTTGCTCCTGGCCGCCCAGGGCCAGGGCGTGCGCGACCTTGCCGGCCTGGCCGTTGGCCAGGGCGATCAGGTCGGCGCGCTGCTTCGCGCCCTGGGACTGCGGGGCGGGGTCCGCGACGGCTGCGGTGCTCACCTGGACGACACCGGTGAGCAGGGCGGTGGCGGAGAGTACGGCGACTGCGGCGAGCTTTCGCTTCACGAACGAGTCCTTCCGGAAAACCGCGAGCGGGCGCGGTCGCGCGGCGTTCCGGGGGCCGGGGACGGCACCTGAGGGGCGGAACGGGCGCTGACGTGCGGGCCCCGTGCGGACTGAGCGGCTTCGCCACCGGTGGGTGGGGGTGGTGGCTGCCGAACGGGGTTGATCGAAAGCATGACAATCGAGCAAATCAAATGACAGGTCTTGCTCATGAATTGGCCAAGTCCCGCCACGGCGGAGGAATGTGAACGGATGGACAAAAGGGGCAAATCGTCCTGGTTTGCAGCGGGTTACCGTCCGAACCGAAGCCTGGTGGCGCGGCGTCGGGCCGCTCCGGGGCCAACCCCGGTGCGCCGGTGGCCCGTTGCCGCGCGTTCACACCGGCGCAATGTCCTGGTATGGACCTGGCCGTCCGATTGGCGGGTTCCCGCCACGTGTTGCGCTTGTCCACCATCAGGACGCCTGGTAGCACACGTCCCGTCCGCCGGTACGGTAAGGAGGTGGCCAAGCCCCTCGCTCTCGACTTCGACCCGATCGCCCGCGCCGACGAGCTGTGGACCCGCCGTTGGGGCGGGGTCCCCTCGATGGCGGCGATCACCTCGGTCATGCGCGCCCACCAGATCCTGCTCTCCCGGGTGGACGCGGTGCTGAAGCCGTACGGGCTGACCTTCGCCCGCTACGAGGCCCTGGTGCTGCTGACCTTCAGCCGGACCGGCGAGCTCTCGCTCTCCAAGATCGGCGAGCGGCTCATGGTCCACCCGACCAGCGTCACCAACACCGTCGACCGCCTGGAGCGGGCCGGCCTGGTCGCCCGCCGCCCCAACCCGCTGGACGGCCGCGGCGTGCTGGCCGCGATCACCGGGCGCGGTCGCGAGGTGGTCGAGGAGGCGACCCGGGAGCTGATGGCGATGGAGTTCGGGCTGGAGGAGTACGACGCCGAGCAGTGCCACCAGGTGTTCGAACTGCTCAGGCCGCTGCGGATCGCGGCCGGCGACTTCGCCGAGCCGTCCGAGGGGGCTGCGAAGGGCCGGGCGTGAAGGCGGCTACCCTCGTGTGAGCGGTGCGCGGATCCGGGCGTACCGGCGGACCGTGCCGAGCGAGGCGAGGAAGATCATGAAGGCGACCCCCCTGCTGGGCTGGTACCGGGCCCTGGCCATTGCGACCGGTACGGCGCTGCTGGTGTTCTGCGGCTTCATGGTCGCGAAGTACGGCTTCGACGCGGCCAAGGACGTGACCACGTACGTCGCGATGCTGCACGGCTACCTCTACATCGGGTACTTCGTGGTGACCTTCATGCTCGGGCAGAAGCTGAAGTGGCCGATGGGCCGGCTGGTGCTCACCCTGGCGGCGGGCTGCATCCCGTTCCTCTCCTTCGTCTTCGAGCGCAAGGTGGCCCGCGAGGCCGCCGAGCAGCTCCCGGCGGGCGGCGGCGCCCGCCAGCCGGCCGGCGTCTGAGCCCCGGGCTCCGACTCCCGGGCTCCGACTCCCAGGTTTCGCGAGAGCGCCCCTTCCCCGACCGGGGGAGGGGCGCTCCGGCGTTCCCGGGCCCCGTTCGGGCGGCTCCCGGGGCCCCCGGGCCGGATCCCGGTCCCTTTCGGGGGATCGCGGGCCGTGCGGGCGGGTTGTCCATCGACAAGTACTAGGACGTCCGAGTAAATTGTTAGGACGTCCTACTAGCTGTGCCGCCCCGTCGCCGCGGCGGCCGTACGGAGCGGAGTTCGGGATCATGGACGCCGAGGAGATCGAGCGGGGCCGGCAGCGCTGGCAGCAGCGGTACGACAAGGCCCGCAAGCGCGACGCGGACTTCACCACCCTCTCCGGCGACGAGGTCGAGCCGGTCTACGGCCCGCCCGCCGGGCAGGCCTACGAGGGCTTCGAGCGGATCGGCTGGCCGGGCGAGTACCCGTACACCCGCGGTCTGCACCCGACCGGCTACCGGGGCCGCACCTGGACCATCCGCCAGTTCGCCGGCTTCGGCAACGCCCAGCAGACCAACGAGCGCTACCGGATGATCCTGGACGCGGGCGGCGGCGGCCTCTCGGTCGCCTTCGACATGCCGACCCTGATGGGCTACGACTCGGACGACCCGAAGTCGCTCGGCGAGGTCGGCCACTGCGGTGTGGCCATCGACTCGGCCGCCGACATGGAGGTGCTGTTCGACGGCATCCCGCTCGGCGGGGTCACCACCTCGATGACGATCAGCGGCCCGGCCGTGCCGGTCTTCTGCATGTACCTGGTGGCCGCCGAGCGCCAGGGCGTGGACCCGGCGGTGCTCAACGGCACCCTCCAGACGGACATCTTCAAGGAGTACATCGCGCAGAAGGAGTGGCTCTTCGCCCCCGAGCCGCACCTGCGCCTGATCGGCGACCTGATGGCCTACTGCGCCGAGGGCATCCCCGCCTACAAGCCGCTGTCGGTCTCCGGCTACCACATCCGCGAGGCCGGGGCCACGGCCGCGCAGGAGCTGGCGTACACCCTCGCGGACGGCTTCGGCTACGTCGAGCTGGGCCTCTCCCGCGGCCTGGACGTGGACGTCTTCGCGCCCGGCCTGTCCTTCTTCTTCGACGCGCACCTGGACTTCTTCGAGGAGATCGCCAAGTTCCGCGCCGCGCGCCGGATCTGGGCCCGCTGGATGCGCGAGCGCTTCGGCGCCAAGACCGACAAGGCGCAGTGGCTGCGCTTCCACACCCAGACCGCCGGCGTCTCGCTGACCGCGCAGCAGCCGTACAACAACGTGGTCCGCACCGCCGTCGAGGCGCTGGCCGCGGTGCTCGGCGGCACCAACTCGCTGCACACCAACGCCCTGGACGAGACCCTGGCGCTGCCCTCCGAGCAGGCCGCCGAGATCGCCCTGCGCACCCAGCAGGTGCTGATGGAGGAGACCGGCGTCGCCAACGTCGCCGACCCGCTGGGCGGTTCCTGGTACGTCGAGGCGCTGACCGACCGGATCGAGCAGCAGGCCGAGGCGATCTTCCAGCGGATCCTGGACAAGGGCCGGGAGGACCACGAGATCGGCCCGATCACCTCCGGCATCCTGCGCGGCATCGAGGAGGGCTGGTTCACCGGGGAGATCGCCGAGGCGGCCTTCCAGTACCAGCAGTCGGTGGAGAAGGGCGACAAGCGCGTGGTCGGCGTCAACTGCCACCCGCGCAGCGTCACCCCTGAGCTGGAGATCCTGCGGGTCAGCCACGAGGTCGAACGCGAGCAGGTCCGGGTGCTGCGGGAGCGCAAGGCGGCCCGGGACGACGCGGCCGTCCGGGCCGGGCTGGACGCCATGCTGGCGGCGGCGCGCTCGGGCGAGTCGATGATCCCGCCGATGCTGGACGCGGTGCGCGCCGAGGCGACGCTGGGCGAGATCTGCAACGCGCTGCGCGCGGAGTGGGGCACGTACCAGGAGAACGCGATGTTCTGAGGCCGCGGCCGACGCGGAGCCGCCGTACGGGATCCCGTACGGCGGCTTTGCCGTGTCTCCGGCCGGGGTGCTCTCAGCCCGCGAGCATCGGTCCGAGCAGCAGGTCGGTGAAGCGGCGGGTCCACTCCGGGGTGATCGGCTCGCCGCTGACCAGGACGCGGTGCTCGACGGTGCCCGCGATGGTGTCGAAGATGATGTCGACCTCCTCGCGGGCCGAGGTGTCGTCGGTGTCCGCCTCCAGCTCGCCGCGGGCCTGGGCGGCCGCCCGGCCCTGGCGGACCAGCCGCTTCTGCGGGTCCACGATGGCCTCGCGGATCCGCCGCCGCAGCTGCCGGTCGCGGGTGCCCTCGGCGAACAGCGCGAGCAGCGCGGCCTGGGTCTCCGGGCGGGCCAGCAGGTCGGCGAACTGGGCCACCACGGCCTCGATGTCGGCCCGCAGGCTGCCGAGGTCGGGCATCACCAGCTCGTCGAAGAGGGTGGCGACGGCGTCCACCACGAGCTCGTTCTTGGACGGCCAGCGGCGGTAGAGGGTGGTCTTGGCGACCCCGGCCCGGCTCGCCACGTGGCCCATGGTCAGTCCGCCCCAGCCGAGTTCGGCCAGGGTCTCGCGGGTGGCGTCGAGGATGGCGCGGTCGGCGGCGGCGCTGCGCGGGCGGCCCTTGGCCCGGGCGGTGCCCGCGGGCGCCGGGCAGTCCTGGTGCGTGCCCTGCGGGCTCGCTGGGGGCTGGGCGGCCGGCACCGGGCCTCCTTGCGCTCTACTGGTAAGTAACTTGGGTGGGGCTGGTAACGGTAGCGACTGTTCGTCCGTTCGGGCAGCGGGGCACCCCGGGAAAGTGGGGCAGGTCACGTCCCCGAACCACCGGAGGGGCTTGCGGCCGGGCCACCGGCTCCAGTTACGCTACGACTCGTAGCGAAAGCAGTGACAACCAGGCGCCGCGTCCCGTGGGACGGGAGCGGCGCGGGCGCGGGTGGGGATCCGCGCCGAACGGTCCAGGCTACCGGGGGAGGGGCACGGCGCCCGGGAACCCGCACCGCGCGGCCCGCGCGGGGCGACTTTCCGGAGGTTGGTGCCCGCGAGCAGCGCGGACGGGGGAGGATGGTGCCATGCAGCCACGGAATTCGCGTCTCAACAGCTCCGCCCTGCGCGGTGCGGTCGACCTCGCCGCAGTGAAGGCGGCCGGCGAAGCCGCCCAGAAGGCCGAGCAGGCCCGGGCCGAGCGGGCTCGTCAGGCGTCCGCCGCCGATGCGGACGGAGCCGCCCCCGCCCAGACCGCCCACCAGCTCGTCATCGACGTCACCGAGGACACCTTCGAGACCGAGGTCGTCCAGCGCTCCACCGAGGTGCCGGTCGTCATCGACTTCTGGGCCGAGTGGTGCGGGCCCTGCAAGCAGCTGAGCCCGGTCCTGGAGGGCCTGGCCGAGGAGTACGCCGGCCGCTTCGTGCTCGCCAAGATCGACGTCGACGCCAACCCGCTGCTCTCCCAGCAGTTCGGCATCCAGGGCATCCCGGCCGTGATGGCCGTGGTGGCCGGCCAGCTGGTGCCGCTGTTCCAGGGCGCGGAGAGCGCGGCCAACATCCGTCAGATCCTGGACCAGCTGATCCTGGTCGCCGAGCAGCGCTTCGGCGTGGCCGGCCTGGCCGGTGGCGCGGCCGCCCCGGGCGAGGCCCCGGCCGCCGCCCCGCAGCGCCCCGAGGACCCGGCGCTGTCCGCCGCGCACGACGCGCTGGACGCCGGCGACCTGGGCGGTGCCATCCAGGCCTACCGGAACGTGCTGGCCGAGCAGCCGGGCAACACCGAGGCCAAGCTGGGCCTGGCCCAGGCCGAGCTGCTGAAGCGGATCGAGGGTCTGGACCTCCAGGCCGTCCGGTCGGCGGCCGCCGCCGACCCGAAGGACGTCGGGATCCAGCTCAAGGCGGCCGACCTGGACCTGGTCGGCGGTCACGTCGAGGACGCCTTCGGGCGCCTGGTGGCCACCGTCGGGCGGACGGCCGGCGAGGACCGGGACACCGCCCGGCTGCGCCTGCTGGAGCTGTTCGAGGTGATCGGCCCGGAGGACCCGCGGGTCGTCGCGGCCCGTACGGCGCTGGCGCGCGTGCTGTTCTGAGCCCGCTCCGGGCCGGCTCCCGAGCCGGTTCTGAGCCCGGATCAGGTCCGCTGTCTGGCACGGCGGATGACCTGCGGTGTCGCTGGTGATTTGGCGACAATCCGGTCAACTGAACAGAGGTTTACCAAATCTTGATTTCACCCGTGGGTGGTCACCTTGTGTGACCGCCCACGGGTGTTTCGCTTGCGTTTCCGGCAGATTTCGCCGTCACGTTTCCTTCAAGACGTCACGCAGGGTGCGGCCCGGGTCGATTCCATGATCAACGCCACCTGATGTTGCATTACCCGTCAGTAAGGAACCTCTTGTGCTTCGCCCGGGATTCAAGCACGATCGGCCACGCCCGGTCCCGGGCTCCACACCCCGACCCCGGTCGGCCACGCGGAGCGCGGGATCCCCACCGGGTGGTCCGTCGGCCCCGGCCGGCGGGAGGGAGGGCAGGGGGGTATCCGCGGTCCCACGGCGGTTCCTGTCCTTCGACCGGCCGCGCGGCCCTGCGCGGTCGCTGGTTGTCGCTCGGGGGTGATCGCCGATGTCGTCGGTCCTGCCCGCCGCCCCGCAAGGACGGCCGGTGCTTGGACGGGAGGTCCGCTGCACGCGGGCCGCTCCCGCGTCCGACGACGCCCAAGGCGCTCTCCGCTACCGAGGACGTAGCTCTCTCCCATCCCAGGTCCCCACCGGTGCGGGACGCGCCGCCGGGGAGCCGGAGATGTACGTCCTAGAAGGAGGACTCGCATGTCCCAGACCTACGGCAAGACCCGCTGGAAGCGCTTCGCTCTGGTGATGGTGCCGAGCATCGCGGCCACCGCCGCGGTGGGCGTCTCGATCGCCAACAACGCGCTGGCGGCTTCGTTCAGCGTCTCCGGCCAGAGCTTCAAGGTCACCACGCCGGAGCTGCACGGCAGGAACTTCGCCCAGTTCGGCTCGATCGACGCGGAGTCGAACGGCACGCCGCACCCGGTCGCCGTCTCGGCCTTCGACGAGGCCACCATCAAGGGCCTCTGCCAGTCGGTGGTGACCGACCCCAACGTCATCCCCGGCCTGCCGTGGAAGCTGCCCAAGATCATCCTGCGTCTGGAGGCCGGCAACAGCGAAGACGTCAAGAAGCAGGTCTACGCCAAGAACCTGCTGATCGACCTCGACCAGCTGAACGCCGACGCCGAGTTCTCCAACATCAACATCGGCCAGGAGGCGTCGACCCTCAAGGGCGAGGCCACCCAGGGCTGGAAGTCCAAGCTCGGCGGCCTGCCGTCCGGGCAGACCGGCTTCGCCCAGGCCGCCGAGAAGGCCGACCTGTACAACGTGCAGCAGACCGCCTGGGCCACCTCGGCCGGCACCTTCAAGCTCCCGGGCCTGAAGCTCGCGCTGCACACCGACGGTTCCGGCGAGTGCTACTAGGCCGTTGACGGCGGCGGGCCGGGCCCGGCCCGCCCGCCCCGACGGCACCCGCGGGACCGGGGACGGTGCGTGCGCCGTCCCCGGATCCCGTGTCTCCTCCATCCCTCGTTCACACCATCGAGGAGCTGCACCGTGTCCAGCGCCCTTGCCTCCTACCGGCCCGCCGAGCACGAGAACCCCGCCCAGTGGCTGCGCCGGGTGTTCCGTACGTTCCGTCGGACGCGGCCGTACTACGGCGGTCTGCTGGCCATGATCGCCGGCGTCCCGATCATGTACTTCCCGTACGCCAAGCTCTCGTTGGGCGGCATGACGGTGGCCATGGCCACCACGGCGGGTGCCGGGTCACTGATCATCGGCGTGCTGCTGATCGTGCTCGGGCTGACCGCCTGGTTCCAGCCGGCCGTACGGGTCTTCGCCGGCATCGCCACCACGCTGCTGACGCTGGTCTCCCTCCCGGTCTCCAACCTGGGGGGCTTCGGACTGGCCCTGCTGCCGGGCCTGATCGGCGGCGGGCTGATGGTCTCCTGGGCGCCGCTGCCGGAGCCCAAGGCCGCGAAGGCGGCCGGGCGCGGACGCTGGGGCCGGGCCAAGGGCGGCGCCGGGGACGCGGCGGCCGGGAACGCCGTGGCGCGGAGCGTCGCCACCGAGCCGGCCACCGACGGCGCCGTCGAGGCGCCCACCGCCGAACTGCCCGCCCAGGGCGGGCCGCAGGCCGCCGAACCCGCGGCCGCCGTCCCGAAGCAGGCCGACGCCGCGGACCGGAAGCGGGCCGCCGCCGTGGACCAGGAGGAGGCGCGGTGACCGGGCCGGCCGAGCAAGCCGACGGTACGACCGTTCCCGCGCAGCGCTCCGGCCGGCACGCGGCCCCGCGCACGCCCGTACGGGTCCGGCTGAGGGGCCGGGCACTGGCGCTGGCCGCGGTGCCGACCGCGCTGCTGATGGCCGCCGCCTACACGCCCAACCCGGCGGTCGCCGAGTCGGCGGCGGGCAAGCCCTGCGGCACCGCGCCGGCCGCCGTGCCGGACGTCGCGCCGGTCGAGACGCCGGTGCCCAAGAGCGAGCTGCCCGAGCCGCCGCCGGGCCCGTCCACGGCGCCGAGCACCGCGCCGAGCACCGCGCCGGGCACCGCGCCCACCGCCGGCCCCTCGACGGACCCGGGCTCGGTGCCGACCCCCGCACCGACCACCGGCCCGGCCCAGCAGCCGACCTCGCCGGTCAAGCCGTCGGCCGCCGCGACGCCCACCACCACCGGCCCGGCGGCCCGGGCGGGGCTGATCGACGGCCTCGTCGACGGCGTCAACCGGCTGCTCACCCCGAACGGCTCGCCGAGCCCGACCCCGGGCGGCGCCCCGACCACCACCCCCGCGGCGCCCGCCGGCCCGGCCGCTCCGGCCGCCCCCGCCCCGCACACCGAGGCCCCGCACCCGGACGCCCCGGTGCAGGCCCCGGCCGCCGCCCCGCAGGCCGCGCCGCCCGCGACCCAGCCCGCCGCCGACGAGCCCTCGCCCACCGCCACGCCGAGCGGCAGGGCGAGCGGCAAGCCGAAGCCCTCCGCGACCCCGTCCGCGGACGCCTCGGCGACGCCCTCCGCGGGCGCCTCCGGCAGCCCGTCCGGCACGCCGACCGAGAACCCCAACTGCGATGTGGACGCCCGGGGCCTGACCGCCGGCGCGCCCGCCCCCGGGCACGTCGTCCCGGAGCAGAACTGGACCCTGAAGACCAGCCGGCTCGCCCTGCACGGCGCGGCCTTCCACGGCGTCTACGACGTGAAGACCGTGACCGGCAGCAAGCGCGTCCTGAAGTTCGTGGTCGACAGCGTGGACATCGACAACCTCGACATGTCGACCCTGGAGGGCAACGGCGTCACCTTCCACGTCCAGGGCGCCCCGGGTTCCACCTCGACGATGCGCAAGGGCCCGGTCACCATGTACGTGGAGCGGCTGTCCGGCCACCTCTCCAAGGTGCTCGGCCTGCCGATCCCGATCGACCTGGGCGAGATCACCCTCACCCCGGACACCCTGCCGCGCTGGCTGTACGACCTGATCGGCTCCATCCCGATCCCGCTGGACCTGGAGCTGACCGGCGTCACCGCCAAGCAGGCCGGCCAGTTCGGCGGCACCCTGCGCATCCCCGGGATGCGCCTGTTCAACGACGACGCCCCCTACAGCGACAAGTAGCGGACGCCACAAGGACCGTGGGGCGGCCCTCCGGAAGGAGGACCGCCCCACGGGCGTTCAGGCCTGACGGGTGCTCACTCGCCCCGGGTGCCCAGGTGGTGCACCTGCACCATGTTGGTGGTGCCGGGGACGCCGACCGGGACACCGGCGGTGACGATGACGGTGTCGCCCTCGCCGAGCCGGCCGAGCTTCAGCAGCTCCCGGTCGACCTGCGCGACCATCGCGTCGGTGGTGGCCACCTGCTCCGTGACGTACGCCTCGACGCCCCAGCTCAGCGAGAGCTGGTTGCGGGTGGCGCTGTCCGGGGTGAAGGCGATCACCGGGATCGGCGAGCGGTAGCGGGACAGCCGACGGGCGGTGTCGCCGGACTTGGTGAAGGCGACCAGCGCCTTGCCGTCCAGGAAGTCGCCCAGCTCGCACGCGGCGCGGGCGACGGAGCCGCCCTGGGTGCGCGGCTTGCGGCCCGGGTTGAGCGGCTGGAGGCCCTGGGCGAGCAGCTCGCCCTCGGCCGTCTCGCAGATCCGGGCCATGGTGCGGACGGTCTCGACGGGGTACTTGCCGACGCTCGACTCGGCGGACAGCATGACCGCGTCGGCGCCGTCCAGGATGGCGTTGGCGACGTCGGAGACCTCGGCGCGGGTCGGGCGCGAGGCGTGGATCATCGACTCCATCATCTGGGTGGCGACGATGACCGGCTTGGCGTTGCGGCGGGCCAGGGTGATCAGCTGCTTCTGGACCAGCGGCACCCGCTCCAGCGGGTACTCGACGGCCAGGTCGCCGCGGGCGACCATGATGGCGTCGAAGGCGAGGACGATCTCCTCCATGGCCTCGACGGCCTGCGGCTTCTCGATCTTGGCGATGACCGGCACGCGGATGCCGACCTCGTCCATGACCTCGTGGACGTCCTTGATGTCGTCCGCGTTGCGGACGAAGGACAGGGCGATCATGTCGACGCCCAGGCGCAGCGCGAAGCGCAGGTCGTCCTTGTCCTTCTCGGACAGGGCGGGCACGTTCACGGCCGCGCCGGGCAGGTTGATGCCCTTGTTGTTCGAGAGCACGCCGCCCTCGATCACCACGGTCTTCACCCGCGGGCCGTCGACGCTGACGACCTCCAGGGCGATGACGCCGTCGTTGATCAGGATCGGGTCGCCGGCCTTCACGTCGCCGGGCAGGCCCTTGTAGGTGGTGCCGCAGATGTGCTGGTCACCGGGGACGTCCTCGGTGGTGATGGTGAACTCGTCGCCGTTGTCGACGGTCACCGGGCCGTTGGCGAAGGTCGCCAGACGGATCTTCGGACCCTGGAGGTCGGCCAGGACGCCGATGGCCTTGCCGGTGTCCTCCGAGACCTGGCGGACCTTGCGGTACCGCTCCTCGTGGTCCGCGTGGTTGCCGTGGCTCATGTTCAGTCGGGCGACGTTCATGCCCGCCTCGACGATGGCCTTCAGCTGTTCGTAGGAGTCCGTCGCCGGACCCAGGGTGCAGACAATTTTCGCTCGGCGCATATGGATCAGTCTATCCGTTCGTGTTATAGGTGCATTCGGCACGCACCGGGAGGAATCGCCGACGAAAGCTTCCGAGGAGTGAGACGGATCCGTGTCAGTCCTCGGACTCCCGGCGTTCCCGGTGCACCAGCGCGAAGGTCTGTCGGGCGATCTCCAGCTCCTCGTCGGTGGGCACCACGGCGACCGCCACCCGGGCGTACTCGGGCGAGACGATCCGGGCCTCGCCGGACCGCACCGAGTTCAGTTCCGGGTCGACGGCGATGCCCAGTTCCTCCAGTCCCGCGGTGGCCGCCGCGCGCACCGGCGCCGCGTTCTCCCCGACCCCGGCGGTGAACGCGATCGCGTCCACCCGGCCGAGCACCGCGTAGTAGCCGCCGATGTACTTGCGCAGCCGGTGGACGTACGAGTCGAACGCGAGCTTCGCGTCCGCGTCCCCCTCGTCGGCCCGGCGCATGATCTCGCGCATGTCGTTCTCGCCGCACAGCCCGCGCAGGCCGCTGCGGCGGTTGAGCAGGTCGTCGATCTCGTCCACGGACAGCCCGCCGACCCGGTGCAGGTGGAACACCACGCCGGCGTCGATGTCACCCGACCGGGTGCCCATGACCAGGCCCTCCAGCGGGGTCAGGCCCATCGAGGTGTCCACGCAGCGGCCGCCGGCGACCGCCGAGGCGGAGGCGCCGTTGCCCAGGTGCAGCACGATCACGTTGACCTCGGCCGGGTCCTTGCCGAGCAGCCGGGCGGTGGCCCGCGAGACGTACTGGTGCGAGGTGCCGTGGAAGCCGTAGCGGCGCACCCGGTGCCGGTCGGCGACGTCCTTGTCGATCGCGTACCGGGCCGAGTACTCGGGCATCGAGGCGTGGAAGGCGGTGTCGAAGACGGCCACCTGGGGGAGGTCGGGGCGCAGGGCCCGGGCGACCTCGATGCCGGTGATGTTGGCCGGGTTGTGCAGCGGGGCGACCGGGATCAGCCGGCGGATCTCCTTGAGCACGTCGTCGGTGATCACGGTCGGCTCGGTGAACCGCAGGCCGCCGTGCACCACCCGGTGGCCGATCGCGGCCAGCTCGGGGGAGTCCAGCCCGACGCCGTCGGCGGACAGCTCCTCGGCGACGGCCTTGAGCGCGGCGGCGTGGTCCGGGAAGGCCTGGACGGTCTCGCGCGGCCCGCCGGTGCGCGGGGTGTGCACCAGCCGCCCGCCGGCCTCGCCGATCCGCTCGACCAGTCCGGCGGCCAGCCTGGCCCCGTCCAGCATGTCGATCAGCTGGTACTTCACCGACGAGGAGCCGGCGTTCAGGACGAGGACGCGGGTGCCCTTGCTCATGCGGGGAGCTCCTTGCTGTCCGACGCGAGGTCCTGGGAGGTGCGGTCCTGGGAGGCGTGGTCCTGGGAGGCGTGGTCCTGGGACTGGATGGCGGTGATCGCGACGGTGTTGACGATGTCCTGCACCAGCGCCCCGCGGGAGAGGTCGTTGACGGGCTTGCGCAGCCCCTGGAGCACCGGGCCGACGGCGACGGCCCCGGCCGAGCGCTGGACCGCCTTGTAGGTGTTGTTGCCGGTGTTGAGGTCCGGGAAGATCAGCACGGTGGCCCGCCCGGCCACCGGGGAGCCCGGCAGTTTGGTGGCCGCGACCCGGGCGTCCACCGCCGCGTCGTACTGGATCGGGCCCTCGACCAGGATGTCCGGCCGCAGCTCGCGGACCAGCTCGGTGGCCTTGCGGACCTTGTCGACGTCCGCGCCGGAGCCGGAGGTGCCGGTCGAGTACGAGAGCATCGCGACCCGCGGCTCCACCCCGAACTGGGCGGCGGTGGCGGCCGACTGGATGGCGATGTCGGCCAGCTGCTGGGCGTCCGGGTCGGGGTTGACCGCGCAGTCGCCGTACACCAGCACCCGGTCGGCCAGGCACATGAAGAAGACCGAGGAGACGATCGAGGCGCCCGGCGAGGTCTTGATCACCTCGAAGGCGGGCCGGATGGTGGCGGCGGTGGAGTGCGCCGCGCCGGAGACCATGCCGTCCGCGATGCCCTCCTGGACCATCAGGGTGCCGAAGTACGAGACGTCGGTGACCACGTCCAGGGCCAGTTCGACGGTCATCCCCTTGTGGGCGCGCAGCTTCGCGTACAGCTCGGCGAACTGGCGGCGCAGCGGGCTGGTGGCCGGGTCGACGATCCGCACCTGGGCGCGGTCGGCGGCCGGGTCCTCGGCCGGGAGGTCGATGCTCAGGCTCGACGCCTTGCGGCGGACGGCGTCCGCCTCGCCGAGCAGGGTGAGGTCGCAGATGTTGCGGCGCAGCAGGATCTCGGCGGCGCGCAGCACCCGCTCCTCGGTGCCCTCCGGCAGGACGACGTGCCGGCGGGTGCCCCGGGCGCGCTCCAGCAGCTCGTGCTCGAACATCATCGGGGTGACCCGCTCGGACCGGCCGACCTCGATCAGGTTGGTCAACTCGGCGGTGTCGACGTGCAGTTCGAACAGGCCGAGGGCGATCTCGGCCTTCCGGGGGCTGGCCGAGGTGAGCTTGCCCTCCAGGTGGGTCAGGTGGGCGGCGGTGGGCCAGCTGCCCTCGGGGACGACCGCGACCGGGGTGCCGGGGGCGAGCCGGGCGGCCAGCGCCATCACGTTGGGGCCGGGGTGCTGGCCGAGCGTCAGCAGCACGCCGGCGATCGGCGGGGCGCCGGCGGCGTGCGCGGCCAGCGAGCCGATCACCAGGTCGGCGCGGTCCCCGGGGGTGACCACCAGGGCGCCCTCGGTCAGCGCGTCCAGGAAGGTGGGCAGCATGGCGCCGCCGAAGACGTAGCCGCGCACGTCCCGGGCGAGGCCGGCGGCGTCCCCGAGCAGCACCTCGGCGCCGGTCGCCTCGACCAGCTGGGCGACGGTGGGCGCGGCCAGGGCCGGCTCCTCCGGGATGACGTAGGCGGGGACGGGCAGCTTCTCGGTGAGGGTGCGCTGGATGCGCTGCTTGGCGCCGGGGGCGACCCGGTTGGCGATCATCGCCAGGGTCTGGCAGCCGAGGTCGGTGTAGGCGCGGTGGGCGCCCAGCAGCTCGGCGACCACCGTCTCGGGGTCCTCGCCGTGCCCGCCGACCACCGGCAGCACGGCGGCGCCGAACTCGTTGGCCAGGCGGGCGTTGAAGGCGAGTTCGTCCGGGATGCTGGTGTCGGCGAAGTCGGTGCCGAGCACCAGGACGGCCTGGCAGCGCCGCTCCAGCGCGTGGAAGCGGTCGACCAGGGCGGAGACCAGTTCGTCCTGCCCGTGGGCGGCCTGGAGGGCGGCGGCCTCCTCGTAGCCGAGGCCGTACAGCTCGCTGCTGGGCAGGTCGAGCCGGTAGCGGCCGCGCAGCAGCTCGACCACGTGGTCGGAGCCCGGCTGCCCGGGGGCGGCGTGCACCAGCGGGCGGAACACCCCGACCCGGTCCACCTGGCGGGTGAGCAGTTCCATGACCCCGAGTTCGACCGCCTGGCGGCCGTCCCCCCGGTCGATGCCGGTCACGTACACGCTGCGCGCCACGTGGTTGTCTCCGTCCCGTCGTCTCGGAAAGTGGTCATATCGACCATACCTTCGCACCCCGAACGGGTGTCCGCGAGCAGAGCGACGGGGTTCGGGCAAGGGGCGGAGGTCCCGCCCCGGGTGCCCGCCGACGGGGCGGGCACCCGGGGCGTCCGGGGCACCGGAGGCGCCCGGCGCTCAGCGTGCGGGGCGGAGCCAGACGGTGGAGAGCGGGGGGAGGACCAGTTCGGCGGACCGGGGCTGGCCGTCCCACTCCACCGGCTCGGCCTTGACCGGGTGGGAGTTGCCGACGCCGCTGCCGCCGTACTCCTCGGCGTCGGTGTTCAGCGCCTCCTCCCACAGCTGGTCGCGGCCCGCCAGCCGGGGCAGCCCGACCCGGTGGCCGTGCCGGACGACCGGCGAGAAGTTGCAGACCGCGACCAGCGGCGAGCCGTCGGCCGCGTACCGGACGAAGGAGAGCAGGTTGTCCTCGGCGGCGCCGCCGTCGAGCCAGCGGAAGCCCTCCGGGACGGTGTCCAGCTCCCACAGCGCCGGGGTGTCGAGGTAGCGCCGGTTGAGGTCGCGGACCAGTCGGCGCACCCCGAGGTGCTCCTCGTGGGCCGGCCACCGCTCGTCGAGCACCCACCACTGCGGGCCCTGCTCGTGGTCCCACTCCGCGCCCTGGGCGAACTCCTGCCCCATGAACAGCAGCTGCTTGCCCGGGTGGGACCACATGAAGCCGAGGTAGGCGCGGTGGTTGGCGCGCTGCTGCCACCAGTCGCCGGGCATCTTGGAGACCAGCGCCCGCTTGCCGTGCACCACCTCGTCGTGCGAGATCGGCAGGACGTAGTTCTCGGAGTAGGCGTACACCATCGAGAAGGTGATCTCGTTGTGGTGGTACTTGCGGTGCACCGGCTCCTTGGACATGTAGACCAGCGAGTCGTGCATCCAGCCCATGTTCCACTTCAGCCCGAAGCCGAGGCCGCCGGCGTCGGTGGGGCGGGTGACCCCGTCCCAGGCGGTGGACTCCTCGGCGATGGTCACCGCGCCCGGGCAGCGCCGGTAGACGGTGGCGTTCATCTCCTGGAGGAAGGAGGCGGCGTCCAGGTTCTCCCGGCCGCCGAACCGGTTGGGGGTCCAGTCGCCGCCCTCGCGGGAGTAGTCGAGGTAGAGCATCGAGGCGACGGCGTCCACCCGCAGGCCGTCGACGTGGAACTCCTCGCACCAGTACACCGCGTTGGCGACGAGGAAGTTGCGCACCTCCTTGCGGCCGTAGTCGAACTCCAGCGTCCCCCAGTCGGGGTGCTCGGCGCGCAGCGGGTCGGCGGGCTCGTACAGCGGCTCGCCGTCGAAGCGGGCGAGCGCGAAGTCGTCCTTGGGGAAGTGCGCGGGCACCCAGTCGACGATCACGCCGATGCCGTGCCGGTGCAGGGTGTCCACCAGGTACCGGAAGTCGTCGGGGCCGCCGAGCCGGGCGGTGGGGGCGTAGTAGCCGGACACCTGGTAGCCCCAGGAGCCGCCGAAGGGGTGCTCCATCACCGGCATGAGCTCCACGTGGGTGAAGTTCAACTCCTGGAGGTAGCGCGGCAGTTCCTCGGCGATGGCGCGGTAGGTGGTGAGGTCCGGGCGCCAGGAGGGCAGGTGCAGCTCGTACACCGACATCGGGGCCCGGTGGTGCGCGGCGCGGGCCCGGCGGGCCATCCACTCGGCGTCCTGCCAGGCGTAGTCGGAGGAGGTGACCACCGAGGCGGTGCCGGGCGGGCACTGGGCGGCCCGGGCCAGCGGGTCGGCCTTGTCCAGCACCCAGCCCTGCCGGGTGTGCACCTCGTACTTGTAGGTGGCGCCCTCGGCCAGGCCGGGGACGAACAGCTCCCAGATCCCGGACGAGCCGAGCGAGCGCATCGGGTGCCCGGTGCCGTTCCAGTGGTTGAAGCCGCCGATCAGCCGGACCCCGACGGCGTTCGGCGCCCAGACCGCGAAGGCGGTGCCGGCCACCCCGTCGACGGTGCGCACGTGCGAGCCGAGCGCCCGCCACAGCTGCTCGTGCCGGCCCTCGGAGATCAGGTGCAGGTCGAGTTCGCCGAGGGTGGGCGGGGTGCGGTAGCCGTCGTGCTGGCGCAGCGGCTCGCCGTCGGGGTACGTCACCAGCAGGGTGTACTCCGGCGGTTCGCCGCCGGCCACCAGGCCGGTGAACAACCCGCTCTGCTGGTGGGTGAGTTCGGCCGGGCCGTGGGCGGTCTCGACGACCACCCGCTCGGCGAACGGGCGCAGCACCCGGATCGCCGTGCCGCCGTGCACCGGGTGCGCGCCGAGCAGCGCGTGCGGGTCGTGGTGCTGCCCGCCCACCAGCCGGTCGACCTCGGCCGGCGGCAGCGGTGCCTCGGGCAGCCGCAGCGCCCCGGTGGGGGCCGGGCGCTCGGCCCCCCGGGGCTGCGGGGCCGCGAGTGGGTCGGCCGGGGACGGGAGGGCGTCCGGGGGCTCCGAGCCGGTGCCGGCGCCCCCCTCCTCCTCGGCCGCCCGGTGCGCCCCGTGCTCGTGGCCGGTGTGGCCTTCGGCGGGGAGCGGTCCGGCCAGGAAGGTGGCCGGTACGGGGCGGGTGGGGCGGCCGGTCGGGTCGATCGGCGTCACGGCGGGGTCCTCCTGCGGCGGGGTGGGCGAACTCCTGCGGGCGGGACAGGAAACGGTCGGGACAGGAAACGGGTGGGACGGGAGACGCGTAGTGCGGAGACGGGCGGTGCGGGAATCGGGCGGTGCGGAAAAGGCGTGGGTACGGGAAGGGCCGGTCAGACGGACAGGGCGAGCCGGTTGATCGCGGCCAGCGGGATCGGCAGCCAGCTCGGCCGGTGCCGGGCCTCGTACACCACCTCGTAGACCGCCTTGTCGATCTCCAGCGCCCGCATCAGCTCCGGCGAGGCGGCCGGGTCGGCGCCGCCGCCGGCGGTGTAGCCGGCGCCGTAGGCGGTGCGGTTGCGCTGGGCCCAGGCGGCGGCCAGGTGGGCCAGTTCCGGGTCGACGGGGCCGCCGGCCAGCAGGTGGGCGGCCGCGTAGTCGAAGGAGCGCAGCATCGCGGCGACGTCGCGCAGGGCGGGCTGCGGTTCGCGGCGCTCGTTGACGGACTTGGCGGGCTCGCCCTCGAAGTCCAGCAGCACCCAGCCGTGCGGGGTGCGCATGGCCTGTCCGAGGTGGAGGTCGCCGTGGATGCGCTGGACCGGCAGGCCGTCCGGGTGGGCGTCGGCGAGCTGCTGGAAGGCGGTGCGCAGGGCGGCCCGGAAGCGCAGCAGGCCGGGGACGGCGGCGACGGCGCTGTCCAGCCGGTCGGCCATGGCGCCGGCCAGCCGTCCGGTCTGGGCGCGGTCGAGCCGGGCGACGGGCATCGAGCGGGCGAGGACCCGGTGCACCTCGGCGGTGGCCCGGCCGAGCCGGTGCGCCTCGATGGCGAAGTTGCCGGGGGAGCGGTCCCCCTTGAGCCGGCCGACCTGGTCGAGGGCGAGTTCCCAGCCGTCCTCGGCGTCCGGCAGGTAGCGCTGCAGGAGTCCGAGGGTGGCGGGTTCGGCGCGTTCCATCCGGCTCTCGAACCAGGCGGCGACCCGGGGGATGCGGGTGGAGCCGGCCCGGGAGAGCGCGAGCGACAGTTCGAGGTCGGGGTTGGTGCCGGGGTGGATGCGGCGGAACAGCTTGAGGATGTACGAGGTGCCGTAGATGACCGAGCTGTTGGACTGCTCGGCGGTGGAGGCGCGGCCGGGGAGGTTGGCGGGCAGTCCGGAGCCGGGGGTGCGGCGGAAGGAGAGCGCGCCGAAGCGGTCCCCGGTGGCCAGGTGTTCGAGCAGCCGTCCGGTGAGTTCGGGGTCGTGCACCGCGTCGTAGAGGGTCGCGCCGTCGTACGGGCCCTGGCTGAGCCGGCCGAGCACGGCGGCGGGCCCGATGTCCCCGAGCCCGCCGGAGCGGATGCCGAGCAGCAGCTGGTAGATGTCGCCGTGCGGGGCGCCGGCCGTGGTGGCGTGTTCGACCCGCAGCAGGAGGTGCAGCAGGGCCGGGTCGCCGACCTGCAGCGGGGTGCCGACGACCGGGGTGAGGCCGGTGATGGGCCTTCCCTTGCCGGCGTACCAGCGCTGGGTGGGCAGCCAGGAGGCGATCAGTGGCAGGGCCGCCTGGACGAGTTCGCTGACGCCCAGGGCGGTTCTCCGGGCCCCGGCGCCCCGGGTGCCCGCGGGGGTGGCGGGACCGGTGGGGGCGTCGTCCTGGAGGTGGGCTTGAGAACGGGAGGTTTCGGACATGGCTCCCTTTCCCCGGAAGCACGCGGACTGCCCGACGGGTCGTGGCCGGGTCCGTCAGTCTTCCGGATTGCGGCGGCGCGGCGGTCGCGGCACGCGAGCACGGCTCGGGTGTCACGCCTTCGTGTGGGTGGCCGTTGGGCTGTTCTCCGTACGCGGTGGTGCAGAGAACTCCGGGGGCGCGGGGGTTCAACTCGCGCCCCCGGAGGGTCTGGTGGTGCTGTTCACGGCTGCTGTGCCACGTGCGGCGGATCGTTACTTCGATCGCCTGGTCCCGCTCAGGCGCGGGGGCTGCCGGAGCTGGAACCAGTAGAAGCCGTGCCCGGCCAGGGTGAGCAGGTAGGGCCACTCGCCGATCGACGGGAAGCGCACCCCGCCGATCAGCTCGACCGGGTACCGCCCGCCGTACTGCCGCAGGTCCAGCTCGGTCGGCTGCGCGAACCGCGAGAAGTTGTTCACGCACATGACCAGGTCCCCCTCGTACTCGCGCACGAAGGCCAGCACGGCGGGGTTGCTGGAGGGCAGTTCGGCGTAGCTGCCGAGGCCGAACGCCGGATTGAGCTTGCGGATCTCGATCATGCGACGCGTCCAGTGCAGCAGGGAGCTCGAACTGCTCTGCTGCGCCTCGACGTTGGTCACCTGATAGCCGTACACCGGGTCCATGATGGGCGGCAGACTGAGCCTGCCCGGGTCGGCGGAGGAGAAACCCGCGTTGCGGTCCGGGGTCCACTGCATCGGGGTGCGCACGCCGTCCCGGTCGCCGAGCCAGATGTTGTCGCCCATGCCGATCTCGTCCCCGTAGTAGAGGACCGGCGAGCCGGGCAGGGAGAGCAGCAGCGCGGTGAACAGCTCGATCTGGTTGCGGTCGTTCTCCAGCAGCGGGGCGAGCCGGCGGCGGATGCCCACGTTGGCGCGCATCCGCGGGTCCTTGGCGTACTCCGCGTACATGTAGTCGCGCTCCTCGTCGGTGACCATCTCCAGGGTCAGCTCGTCGTGGTTGCGCAGGAAGATGCCCCACTGGCAGCCGCCGGGGATCTGCGGGGTCTTGGCGAGGATCTCGGACACCGGGTAGCGGGACTCCCGGCGCACCGCCATGAAGATCCGGGGCATCACCGGGAAGTGGAACGCCATGTGGCACTCGTCGCCGCCGGAGGCGAAGTCGCCGAAGTAGTCGACGACGTCCTCCGGCCACTGGTTGGCCTCGGCGAGCAGCACGGTGTCCGGGTAGTTGGCGTCGATCTCCTTGCGGACCCGCTGGAGGAACTCGTGGGTCTCCGGGAGGTTCTCGCAGTTGGTGCCCTCGCGGGCGAACAGGTACGGCACCGCGTCCAGCCGGAAGCCGTCGATGCCGAGGTCGAGCCAGAACCGCAGCCCGGCGATCATCTCGTCCTGGACCCGGGGGTTGTCGTAGTTGAGGTCCGGCTGGTGCGAGAAGAAGCGGTGCCAGA
Organism: Kitasatospora sp. NPDC001119; assembly: GCF_053598475.1. Taxonomy (NCBI): domain Bacteria; kingdom Bacillati; phylum Actinomycetota; class Actinomycetes; order Kitasatosporales; family Streptomycetaceae; genus Kitasatospora; species Kitasatospora sp. NPDC001119. The sequence continues at coordinate 160,041 of NZ_JBSFKI010000019.1, forward strand.
AGTACTGCTTGCGGACCGGGTCGTAGGTCCAGTTGGAGGTCTCGGTGTCGACGAAGATGATCCGGGCGTCCGGGTACTGCTTGTCGTCGTCGGCCCACATGTAGAAGTCGCCGTAGGGCCCGTCCGGGTCGGAGCGGGAGGCCTGGAACCACGGGTGCTGGTCGCTGGTGTGATTCATGACGAAGTCGATCACGATGCGCATGCCGCGGGCGTGGGCGGCGTCGACGAACTCCATGAAGTCGGCGAGGTCGCCGAACTCCGGCAGCACCGAGGTGTAGTCGGAGACGTCGTACCCGCCGTCGCGCAGCGGCGAGGCGAAGAACGGGGGGAGCCAGAGGCAGTCGATCCCGAGCCACTGGAGGTAGTCGAGCTTGGCCGTGAGCCCCTTGAGGTCCCCGACACCGTCGCCGTTGCTGTCCTGGAAGGACCGCACCAGCACCTCGTAGAAGACCGCACGCTTGAACCACTGCGGGTCGAGCTTCTTCTTCGAGGTCTCGGGGAAGGTGTCGGGGACGGGCTCGTTCACTGTCACGCTGGGTTCCTCCGAACCGTGAGGAGGTGAGCCGGCTCGGCTGAGGGATCGAGCCGGACGTAGTTGTGCCGGCCCCAGGTGTAGACGGCGCCGGTGAGCTCGTCGTGCACCGCGTACGGGCCGTCGCCGTCGAGCGTGACGGTGGCCTCCTGGACGTGGTGCGGGTCGAGGTTCACCACGGTGACGACCTGGTCGGTGAGCCCCTCGGGGGTGGTCGCGGTCTTGGAGTAGGCGAGCACCTGGTCGTTGTCGGTGGGGTGGAAGCGCAGGTCGCGCAGCTGCTGGAGGGCGGGGTGGCGGCGGCGCAGCCGGTTCAGCACGGTCAGCAGCGGGGCCAGGGTGTCGGTGCGGCTCCAGTCGCGCGGGCGCAGTTCGTACTTCTCCGAGTGGAGGTACTCCTCGGAGCCCGGGTGGGCCGGCTCGTTCTCGTACAGCTCGAAGCCGGCGTAGACGCCGTAGCTGGGGGAGAGGGTGGCGGCGAGCACCGCGCGGATCGCGAAGGCGGCCCGGCCGCCGTGCTGGAGGTACTCGTGCAGGATGTCCGGCGTGTTGGCGAAGAAGTTGGGCCGCATGTAGGCGGCGGCGTCACCGCTGAGTTCGGTGAGGTAGTCGGTGAGTTCCGGTTTGGTGGTGCGCCAGGTGAAGTACGTGTACGACTGGTGGAAACCGATCTTCGCCAGGGTGTGCATCATCGCGGGGCGGGTGAAGGCCTCCGCCAGGAACACCACGTCGGGGTCGGTCCGGGCGACGTCGGCGAGCACCTTCTCCCAGAACACCACCGGTTTGGTGTGCGGGTTGTCGACCCGGAAGATCCGGACGCCGTGCGACATCCAGAACCGGAGGATCCGGATGGTTTCCTTGACGATTCCGTCCATGTCCTGGTCGAAGTTGACCGGATAGATGTCCTGGTACTTCTTCGGCGGATTCTCGGCGTACGCGATGGTGCCGTCGGTGCGGTGGCTGAACCATTCCGGATGCTTGTTCACCCAGGGGTGGTCGGGGGAGCACTGGAGGGCGAAGTCCAGCGCCACCTCCAGGTGCAGCGCCTTGGCCTCGGCGACGAAGTGGTCGAAGTCCTCGATGGTGCCGAGGTCCGGGTGGACGGCGTCGTGGCCGCCCTCGGGGGAGCCGATCGCCCAGGGCGAGCCGACGTCGTGCGGGCCGGCCGTCAGGGTGTTGTCCGGGCCCTTGCGGAAGGCTCGGCCGATCGGGTGGACCGGCGGCAGGTAGACCACGTCGAAGCCCATCGCGGCGACGGCCGGCAGGCGTTCGGCGGCGCTGCGCAGGTTGCCCGGGCGCGGCGGCTCGACGCCGGCCGGGTCCACCACGGCGCCCTCCGACCGGGGGAAGAACTCGTACCAGGAGCCGAACAGCGCGCGCTCGCGGTCGACCTGGAGCGGCATCGGGCGGGAGGCGCTGAGCAGCTCGCGCAGCGGGTGGCGGACCAGCGCGTCGAGCACCTCGGGGGCGAGCGCGGCGGCCAGCCGGGACAGCGGCGGCAGGGTCTGGTCGCGCAGCGCGTCGGCGGCGGCCAGCACGTCGGCGCGGCCCTCCTTCTTGGGCACCCCGGCCGCGGCCTGCTCCAGCAGCCGGGCGCCCTCCTCCAGGACCAGCGCGGTGTCGATCCCGGCGGGCAGCTTCACCGCGGCGGTCCGGCGCCAGGTGGCGACCGGGTCGCTCCACGCCTCCACCAGGTACGACCAGCGGCCGGGCGCGGTCGGGGTGACGTGCGCGCCCCAGCGGTCGGTGCCCTCGGCCAGCTCGCGCATCGGCGTCCACGGGCCGCTGCGGCCGCGCGGGTCGCGCAGCACCACGTTGGCGTTGACGGCGTCGTGGCCCTCGCGGAAGACGGTCGCGGTGACCAGGAAGGTCTCGCCGACGACGGCCTTGGCCGGGCGGCGGCCGGCGTCGACGAGGGGACTGACGTCCAGGACGGGGATGCGGCCGATCACGGTGTCGCTCTCTGTCGTCTTGCGGGCGGAGGGCTTGCGAGCGGGGGCCTTCCGGGCGGCTGCCCCGGTGGCCGGGGCCTTCGCGGAGGCGGACCCGGCGGCCTCCGCGGTGGCGGCCTTCGGAGCTGCGGTCTTCGGAGCTGCGGTCTTCGGGGTGGTGGCGGTGGTGCGGCGCGTGGTGGTGGTGCGCCTGCGGGGTGCCGCCGCCCGGTCCTCCTCGGCCGCGGGGTGCCGGGCCGTCGAGGGGGCTTCGGATTCGGAGGATCCGGCACGGACCGCCCCGGAGGCCCTCGGCGCCGGCATCGCCGGATCTGTCCGAGTGTCAGAATCCATCCGTCCGGCGGATTCCGCGACCGCTGCGTCGAGGCCTTCGGCCACCGGTGTGGACTGGTCCCGCGTGTCGCCGTGCATGCCAAGCTCCTGCCCGAGATCGGCGGCAGCTCCCCGCGGGCCTGGGTACGGGCCGGGGGAGTACCGGAGGACTGCTGGGTGGGGAGGACGTGCGACCGGAAGCCTGCCCGCGCCGCTGTTCCCGGCAACCTGCCCGGCGCCCGCCGAGCCGGCGGTGGGACGCCCCGGAGCCCGTGTGCGTCCCGGCGCACGCCTCCGCCGGGCGCGCCCCGGCCGACCCGGTCCACCCGTGAACGAGCGGGCCGGTAGGGAGGACACGCGTCCGTGCGCGGTGAGCGCCGAATGGGCTAAGAAGGACGGGAACGGACAACACGAAAAGGATTCGGACGTGCTGCTTCGCGGGGGACGCCACCCGTCGTCGTACTCCCCACTGCATCAACGACCTTCGGTCATCCTCGCACCGGCGACAAGGTTTTTGCAGCGGTACGACAGTAGTTTCGGGCCTTCTCCCGGGTGGATGCGCCATCGGAAATGAAGCCGTACCGAAGAGTTCACGTATTGGTAGCGCGGGCCCCCGAAATGTGCGCCTCGCGCGCCCCCCGTGCAGTCCAATGCGCCGAATGCGATCTCATCAATAGCCCGAACGGATGCCCAATAGTCCACTTGACGCACTGTCCGGCCGACCGCCACGGCTACGCTTCACGCCGTGAAGGCAATCCGCAGATTCACCGTCCGCACCGTCCTGCCCGAACAACTCCAGCCGCTGCACGAGCTGGCCCTCAACCTGCGCTGGTCCTGGCACCCCGAGACCAGGGACCTCTTCCGGTCCGTGGACCCGGAGGTCTGGGCCGCGACCGGCGAGGACCCGGTGCGGCTGCTCGGGGAGGTCCCGGCCGCCCGGCTGGCCGCGCTCGCCGCCGACCGGCGCTTCCTGCGCAGACTCGGCGACCTCGCCGACGACCTGCGCGAGTACCTGACCGGCCCCCGCTGGTACCAGACCCGGCAGCAGTCCGATGCCGCCCCGCTGCCCGCCGCGATCGCCTACTTCTCGCCCGAGTACGGCATCGCCGCCGCGCTGCCCCAGTACTCCGGTGGGCTCGGCATCCTGGCCGGCGACCACCTCAAGGCCGCCAGCGACCTCGGCGTGCCGGTCGTCGGCGTCGGCCTGTTCTACCGGCACGGCTACTTCCGCCAGTCCCTGAGCCGGGACGGCTGGCAGCAGGAGCGCTATCCGCTGCTCGACCCGGACGAACTCGCGGTCAGCCTGCTGCGGGAGGCCGACGGCACCCCCGGCCGGGTCGACCTGGCCCTGCCCGGCGGCCGCACCCTGGCCGCCCACATCTGGAAGGCCCAGGTCGGGCGGGTCCCGCTGCTGCTGCTCGACTCCGACATCGAGGCCAACTCGCCCGCCGAGCGGGACGTCACCGACCGGCTGTACGGCGGCGGCAGCGAGCACCGGCTGCTCCAGGAGATGCTGCTCGGCATCGGCGGCGTCCGGGCGGTGCGCGCCTACTGCCGGCTCACCGGGCACCCCGCCCCCGACGTCTTCCACACCAACGAGGGCCACGCCGGCTTCCTCGGCGTGGAGCGCATCCGCGAACTGGTCGCCGACGACCGGACCGGCCTCGACTTCGCCGCCGCCCTGGAGGCCGTCCGGGCCGGCACCCTCTTCACCACCCACACGCCCGTCCCGGCCGGCATCGACCGCTTCGACCGCGAGCTGGTCGCCCGCCACTTCGGCGGCGACGCCGCGCTGCCCGGCGTGCCGGTCGAGCAGGTGCTCGCGCTCGGCGCCGAGAGCTGGCAGGACGGGGACCCGAAGCTCTTCAACATGGCCGCCATGGGCCTGCGGCTGGCCCAGCGCGCCAACGGGGTCTCCACCCTGCACGGCGAGGTCAGCCGCTCGATGTTCAACGGCCTGTGGCCCGGCTTCGACCCGGCCGAGGTGCCGATCACCTCGGTCACCAACGGCGTGCACGCCGCCACCTGGATCGACCCGGCGGTGGTCCGGCTCGGCGCCGCCGAGATCGGCGCCGAGCGCGCCGAGGAGGCGATGACCACCGGCGAGAGCAAGCGCTGGACGGGTCTGGAGCGGATCGGCAACACCGAGGTCTGGCAACTGCGGCGCGCCCTGCGGGCCCAGCTGGTGGAGGAGGCCCGCCGCCGGCTGCACGCCTCCTGGCGCCGGCGCGGGGCCGGCGAGGCCGAGCTCGGCTGGGTCTCCTCGGTGCTCGACCCCGACGTGCTCACCATCGGCTTCGCCCGCCGGGTGCCCTCGTACAAGCGGCTCACCCTGATGCTGCGCGACCAGGAGCGGCTGCGCGCGCTGCTGCTGCACCCCACCAGGCCGGTGCAGATCGTGGTCGCCGGCAAGGCCCACCCGGCGGACGACGGCGGCAAGCGGCTGATCCAGCAGATGGTCGCCTTCGCCGACGACCCGGCGGTGCGGCACCGGATCGTCTTCCTGCCGGACTACGACATGGCGATGGCCCAGCGCCTCTACCCGGGCTGCGACGTCTGGCTGAACAACCCGCTGCGCCCGCTGGAGGCCTGCGGCACCTCCGGGATGAAGGCGGCGCTCAACGGCTGCCTCAACCTGTCCGTCCTGGACGGCTGGTGGGACGAGTGGTTCGACGGCCGCAACGGCTGGGCGATCCCCACGGCCGACGAGAGCGGCGGGGCGCTCGACCCGGACAGCGGCGAGGCCGAGCGGCGCGACGACATCGAGGCGGCCGCGCTCTACGACCTGATCGAGAACCAGGTCGCCGCCCGGTTCTACGACCGGGACGCGGACGGGCTGCCGCAGCAGTGGATCGCCATGGTCCGGCACACCCTGGTCACCCTCGGGCCCAAGGTGCTGGCCGGGCGGATGGTCCGGGAGTACGTCGAGCGGCTGTACGCCCCGGCGGCGCAGGCCCAGCGGGAGCTGGCCGGGCAGCACGGCCACGGCGCGCGCGAGCTGGCGCTCTGGAAGGCGACGGTCCGGGAGGCCTGGCCGGCCGTCCGGGTCGAGCACGTCGAGGCGGACTGCCCGACCGAGGCGCAGGAGCTGGGCAGTTCGCTGGAGCTGCGGGTGCAGGTCGCGCTCGGGACGCTGCGGCCGGGCGACGTCGAGGTGCAGGCGGTCTCCGGCCGGGTGGACGAGCGGGACCGGATCTCGGACGCCTGCCTGCTCGCCCTCAAGCCGGTCGGCGGGCCCGATCTGGACGGCCGGATCCGCTATGAGGGCTCGCTGGAGCTCTGCCGGACCGGCCCGTTCGGCTACACCGTCCGGGTGCTGCCCGCGCACCCGCGGCTGGCCTCGCCGGCCGAGCTGGGGCTGGTCGCGCTGCCGGCCGAGTCGGCCGGGATGGACGCGGGGCTGCTGCGCTGAGGCCGCGGGCGGCCGTCCACCGGTGGTGAACCGGGTGGGCGGCCGCCCGCGTACCTCCGTGCGGGAAATGGGGAATGCCCGGCCGGGTGCGTGACGGCGCACCCGGACGGGCACATTCGTGGGGTCCGGGCCGGGGCCCTAGACCAGGCTGTCCCGCCAGGCCCGGTGGAGGGCGGCGAAACGGCCGGAGCCGTCGATCAGCTCCTGTGGGGAGCCATCCTCCACGATCCGGCCCTGGTCCATCACCAGGACACGGTCGGCGATCTCCACGGTGGAGAGCCGGTGGGCGATGATCACGGCCGTCCGGCCGGCCAGCACGGTGCGCATGGCCCGCTGCACGGCCTGCTCCCCGGGGACGTCCAGCGAGCTGGTCGCCTCGTCCAGGATCAGCACCGCCGGGTCGGCCAGCAGTGCGCGGGCGAAGGCCACCAGCTGGCGCTGGCCGGCCGAGATCCGGCCGCCGCGCTTGCGCACGTCGGTGTCGAAGCCGTCCGGCAGGGCGGCGATGAACTCGTACGCGCCGATGTCCCGGGCGGCCTGCTCGACCTCCTCCCGGGTGGCGCCGGGGCGGCCGACCGCGATGTTCTCGGCGACGGTGCCGGAGAACAGGAAGGACTCCTGGGTCACCATCACGACGCCGCGCCGCAGTTCGGGGGTGGCCAGGTCGCGCAGGTCCACGCCGTCCAGCCGGATCCGGCCGTCGGTCGGGTCGTAGAAGCGGGCCAGCAGCTTGGCGACCGTGGACTTGCCCGCGCCCGTCGCGCCGACCACCGCGACCGTCTGCCCGGCGGGGATCAGCAGGTCGAAGGCCGGCAGCACCTCCTTGCCCGTCCGGTAGGCGAAGCGGGTGCCCTCGAAGGCGACCGCGCGGCCCTGGCCGGAGGCCTCCGGCAGCTCGGCGGGTTCGGCCGGCTCGGCGACGGTCGGCTCGTGGGCGAGCAGGCCGGCGATCTTCTCCAGGGCGGCGGCGGCCGACTGGTAGCTGTTCAGGAACATCGCCAGCTGGTCGACCGGGTCGAAGAGCCGGCGCAGGTAGAGCGCGAAGGCGGTGAGCACGCCCAGCTCCAGCGCGTCGTCGACGACCAGGTAGGCGCCGAGCAGCACCACGCCGGCGAACCACAGGTTGGCGGTGAGGCGGGAGAGGCCGACGTAGCGGGCGATCTCCAGCAGGCCGTCCGCGGTGGCGGTGGCGGACTGCCGGTTGACCACGGCGAAGGCGGCGTCGTTGGCCTTCTCCCGGCGGAAGGCCTGCACCGGGCGGATGCCGTTCATGGTCTCGGTGAAGCGGACGATCAGCGAGGCGGCCGAGGTGCGCGAGCGCCGGTAGACCCGGCGCGAGCGGCGGCGGAAGGAGTGGGCGATCAGGGCCAGCGGCAGGAAGGACGCCAGCGAGACCAGGCCGAGCCGCCAGTCCAGCACCACCAGCAGCACCGAGATGTAGCAGACCGACAGCAGGACCGTCAGCAGCTCCTGGAGGCCCTCGGAGAGCAGCTCGCGCAGCGCGTCGATGTCGCTGGTGGCGCGGGAGATGATCCGGCCCGAGGTGTAGCGCTCGTGGAAGTCCAGGCTGAGCCGCTGGGCGTGCCGGAAGATCCGGCCGCGCAGCTCCAGCACGATGTCCTGGTTGACCCGGGCGCTGATCTTGATGAAGACCCACTGCAGCACCGGGCTGAGCAGCGCGCAGAACAGGTAGGCCGCGACCACGGCGATCAGCGGGCCGGAGTCGTGCTCGCGCAGCGCCGGGATGCCGCGGTCCATCGCCACCGCGACCAGCAGCGGGCCGGACTGGAGCGCGGCCTGCTGGACCAGGATCACCACCATCGCGACGGTGATCCGGGCCCGGTGGGTGCGCAGCAGCGAGCGCAGCAGCGCCCGGGGCGCGCCGGGTGGGACGGGGATGTCCTCCTCGTCGGCGGGCGGCGGGGGGAGCTCCTCCTCGGCCGGCGCGACGGGTTCGGCCCGTACGGGTTCGGCGGTGGTGGTCATGCGCGCGCTCCTTCCGGTGCGAGGGGGCCGTCGGGTATCAGGGCGGCCTCGCCCGACATCAGTTCCCGGTAGTGCGCGCAGTCGCGCAGCAGTTCCTGGTGGGTGCCGACGGCCGTGATCCGGCCGTCCGCCAGCACCGCGACCCGGTCGGCGAGCAGCACGGTGCTGGGGCGGTGGGCGACCACCAGGGCGGTGGTGGTGCCGAGGACCTCGCGCAGGGCCCGCTCGACGAGGGCCTCGGTGTGCACGTCCAGGGCGGAGAGCGGGTCGTCCAGGACGAGGAAGGCCGGGTCGCCGACCACCGCGCGGGCCAGCGCGAGGCGCTGGCGCTGGCCGCCGGACAGGCTCAGGCCCTGCTCGCCGACCTCGGTGTCCGGGCCGTTCGGGAGTTTCTCGACGAAGCCGGCCTGGGCGGTGTCGAGGGCGGTGCGCAGCTGTTCGTCGCCGGCGCCCGGGGCGCCCATCAGGACGTTCTCCCGGACGGTGGCGGAGAACAGGGTGGGCTCCTCGAAGGCGACCGAGACGAGTTCGCGCAGCCGCGGCCGGGGCAGTTCGCGGATGTCCCGGCCGTCCAGCGTGATGGTGCCGGCGGTGGCCTCGTACAGCCGGGGGAGCAGGGCGGTGAGGGTGGTCTTGCCGCTGCCGGTGGCGCCGACCAGGGCCATCGTCTCGCCGCTGCGGATGTGCAGGTCGACGCCGGCCAGCAGGTCGGGGCTGTCGTCGGGGGCGTCGGGGTAGCGGAAGCGGACGCCGGTGAAGCGGATGCCGTCCGGGGCGGTGGGCGCGGCGGCGGTGCCCGGGGCGGGGGCGTCCGCCTCGGGGGTGTCCGGTTCGTCCAGCACCTCGAAGAAGCGGTCGGTGGCGGTGGCGGCCTCGTTGGCGTAGGCGAGCAGCCAGCCGAGCGACTCGACCGGCCAGCGCAGCGCGAGCGCGGTGGAGAGGAAGGCGACCAGGGTGCCGGCGCTCAGGTCGTCGTGGGCCACCAGGTAGGCGCCGACGGCGAGGGCGCCGGCGAGCGCGATCTCCGGCAGGCCGACGATGACGGCCCAGAGGTTGGCGAGCAGGTGCGCCTTGCGCAGTTCGGTGCGCCGCAGCTCCTGGGCCTGGGCGCGGAAGCGCTCGGTCATCGACCGGTGCCGGCCGAAGGCCTTGAGGATGCGGATGCCGAGGACGGACTCCTCGACCAGGGTGGCGATGTCCCCGTTCTGGTCCTGGGCGAGCCGGGCGGCGCCGGAGAAGCCGGACTCGAACCGCCGGGTGAGCACGAACAGCGGGACGACGGGCACCAGGGCGATCAGCGCGAGCCGCCAGTCCTGGGTGAACATCACCACGGTGCCGGCCAGGAACATCACCGAGTTGACGATCAGGAAGACCAGCGGGAAGGCCAGGAACAGCCGCATGGTGTACATGTCGGCGGTGGCCCGGGAGAGCAGCTGGCCGGAGCCCCAGCGGTCGTGGAAGGAGACCGGCAGCCGTTGGAGCTTGGCGAAGAGGTCCCCGCGCATCGCCGTCTCCAGCCCGGCCAGCGGGCGGGCCAGCACCACCCGGCGGGTGTAGAACAGCGCGGACTCGACCATTCCGAGGACCAGCAGCAGGCCGACCAGCGGCCAGAGGCCGGCCAGGTCGTGCTCGGCGAGCGGGCCGTCCACGATCAGGCCGAGGACCACCGGGACGGCGAGGGTGCTGAGCATGCCGAGGGTGGCGGCCGTCACCGAGACGGCCAGCCGGCCGCGGACGGCGCGCGCGTACGGCCACAGGCGCAGCAGGGAGCGGACCGTGGAGTGCCGCGGCCCGGGCCCGGCGGGGCCGGTTCCGTCGCTCTGGGGGCTTCCCGGGGTCGGGTTCTCGGGGTCTTGTCTGTTCTCGGCCATCGCGGTGAGGGTAGGCAGACGGGCCGTCATTTCTCATCCGGTTTTTCGCCCCTGTCGGTGGCGCCCGGCGAGAACCGGCCACTCGGACGGGCGGTGCGGGCGCGAATTAGGGGGCGTGCGCCGCCATTCGTGCAGGTAGGAGTGCGCCGTGCGCCTCTTGCGGGCGCCTGCCGATGAGCCGATGACACGTCCTGTACGGATGTCCAGTGGTGCGTGAGTGACAGGAGTGCACAGATGACGGTCGAAACCGAGCCCACCCCCGGCCCCGGCTCGGCAATCGTGCAGGTACGGGCCCAGCTCAGCCTCAGCACGACCGCGGCGAGGAACCTGGCGACGACGACCAAGTCGAAGCCGCAGATGCAGGAGATCACCTCCCGCTGGCTGCTGAAGATGCTGCCGTGGGTGCAGGTCAGCGCGGGTACCTACCGGGTCAACCGGCGGCTGAGCTACGCGCCCGGGCGCGGCCGGGTGAGCTTCGCCAAGACCGGCGCCGCGGTGACGGTGGTCGCCCCCTCGCTGGCCGAGGTCCCGGCGCTGCGCGGCTTCGAGGACGAGGAGGTGCTGGCCGAGCTGGCCCGCCGGTTCGTGCAGCGGGACTTCGCGCAGGGCGAGGTGCTGGTGCAGGAGGGGGCGCCGATCGAGGAGGTGTTCCTGATCGCGCACGGCAAGGTGGACCGGATCGGCACCGGCAAGTACGGCGAGGTGACGGTGCTCGGCACGCTCGCCGACGGCGACCACGTCGGCGACGAGGCGATCACCGAGGGCGGCGGCAGCTGGCCGTACACCGTGAAGGCGAGCACCTCCGGGGTCGCGATGGCGCTGTCCTGGCCGGTGCTCCAGGAGCTGATCGGCCGTTCCGAGTCGCTGCGCGAGCAGCTGCTGGGCTTCGCCGCCGACGCCGCGCAGGCGCAGAACGAGCACGGCGAGGCGGAGATCGACCTCGCGGCCGGCCGGCAGGGCGAGTACGAGCTGCCCGGCGCCTTCGTGGACTACGAGCTGCGGCCGCGCGAGTACGAGCTGAGCGTCGCGCAGACCGTGCTCAAGGTGCACAGCCGGGTCGCGGACCTCTACAACCAGCCGATGAACCAGACCGAGGAGCAGCTGCGGCTGACCATCGAGGCCCTGCGGGAGCGGCAGGAGCACGAGATCATCAACAACCCGGAGTTCGGGCTGCTCGGCAACACCGACTTCGACCAGCGGATCCAGACCCGCGCCGGGGCGCCCACCCCGGACGACCTGGACGAGCTGCTGAGCATGCGCCGCGACACCGACTACCTGTTCGCCCACCCGCGCGCGATCGCGGCCTTCGAGCGGGAGTGCAACCGGGTCGGCGTCTACCCGTCCACCGTCGACGTCCTCGGCAAGCAGCGGCCGACCTGGCGCGGGGTGCCGATCTTCCCGTGCAACAAGATCCCGGTGTCCGACCAGCAGACCAGCGCGTTCATCGCGATGCGCGTCGGCGAGGACAACCAGGGCGTGGTCGGCCTGACCCAGATCGGCATCCCGGACGAGGTGGAGCCGGGTCTGAACGTCCGCTTCATGGGCATCGACGAGAAGGCGATCGCCTCCTACCTGGTGAGCACCTACTACTCGGCGGCGGTGCTGGTGCCGGACGCGATCGGCGTGCTGGAGAACGTCGAGCTCGGGCACGCCGGGAGCTGAGCCCCGGCTACGTGGCGGGGGCGGGCGCGCGCAGCAGCCGCAGCGAGCGCCCGCCCAGCACGACGGTGCCGGCCGGGGACGGTTCGTCGGGGTGTACGGCGGCGGTGTCGACCAGGGGCTCCCAGCCGGGGGCCGGCGCCGCCGCGGGCAGGGTGAACACCACCGGTTCGTGGCCCGCGTTGAGCAGCAGCAGGAAGCCGTCGTCGCCGATCGGCCGCCCGGCCTCGTCGCATTCGGGCAGCGCGGAGCCGGAGAGCAGCATGCCGAGGCAGGCGGTCGGCGCGAACCAGTCGGCCTCGGTCATCTCCGTGCCCCGCGGGGTGAACCAGGTGAGGTCGGGCCGGCCGCCGGGGGTGGTGGCCCGGCCGGAGAAGAACGCCCGCCGGTGGAGCACCGGGTGGTCCCGGCGCAGCCGGACCAGCCGGGCGGTGAGCGCGCACAGCTCCTGCCAGCCGGGCTGTTCCAGCAGGGACCAGTCCAGCCAGCCGACCTCGTTGTCCTGGCAGTAGGCGTTGTTGTTGCCGCCCTGGGTGCGGCCGAGCTCGTCCCCGGCGGTGAGCATCGGGACGCCGGCGGAGAGCAGCAGGGTGGCCGTCAGGTTGCGCAGTTGGCGCAGGCGCAGCCGGTTGACCTGCTCGTCGGTGGTCTCGCCCTCGGCGCCGTGGTTCCAGGAGCGGTTGTCGTCGGTGCCGTCCCGGTTGTCCTCGCCGTTGGCCTCGTTGTGCTTGCGGTCGTAGGAGACCAGGTCGCGCAGGGTGAAACCGTCGTGCGCCGTCACGTAGTTGACCGAGGCGTACGGGCGGCGGCCGGCCCGCTGGTAGAGGTCGGAGGAGCCGGAGAGGCGGTAGCCGAGTTCGCGGACGTCCGGGCGGGCGCCGCGCCAGAAGTCCCGGACGGTGTCGCGGTACTTGTCGTTCCACTCGGCCCACAGCGGGGGGAAGCCGCCGACCTGGTAGCCGCCCGGGCCGACGTCCCAGGGTTCGGCGATCAGCTTCACCCGGTTCAGCACCGGGTCCTGGGCGACGGCGGCGAGGAAGGGGTGGTCGGTGTCGACGGCGTCGCCGCCGTTCGTGCCGCCGCGGGCCAGGGCGGCGGCCAGGTCGAAGCGGAAGCCGTCCACGCCCATCTCGGTGACCCAGTACCGCAGCGAGTCGGTGACCAGCCGGATCACCTGGGGGCGGCGGGTGTCCAGGGTGTTGCCGCAGCCGGTGTAGTCGGCGTAGCCGCGCGGGCGGTTGGGCGGGAGGCGGTAGTAGGCGGCGTTGTCGATGCCGCGGAGGCTGAGCGAGGGGCCGAGTTCGGCGCCCTCGGCGGTGTGGTTGAACACCACGTCCAGGATCACCTCGATCCCGGCGGCGTGCAGGGCGCGGACCATCCGCTTGAACTCGCCGACCTGGCCGCCGCGGGAGCCGGAGGCGGAGTAGCCGGCGTGCGGGGCGAAGTAGCCGATCGTGTTGTAGCCCCAGTAGTTGACCAGGCCGCGGGCCTGGAGGTGGTCCTCGCTGGCGTACTGGTGCACCGGCAGCAGTTCGACGGCCGTCACCCCGAGGCGGGTGAGGTGGGCGAGGGCGGCGGGGTGGGCGAGGCCGGCGTAGGTGCCGCGCAGCGGCGGGGGGACGTCGGGGTGGCGCATGGTGAAGCCGCGCACGTGCAGCTCGTAGAGGACGGTCTCGGCCCACGGGGTCTTCGGGCGGCGGTCGTCGGACCAGTCGTCCTCGTCGTGGACGACCACGGACCTGGGCACGTACGGCGCGGAGTCGCGGTTGTCCCGGACGGTGTCGGCGACGTCCGCCTCGGGCCAGTTGCGGACGGCCGCGCAGGCGGCGTCGTGGGAGGTGTAACAGCCGTCGACGGCGCGGGCGTACGGGTCGAGCAGCAGCTTGGCGGGGTTCCAGCGGGCGCCGGTCCACGGGTCCCAGCGGCCGTGCACGCGGTAGCCGTAGCGGGTGCCGGGGCGTACGCCGGGGAGGAAGCCGTGCCAGACCTGGACGTCCTGCTCGGTGAGGTGGTGGCGGGTCTCCTGGCCGTCCTCGTCGAACAGGCACAGTTCGACGGCTTCGGCGGCGGGGGCCCAGAGGGCGAAGTTGGTGCCTCGCCGGCCCGTGCGGTCCAGGTGGTAGCGGGCGCCGAGGGGTTGGCAGCTGCCGGGGTTCAGCTGCTGTTCTGACGCCATGGCGGGGGCCTCCCTGGGCGGGGTGTTCTGGGTCCATTCACCTTCTCTTTCCCGGAATGTGTTGGCCGGAAGCGGTCCGGGGTTTCGGGAGCGGGGGTTTCGGGGGCGGCGTGTCTTCGTTGGGAGGGTTCTCGTTGTTCCGGGCATCGGACTTGAACAGTGGGAGGGCCCCGGGATGCGGCGCCGTGGACGGGTGTGGGCGCGGGGCGTGGCGGCGGTGGCCTGCTGCGTGGCGGTCCTGGCGGGGTGCGGCGGGCCTCCGGTCGTGCCGGACGGGGACGCGGTGGGGCCGGGTGGGCGTACGGCCCCGGCGGCGCCCTCGCGGGCGGTGCTCTCGGTGCAGCCGGTGGACGGGGCGCAGGACGTGCGGCCGGAGGGGGCCGTCCGGGTGACGGTGGCGCAGGGGCGGCTGGTCTCGGTGCGGCTGGCGGACGGGAAGGGCACGGAGGTGCCGGGCACGATCGCGGCCGACGGCGGCGCGTGGGCGCCGGACGGGCCGCTGCCGCTCGGGACGGCCTTCACGGTGGACTCCGTGGCGGAGGACGACCAGGGGCAGCGGGCGGCCCAGCACTCGGCGTTCACGACCGTCACCCCGACGCACACCTTCGTGGCGTTCTTCACCCCGGAGGACGGTTCCACGGTCGGGGTCGGGATGCCGGTCTCGCTGCGGTTCAGCCGTCCGATCACCGACCGGGCGGCGGTGGAGAAGGCGGTGCAGGTCACCGCCGATCCGCCGGTGCCGGTGGCCGCGCACTGGTTCGACGGGCAGCGGCTGGACTTCCGCCCGCAGGCGTACTGGGCGGCCGGGACGAGGGTCACGGTGGCGCTGCGGCTCAAGGACGTGCAGGGCGCGCCGGGGGAGTACGGCACCCAGAGCCGGGAGCTGCACTTCACCGTCGGGCGGGCGCAGGTCTCCACCGTCGACCTGGACGCCCACACCCTGACCGTCCGGGCGGGGCAGGGCGGCAAGGTGGTCCGGGTGCTCAAGGTCTCCGGCGGCAGCCGGGACCACTCCACCTACCGGGGGGTGATGGTGGTGTCGGAGAAGTACAAGGTGACCAGGATGAACTCGCAGACCGTCGGCATGGGCGACGAGTACGACATCAAGGACGTGCCGCACGCGATGCGGCTGACCGCCTCCGGCACCTTCGTGCACGGCAACTACTGGGCGGACCCGGGGGTGTTCGGCGCCGCCAACACCAGTCACGGCTGCATCGGGCTCTCCGACGTCAAGGGCGGGGCGAGCAAGGACTCCCCGGCGGGCTGGCTGTTCGAGCACACCCTGGAGGGGGACGTGCTGGAGGTGAAGGCCTCGTCCGGGGACTTCGTGCCGCCGCAGAACGGGCTGAACGGCTGGAACGTGCCGTGGGAGCAGTGGGTGGCGGGGAGCGCGCTGGGGCGGGGGGCGACGGCCACCGCGTCCGCTTCGGCGGCTCCTCCGTCGGCTTCGGCGCTGCCGTAAGTCCCGTTCGCCCGTTACGTCCTGTCTTCACCACGGTTTCACGCCCGCGTCAACCGACTCCTCTCAGGATTCACTCGGACGGCTTAGCTATCCTGCTCCGGCGCGCCCGCAGCCCGGCCCGGAAAGATCCACGTCCGGTGCAACTCACGGGGGCACTCAACGCGTCAAGAGAGTGAATACCGGGAGGGGAGAAACCGTGAAGACGGGGAAGACGGCCGGCACCGCGATACGCACCACCAACCGCTACGGGCGGAAGAGTGCGATGGCGCTGGTCATGGGCGGGGTACTGCTGCTCACCGCGGCCTGTGGCGACGACAAGGGCAGTGGTTCGGGCGGTACGGGGGGTTCGGGCGGCGGCAGCGCGGCCTCGGCCGCGGCGGACGGGGGCGGGTCGGCCACGCCGAAGCCCTCGGCCGCGGTGCTGGCCGTGGAGCCGAAGGACGGTGCCCTGGACGTCCCGCCGAACGGGCTGCAGGTGTCCGTCTCGAACGGCAAGCTGACGACGGTCGAGGTGACCGACAAGGACGGCAAGCCGGTCGAGGGCGCGATCACCCCGGACGGCTCCGGCTGGAAGCCCGCGGGGGCGCTCGCGGTCGGCATGGCGTACAAGGTGAACGCCCAGGCGAAGGACGGCGAGGGCCTGGTGGCCGCGTCCACCACCTCGTTCACCACGCTGACGCCGGAGAAGAAGATCTCCACCAACGACAACATCAGCGACGGCGCCACCTACGGCGTCGGCATGATCGTCTCGGTGAACTTCAACAAGGACGTCAAGAACAAGGACGCCGTCGTCAAGGGCATCTCCATCGAGAGCAGCAACGGCACCGTGGTGAAGGGCCACTGGTTCGGCGACCGCCGGGTGGACTTCCGTCCGGAGGCGTACTGGGCGCCGGGCACCAAGGTGACCGTCAAGTACCGGCTGAAGAACGTCGAGGTCGCCCCCGGCATCTACGGCGACGTGGACAAGGACGAGCCGTTCACCATCGGCCGGTCGATGGTCTCCACCGCGGACGCCAAGGCGCACCAGATGACCGTCGAGCGGGACGGCAAGAGCACCACCCTGCCGGTCACCCTCGGCGCGGACGCCACGCCGTCCTGGGGCGGGACGATGGTGGTCATGTCCAAGGAGAAGGTCACCCGGATGAACTCGCAGACCGTCGGTCTCGGCGGCGAGTACGACATCCAGGACGTGCCGCACGCGATGCGGCTGACCACCTCCGGCACCTTCGTGCACGGCAACTACTGGGCCAGCCCGTTCGGCAAGACCAACGCCAGCCACGGCTGCGTGTCGATGCAGGACGTGAAGGGCGGCAGCGACTCCTCCGTCGCCGGCAAGTTCTTCAACGACTCGATGATCGGTGACCCGATCAAGGTCGTGAACACCAAGGAGAAGACCGTCGCGCCCTCCAACGGGCTCGGCGGCTGGAACGTCGACTGGGCCGCCTGGTAGGCCCCTTCGGCGTCCGTCGTCCGTCGTGCGGCCCGGTCCTCACTCGTTGGGGTCGGGCCGCCGCGGTTTCCGGGGCGAGCAGCCCCACGCATGGCGCAACCTTTCCGGTGGCCGGTTGCGTATACCGGTCGGGTCCGTCGGGTCCACGGGGAGTTTCTCGGATCTTCTGAGGGAGGGAATCGACGATGAGGTCGATACGCAGAGTGGTGGCCGTCGGTCTGGTCGGCGGGGCGATGGCGCTGACGGCCGCCTGCGGTGGGGGCAGCGGGGCAAGCGGGGGGAACGGGGGCGGGGGGAGCGCGGCCAAGGCCGATCTGGCGGCCGGCGCGGCGAGCGCCAAGCCCACGGAGGCGGCGCCCAGCAGCAAGGCGCCGAAGGTCTCCATGGCCGCGGTGAGCATCGAGCCCAAGGCCGGCTCGGTGGACGTGGCGCCGAACGCGCTCAAGGTCGGCGCGACCGGGGGCAAGCTGACCACCGTCAAGGTGAGCGACAAGACCGGCAAGGAGGTCCCCGGGACGATCTCCGCCGACGGCGCCTCCTGGACGCCCGCGGCGGGCCTGGAGGTGGGCACCGCCTACCGGGTCAGCGCGATGGCCGCGGACGCCGACGGCGCGGTCGCCACGGCGGACAGCGACTTCACCACGCTGACCCCGACGGCGCTCGCCAAGGCCTCGGACAACGTGGACGACAACGCCACGTACGGCGTCGGCATGATCGTCTCGGTGAACTTCAGCAAGGACGTGAAGAACCGGGACGAGGTCGCCCGCGGCATCAGCTTCGAGACCAGCAACGGCACCGTGGTCAAGGGCCACTGGTTCGGCGACCGCCGGCTGGACTTCCGCCCCGAGCAGTACTGGGCGCCGGACACCAAGGTGACCGTCAAGTACCGGCTGAAGAGCGTCGAGATCGCCCCCGGGGTGTACGGCGCGGACCGGGACGAGCCCTTCACGATCGGGCGGTCCCAGATTTCGACGGTTGACGCCGCTGCGCACAAGATGACGGTCGTACAGGGTGGTCAGTCGAGCGAGATCGACATCAGCGCCGGCGCGCCCGAACACCCCACCTGGAACGGCACGATGGTGGTCATGTCCAAGGAGGGTGTGGTGCGGATGCAGTCCAGCAGCATGCCCGGCATGACCGGCGCGCCGTACGACCTCCAGGTCCCGCACTCGATGCGGCTCACCGACTCCGGCACGTACGTGCACGGCAACTACTGGAGCAGCAGCAGGACCTTCGGCGAGGACAACGTCAGCCACGGCTGCGTGGGCCTCAAGGACGTCGAGGGCGGCGGCTCCGGCACGTCGGCGGGCAAGTTCTACGACGGCTCGCTGATCGGTGACGTGATGATCGTGAAGAACTCGATCCGGAAGGAGACGCTCGACCCGTCGAACGGGCTGAGCGGCTGGAACGTCCCGTGGAGCGCCTGGTAAACCGCCGCTGAGGTGGGGGAGGGGTCAACCCGGGATTGACGGAAGTCGGCCCGGGGGGACCCCTTCTTGCATCCGGCATATGCCGACGCGGAGAGATCGTTTGCTCATTGTCCGTACGCGGCTGCTTGCGTTCCGCAATGATGGTCCGCATGGCGGGTTGGGGCGAAGCAGATCAGTCATTGGTTTCCGGGGCCGGCGTGGTCGCCGAAGTGTCCTGGATCGACGTGCAGGACGGCGGGCTCTCGGCGTTGGAGCGGCTCACCTCCGCGGAGCTGGAGGAGATGTATTCCAGCAGACTGTGCGACCAGTCCGCGCCCAACGAGGTACGGCTGCCCTCCCGGCCGGAGTCGGGCCCGGTGGCCCGTCGGCTGGTGCTCTCGGTCCTGAAGTCCTGGGAGCTCCACCAGCACCTGGAGGCCGGGGAACTGCTCACCAGTGAGCTGGTGTCCAACGCGGTGCGGCACGCGGCCGGCCGCACCATCGGACTGCACGTCAGCCGCAAGCCCGGCTGGCTCCGGATCGAGGTCCGGGACTCCTCCCGGGCGCTGCCCTGCATGATCCTCGCCGAGGCCCAGCCGGTGAACGAGCGCGGGCGGGGGCTGAGGGTCGTCGACGACCTCGCCGACCGCTGGGGCGCGGACCTGCTGCCGCGGGGCAAGGGCGTCTGGTTCGAGCTGAAGGTGCGCGAGCGGGGCTGAGGCGTCCGGCCGGTCGGCGCTTTTTTTGTGGGGAAACGCGCAGGGCCCCCGGATTCGCCGTGGTCCGGCGGGCGGGGGCCCTTGCAAGTCATCGCGCCGGCCAAGGGGGTGCGTGCCGCGCGATGGGCGTCGGCAGTGCCAGGTCGGGCCCGCCGAAGTCATCAACCCAGGGCGGCGTGCGGTGTCGCCCGCCGTTGGGCTGCTTCGACTATCGCATGGATCTCAGCATGCGGGCAAACCAGATGACTTCGAATGCAAGGCATGTTACGTAGTTCACCTTTGGATTTTGCATAGGTTAACGCTGCCGCCTGTGAATATTCATGATCACGGGCCTGCTTGCCTACTTCGTCGGCTGCCAGGGGTTGCGCAGCGAGAGCATCGGGGTGTCGACGCCGAGCCTCGTCGCGGTGCTGTGCAGCGACTCCCGCAGGTACGGGTAGAGCACGGTGACCCCGATCTGCTCGATGAACTGCCGCTGGAGGTCTTCCGCCAGTTCGAACGGCTCGCCGACGGAGAACGCGGCCGTCGCATCGACGGCGAAGTCCGCCTGGGTGCCGGCCAGCTCAAGGCGGCACCGCACTTCCAGGACGGTTCCGCCGTCCCGCTCGCGGAGCCATGTGAGGAGTGTCGTCCGGCTCTCCGCCTCCTCGCGATCCTCCTGCTGGTCGAAGAGCCGACGGCCTGAGACCTCCAGGAACGTGACGTCCAGGAGTTCGGCGGCCTCGGTGATCTCGCCGACGGACGCGAATCGCCGAGTCGGCCTGTCGGTGGACCGACCCGCCATCACGCCGTCACCGGCCTCTGGCTGTCCGGCTCCCAGGCCGCGGGTCGTGGCCCGGGCCCCCGTTCACGGACGGCCACGTGGACCTCGACCTCCACGGGGGCCGGCTGCCAGGCCGGTGCGACGGCCGAGCAGGTGTGGTCGACCATGCTGTGGAGCCGGGCATCGACGGCCCGCGCGTAGCGCTGCAGGGTGGAGTAGCGGGCGTCGCCTCCGACGCGTTCGAACTCGGAGACGGTCGACTGGGATGTCCCCATGCGCTGTGCGACCTCGCGCTGGGTGAGGCCGCGCTTCTGGCGGGCCACGACGAGCGTCTCCACCAGTGCGGCGTAGGCCTCGGCGTCTTCCAGGCCCGCTGCGGTGTGGGGGTCGTCCGGGTCGATGCCGAGTAGATCATGCAGTGTGGGTGCCATGGTCTCCCTACCCTCCCGTTGATTCAACAGTATCGCCCAAAGCCGATACCGAGAACCGGGTGCTCAGTCTTTTGGGTTACGGTTCCGCCAATCCTTGAGGCGCCTCTCAGCTGTGCTGAGCTCGCTCGGCGGGGTCTTCTGGGTCTTCTTCTGGAAGAAGGACAGCGCGAGGAGTACGAGACCGTCGGCCTCCTCGGCGTAGAGGAGTCGGAAGATGCGGCGGTTGCCGGTGAGCCGAACCTCAAGGAGGTCGCTCCCGAGGCTCTTGACGTCGCCCGGCAGGGTCTGCCTCTCCTGGACCCGCCGCATCAGAACGGCGAGTTTGGTCTCCTCGTGGGACGCGAGACGGGCCTTCTCCAAGTCCTTGCGCACCGGCGTCGATCCGTCCGCGCCCTCGTAGAAGGCCCACTGTCGTTCGTCCAACGCTCACCCGCCATGCGTCTCGCCCAATCTGTTTATAGGAAGTCTAGGGCCCTGTCCGCTTCGGTCGACATGTCAACGGATGTGCACCGCTTGGCTGTTGTGATCGCGAAGGGTGTCGCGGATCCGGGCGGCGTGGCGGTGGACGGCGGCCGGGGAGAGGGCGCCCGGGCGGGGTGGTGCGGCCGGTGGGGTGCCGGGGGTGCTGCGGCAGGCGCGGCAGAGGCCGCCGAGGAGGGCGTGCGGGCGGCAGGGGGTGCGGCAGTCGGTGCACTCGGGAATGGGGACCGGCTGCGGGGGACGCGGGGCCTGCGGACGTTCGGGTGGCAGCTTGTCGATCAGGCGGCGCCGGGTGAAGCCCGCCGGGCTGTGGATGTCCGGCGGCAGGTTCGCGGTGAGCGCGGCGGTGAAGAGGGGGAGCGTGGTCCCCCGGTCCAGCCACTCGGCGGCCAGCGGTTCGAGCGCGGCGCAGTCGGCGGCGGAGAGGGCGAGGCGGGGGTCCACGAGGCCGAGGCCGGCGAGGGCGGCGTAGGCGGCCGAAGTGGGGGAGGTGCGGTTGAGCGTTCGCTCCCTGGGGGGATCGGGTGCGGCGGGCGTTGACGCCTCCCCGGTGGAGAGGAAGTGCGCCCACCAGCCGTCGGAGCGGGGCGTCCGGGAGAAGTAGGTGCGGAAGACCCAGCGGCACTGGCGGGAGTCGAGGCGCTCACGGACGCGGCGCAGGTGACCTGCGGTGGAGAGCTTGGTCAGGGCCGAGCGGCAGGCCATCTGCCCGTAGTGGGGCTGGAGGACGGCGAGGGTCTTCGCGTCCATGGCGGCGCCGTCGGGGAGGCGGTCGATGAGCGAGGCGAGGTAGGCCTCGCGGGCCGGGAGGTGAACGAAGTCGCGCGCGGAGCGGGGGAGTTGCTCCGGGGCGGACTGCTTGCCGTACCCAGGGGTGGCCATGGCGGTATCGTCGTGGGTGGCCACAGGATCGAGTTCCGATCGATCGTGCCGGTCAGACCCCCGTTCGGTGTTGGTAGCACCGGCGGGGGTTGTTTCGTTGGTGCGCACGCTACACGGGGGAACCGACTGTGGTGTAGTCGTGACGATAAGTCATATGTGCTGCGTGCGGGGGTGGTTGGGAGGTAGTTACCTCACCGTTCCATTAAGGGGTCACTCGGCTCGTGCTGCTTGAGCTTCGGAGGCGAAGGCGATGAAGGCGGACCAGGCCTCGGGGGAGAAGGTGAGGGTCGGGCCGGCCTTGTCCTTGGAGTCGCGGACGTGGATGGCGGAGGGGGAGGTGGCGACCTCGACGCAGTTGCCCTCGTCGTGGTCGCTGTAGCTAGAGCGGAGCCACGGTTTGGTGGTGTTCATAGTTGCTCCAGTGTCTTTCGGACGAGCTGTGCCGATTCCTTCGCGTTCAGCGCCTGCGCGCGGATCATTGCGTGGCGTCGGCTGAGCCTGCCTACGAGTTGTGGTTCGGAGTGGAGCGCGTTCGTTTCATGTGTCTCAACATACGCATACTGCTCGTTGTTGACCGTTTCCAAGATGACGAGCGATCCCGAGAGGCCGGTAGGGGGTAGCTCTCCGGTGGGTACGATCTGGACCCGCGTGTTGCGTGAGTCCTCGAAGTCAAGCAGCCGGTGAAGCTGCTCCTTCATGACCTCCCTGCCGCCGACGGAGGTGTGAAGGGCTGCTTCGTAAATGGTGAAGCTGAACATCACCTCGGGCTTCGCGAGCAGATCCTGCCGCTTGAGACGGAATGCCAGGCGTTCTTTAGCGGTGGCGTCGTCCACGGGTGGCAAGTGGCGACTGAGTACCGCCCTGGCGTAGTTCTCGGTCTGCAGCAGGCCCGGGATGTAGAGGGCCTCATAGAAGTAGAAGGCAATCGCCTCCTTCTCGACGTCGAAGAAGACATCACTGCGCGCCGGCTTGGTCTCGGGGAGAAGATACGGCTCGGCCGCCACCAGCATCCCCTTCGCGTCGCACAGTTCATCCGCCGCCTGAAGCACCTTGAGCGTTGGCCGCCGCCTCCCTGCCTCCATCGACCGGACGCTCTCGATGTCGTAGCTGGCTGCCTGGCTCAACTGTTCTCGCGTCACGCCCGCCGTCGCCCGCCACCGCTTGAGCTGGTCGCCGCAGTACTTCCACGACATCGGGTTCTCCTTCGGCACGCTCACGGCCGGTACCCCTCCCTGCCCTGGTCACAGGGCGGTCAAGCTGTCGCTGTACATGCGGTGTAACTGTTGAGGCTATGCCTGGATGCCGACGATCGAAGGGTGAAATGGCCGAACTCAGCTCTCCCGAGTGACGCCGTCCGTACACACCCAAGGACCCTGATGCTCACTCAGCCCGCCGACGTCGTCGAGTGGATGTTCCCCCGGCTCCCCCGTAGCGCCGGCCGTGCCCGTATCCGGTTCATCCGGCAGGCCTTCGAGTGGGAGGTGCCCATCGACTCCGCCGAGACCGGGCTGATCCTCCTCAGCGAACTCGTCACCAACGCCTGCCGCCACGCCCGTTCCCCGCGTGACCGGATGATCGGTGTCCGCGTTCTCCTCCCCACCGACTCCCTGCTCCGGATCGAGGTCTCGGACGCGAACTCCACCCTCCCGACCCCGTGCGAGGCCACCCCGGACGACGAGTCCGGCCGGGGCCTCGAACTCGTCGCCGCCCTGGCCACGTCGTGGGGCGCCCACCTGCGCGGTGACGGCTACATCGGCAAGACGGTCTGGTGCGAACTCGCCCTCCCCACCCCGGCCAACCCGCACGGCTGAGCCCCCTGGGTTTCGGGCGTACGCAACTGTCCTCCCGCCGGAGCGCGTCCTGATCTTCGACGGCGTCGGAAGCCGCCGCCCGAGAGGATCAGGAGACCTGTATGCGCCCGCTGCCCTGGCCGCCCGCCCCGATCAGGACCGAGCGGCTCGTACTCCGCGAGCCCGAGGCCCGGGACCGTGCGGCGTTCGTCGAGCTGCTGGCCTCGGCGGAGGTGAACACCTACCTCGGTGGCCCCAAGCCGCGGGACGAGGTCGAGCGCGAGATGCCCGGGGCGCCCAGCCGGAGCCCCGGGGTCTTCGCCGTCGATCTCGACGGGGAGACGATCGGCCAGGTCCTGCTCCGCAAGGAGGCGGGGCGCCTCGGCCGGGTCGGTGAGCAGGCCGAACTCGGCTACCTGTTCCTGCCGCAGGCCTGGGGTCGCGGCTACGCCGCCGAGGCGTGCGCGGCGGTCCTCGACTGGTTCACCGGCGTGCTGCCCGGCGAGCCGGTGGTGCTCGCCACCCAGACCGCCAACCTCCCCTCGATGCGCCTCGCCGCGAAGCTGGGCTTCACCGAGGTGGAGCGCTTCGAGGCCTTCGGCGCCGACCAGTGGCTCGGCCGGTGGTCCCCGGAGCCGCACCGGGACTGACCGTCCCCGCCGCCGGTCCCGTCGCCGGCCGCGCGAGAAGTCGGGTGGGCCGACTTCTCGCGCTCAACCGCTTTGGTGGAGGTCAGTTCCACGGCTCCCGGTCCGGGTCCTCGCCCAGCACCTGAGCGGCGGCCGCACAGAGGTCCCGGCCGTACAGCTGGTTGCTGCCGTACCCGGAGCCCCACAGGTCGGTGGCGGCCCGGGCCACGGCGCGCCAACTGAACTCCTCGTCGACCCGCCAGGTGCGAACCTGCACGGCCATCTCCGTGGTGACCGTCGACGGGTCCACAAGGTTGGGTTTCATCTCAGCGGCTCCAGGTCGTGTCCGACGATTCCGGCCGGACCGTCGATCAGTCCTTCTCCTCGACCTCGACGGCCGCCCGGATGTCCAGCGTGCGCCGGGCCAGTTCCCCGGGCTTGCCGGCGCCCGTTTCGTCGACGACGATGCCGACGGTGTTGCCGTCCGCCCAGGCACAGGTGGCCAGGGACGCGGCCGGGGATTCGATCACCGCGCAGTCCAGCGCGCCGCCGAGGGGGCCGGCCGGGTAGTCCTGGCGCCCGACCACCACCGGGTCGTCCGACGGGGCGCCCGCCGTCTGCGTCTCCGTGCCGAAGTACTTGTCCAGCTCCCGCCGGACGTCCGGGAAGCTGCCGGTCAGCCCGATCACGGTCAGCGTGGTTTCGGTCGACCCGGCGGCGCCGTAGCCGGCCACCGTCAGCTCCCGGTACGGCCGCAGGGCCGTCATCTGCCGCTCGTAGTCGGCGCGCAGGGTCAGGACGCTGTCGTCGTCCGGGAGCCGCACCTGGTCGCCGATCCGGTCCGCGAGCACGATCCGGTGCCGCGTCGGGGCGCCGAACCCGGTCACCGCCGCGACCGTCACCGCGGTGAACAGGACGACGACCACGGCCCCCGCGATCACGGCACTGCGGGGCACCCGCCGGTACCAGGGCAGCGGAGCCACCGGCTCCAGGGTGTTCGCCCAGATCGCCCGGAGGCCGCTGGGCTCCTCGGCCCCCTGGACACTCTCGGACCCGGTCGTATCGTCACTCTGCACGGGCCCGGATCCTACGGCAGCGCCCGCAAGCCCCGCCGGGGTTTTCGCGGGTGAGACGGCCACCGGACGGCGGCCTCGCCCGTCCCCGCGGACCCCGAACCGCGGAACACGCTGCCGTGTGGTCCGCCGGTCCCGCCGGTCGCGCCGATCGCGCGAGAAGTCGACCCGGCCGACTTCTCGCGCCAGCCGGGGTGGTCCTCGCACGGTCCGGCGGAACACACACGCGTACGCGCCCCCGGCAGCTCCCGCACGCCTCTACCGCCTGGTGCGGTGCGACGCCAGATTGGTCGCCGACCGTTGCACCCGACCGAAGGGGAACCGCGATGGGTGAGCACGAGAAGCAGCCGCCGGACCCCGGGCAGGGAACGCCGCCGCCGAACAACACCGACAGCAAGGTCGAGCTGCCGCCCCCGGGCAACGGGAAGCACAAGAAGTGACAGCGGGCGACGACGGGGGCCTGGCCGGGCGCCGAACGCGCCTGGACGCGGAGATGCAGCAGGGCGGGGCGTGGCCGGCCGACTCGCCGTGGCTGCGCGAGGCCTTCGCCGCGCTGCCCCGTGACCGGTTCGCGCCGGATCGGCTGTGGCGGTGGGACGGCCGGGCCTACGCACCGCTCGACCGCGCGGTAGATCCGGGCGGCTGGGCGGACGAGCTGTACTCCGGGGTCTACTCGGCGGCCGTCACCCAGCTCGACGGCGGCCGGCCGTCCTCGTCGCTGTCCGCGCCCTCCGTGGTGGCGGACATGCTGGACAGCCTCCGCGTGGAACCGGGGCACCGGGTGTGGGACCTCGGCACCGGCCAGGGCTGGACGGCGGCACTGGCCGCCTGGCGGGCCGGGCCCGGCCTGGTGGTCGGCACCGAAGTCGACGGGCACCTGGCCGCGTTCGCCCGCACCCGGCTCGCCGCCGCCGGACTCGACGCCGAGGTGACGGCAGGCGACGGCACCGCAGGCGGGGTGCCGGGCGGCGGCCGGGTCGACCGGCTGCACGCCACCTATGCCGTCGAGACCGTCCCCTGGTCCTGGGTGGAAGCGGTGCGGCCCGGCGGACGGATCGTCTACCCCTGGGGCCGGCTGGGGTACCTCGCCCTCACCGTCGCCGACGACGGCGCCGCCGCACACGGCTGGGTCCACGGCCTGGCCCAGTTCATGGGCGACCGGACCGGTCCGGCCCAGCCGGGCACGGGGCCCGCCGCCTATGCGCAGGTGCGCGGCGGTGCCGAGCCCGAGGCGCACGGAGTGCTGGACCGCGACCCGGCCGGCCTGGAGGACTGGCACCTCCGGTTCGCGCTGCGCGTCGCCGTCCCGGACGCCGTGCTGTTCACCGCGCAGGGCGAGGACGGGCCCGCCACCCTGGTCCACGACGGGGACCGCTCGTGGGCCGAGATCCGCCCCCGATCGCAGCTCCTCCAAGGCGGGCCGCGCCGCCTCGGCGACGAGGTGCTGGCCGCCTGGACACAGTGGGACGCGCTGGGCCGCCCCGCCCCGTACGACTACGGCATCACCGTCACCCCCGACACCCAGTGGGCCTGGCAGGGCGCCCCGGACACCGGCCCGAGATGGCCCATCGGCGGCCTGCACCCGGCCACGCGCTGACCACGAGCCCTGCCGAGCAGCCCCCGCGCCCCCGCCCGGGGCGGCCGCCGCATCGGGCAATGGAGCCGCGCTGAACGACGTTCTCCGGCGATCCGGGCCGGACGAGGACTTCGCGGCGGACGTGGCGCCCGCTCGCGCCATGTCCGCCGAGTTCGCCGTGTTCGCCGACGAGGTGGCCATGGCCGCCGTCAGCGCCGCTGAACCTCTCTCCACCTGAGGGGCCTGCGCGAGAAGTCGGACCGGCCGACTTCCTGCGCCGGGTTCGGGAGCCTCGGCGTGGGAGGTCTGTGACTCCCGGGATGGTCACTGGCGTGTGAGAGTCTGTCCACGCTTGCCCAAGGCCTGTTTGCGCGATTCACTTGCACAGAAAGGCCCCACAGCCCGCGAAGGGGGGATCACAGATGCTATTGAACTTCAGGGTCGCGAACCACCGCTCGATCAGAGACGAGCAATCCCTACAGCTGAACCCGGTCTACGACGCGGACCGGCCGCCCGGGACGCACTGGGAAGCGGTCCCTGTGGTGGGCATCTTCGGGGCCAATGCCGCTGGCAAGTCGAACGTCATCGATGCCCTGGCGTACATGACCAGGATGGTCGTCAGCTCGCATCGCGACGCGGAGCCGGACGGGGGCGTGGCCCGTCAACCCTTCCGGCTCGAAGAGGCGGCGCGCGGGGAACCGTCCTGGTACGTGGTGGACCTGCTGATCGACGGGATCCGCTACACCTACGGGTTCAGCGTGGACGACGACCGGGTGGTCGACGAATGGCTGCACAGCTTCCCCCACGGCAGGAAGCGCAAGATCTTCGAGCGTTCGGTCGACGGGCTGGAGATCGGTGACTCGCAGCACCGGCGAGAGCTGGAGCTGGTCGAGAACATCACCGAGCCCAACGTCCTCTTCATGTCCCTCGCGGCACGCTCCCGGCAGGACGACTTCCGCCCGGTGTACGACTGGTTCGCCCGAAGCCTCCAGTTCAGCCGGCGAATGCAGGGCCCTGGCCGCATCGGTACAGCGCGGATCCTCGAAAACCCGGACCGGCACCCTGAGTTCATCGCGCTCCTGCGTGCCGCAGACCTCGGGATCGCGGAATGCGGCACGGAGCGCGTGCTGCTCGACGAGGAAGAGCTGCGGAAGCGCTACGGTACGCGCATTCCGTCGTGGCGGCTGGAGGAACTCGAAGAGCACGGACCACGTGAGGTCATGCGCCCCTGGATAGGCCATCGCGGGCGCGACGGGATCGTCAGGATGGACGTTTCCGAGGAGTCCGAGGGCACCCAGGCCCTCCTGCGGCAGGCACCTCTCTTCATGGGGGCGCTCCGTCGGGGTGGCACCTTCGTGGTGGACGAGATCGATTCGAGCCTCCACCCGATCCTGACAGCGCGCCTGATCGGGCTGTTCCAGGATTCCGCGACCAACCCGAACGGTGCCCAGCTGATCTTCACCTCGCACGATGCCAGCCTGCTCGGCCGAACCGACGGCGAGGACGTCCTGCGGCGGGACCAGGTCTGGTTCGTGGAGAAGAACGAGCACGGCGAGACGGAGCTGTTCGCCCTCGCCGACTTCAAGCCGCGCCAAGAGGAGAACCGCGAGCGGCGGTACCTCGGCGGG
This sequence comes from Kitasatospora sp. NPDC001119, assembly GCF_053598475.1. Taxonomy (NCBI): domain Bacteria; kingdom Bacillati; phylum Actinomycetota; class Actinomycetes; order Kitasatosporales; family Streptomycetaceae; genus Kitasatospora; species Kitasatospora sp. NPDC001119. The sequence goes on from NZ_JBSFKI010000019.1 coordinate 188,233, forward strand.
AGTTACGGCGGCGTGCCGTACATCGACGACGATTTTGCCAGCGCCATGGCGGCGCGGGGGGACGATGATGGCAAGGGCGGCGAAGCCGAGCGGACGCAAGCGTCCCACAGGCGCTGAAGTCGAGTGCTCGGAATATCGAGGTGGCGTTCTCCAATCCGTGTTTCGAGGTGTGGCTCCTGCTGCATTTCACGGAATACCGCCGTCCGGCCCGTTCGTTCAGGGAACTCCTGCCAGTCCTTGAGAGAACCTTCCCGGCCGGATACGAGAAGACCGGCGTGAAGTTCGACCACTACGAACCGCACTGGCGGTTGGCGGCGAGCCGGGCGAAGCAGCTGGCGGAGCCCGGGAGCGAGCACGAGACCAATCCGTCCACCGGCGTGTGGAAGCTCGCGCTCGCCATCGGGGGTGGCGAAGCCGGGTCGTGACGTCCCGGGTCAGGAGATCGAGAAGCCCATCTGGTTGACCACCGGCGTCATCGGCACGTACAGCACCTGCGCGTAGCAGGTCGTCTGGTGCGCCGTCGATCCGGGCGGGCAGGCGACCTCCGACCTGGCGGCGACGATCACGCCGCGGGCCTCCATGTCGCCGTTCGGGCCGGAGGGGTTCGCCAGTGCGGGGCCGCCGCTGTCGCCCTTCGCGGCGACCGCCCGCCGGTCGCCGCCCTTCGACTCCGCGATGTCCACCGGCTTGATCTTCGTGCCCTCGTCGTTCGTCGTCTCCACGTCGACCCGCTTGACCTGCACGTCGCACCTCCACCCCGACTGGGCGCCGCTCAGGCAGATCAGGTCCCCGACGTTGTTCCGCCCGGCGCCGTACGTGTGCCGGGACGAGCCGCCGTTGTCCGACCAGGAACCGTCGTAGAACCGGCCGCCGCCGTTCCCGTTGACCGCGATCATGCCGACGTCCAGGCCGTTGCCGACCGCGGCCAGGTCACCGATGTAGCTGCCGGTGCCGTTGTAGTACCGGCCGCCGCCGCAGTGCGCGGCGGTCAGCACCACCTTCGTCCCGCCCTTCCAGCCGCTGAACGCCGTCGAGCAGAACGACGCCTTTCCGGTGTTCACCTCGGCGCCCGCGTAGTACGGCGCGCTGTCGGAGTGCCGGTTGCCGGACAGCGCCACCGGTGTCTCCTCGACGCCGGCCGACACCGGCATCCCGGCGATCTCGGCGGCCCGCGAGGAGTACGCCTGCACGGTCGCGTCGCCGCCGGTCAGCTGCTTCGCCGGCGCCGGCGCGTACGTGATCGCGATGGCGGTGCCGTCCTCCTGCGGGCCGATCGACGTCCACGCGTCCCGCGCCACCGCGGCCGTGAACCGGTCGATCGCGGCGCGCATCTCCGCGCGGGAGTACGGGCTCGGATGGACGTCGACGGTGTAGCCGGGGCCGACGTCCGCGGCGTTCGCGTCCAGCAGGGAACGGACCTGGGCCGGGGTCTCGCCCTTCCAGTAGATGTCGGCGTGCTGGTTCGCCGCGTCGATCACCGTCCCGGCGTAGCCGGCCGCCGCCGGATCCCGGGACTCCACCCACTCCTGCACCGGGTCCGTCATGTGGTGGAGCAACTGCTGGGCCTTCGGATCGCGGAGCACCGGCAGGGTCACCGACAGGTAGGGCTCGTCCTTCACGACGTCGGCGGCCATCAGGGCGGAGGCGACCACGGTGGTCAGGGCCAGGGACAGCACGAGGCTGGAGCGGCGCACGAGCGGGTCCTTCCGGTGGGCCGATGGGGTCGACACTCAGCGTAGGGAGGAATGAACGGTCCGCTACGGTCCGGAAGTCGAGGGCGGGCCGCTGGTGGTTGCACGGCCGAGGAGACGCGCCCCCGGGAGGGGCGTGACGGCCTCCCGGGGGCGCGTGGGGCGGGCGGTCAGGCGTTCTGCGCCCCGAACCCCGCGACTGCCGCGAGGAGACCGTTCCTGCGGGGTGAGGACGCGTCAACGGCCCTCGCCGCGTGAGAAGTCGGACCGGCCGACTTCTCACGCCCGCCGGTCGGTACCATCGACGCGTGAACCTGTACTGGCACGTCGTGCTGCCACCGCTCAGCGCCTGATCGGGCGCGCGCTTCGGTGGCTTGACCCCCCACGACCCCGGCTCGGCCCGACAGCGGCCGCCGTGGGTCGGCGGCGTGCGCCCGTTCTCGGAAACCCGTTCCCCTGACGGTCTTCGACGACGGAAGTTCACGACTGTGCCGAATCGTTTGTCCTCACCTGCCCGCACCCTCCCCACGGCCCCCCGCCGCGCCCGCCGCACCCGCCCGCGCGGCGGCGTGGCGCCGATCCTGACCGCCGCCGTGCTCTGGGGCACCACCGGGACGGCCAGTTCGCTGGCACCCGCAGGCGCCCCGGCCGCGGGAATCGGAGCCGCCGGGCTGGTCCTCGGCGGGCTGCTCCTCTTCCTCACCGACCGCGCCGCCCGCGTACTGCCCCGGAAGTGCGGGCCGCACGAGCGGTGGCTGCTCGCGGCCGGCGCCATCGCGGTCGCCGGATACCCGGTGACCTTCTACCCGGCGGTGAGCCGTACCGGCGTGGCCGTCGCCACCGTCATCGCGCTCGGCAGCGCGCCGGTGTTCACCGGACTGCTCGGCTGGCTCACCCGACAGGGACGGCCCGGCGGACGCTGGGCCGGGGCCACCGCGCTGGCCGTACTCGGCTGCGCCCTCCTGGTGCTCGGCCCCGAACTCGCCGGGGGCGGCACGACGGTGGACCTGCCGGGCGTGCTCCTGGCCGCGCTCTCGGGACTCTCGTACGCCGTCTACTCGCTGATCGGCGGGCGGCTGATCGCCGGCGGACACCCCTCCGGCGGGGTGATGGGCGCGATGTTCGGCGGCGGAGCGCTGATCGTCCTCCCGGTGCTGCTGTGCGGCCCCACGGGCTGGCTGCTCACGCCGCGCGGAGCGGGCGTGGTGCTGCACCTCGCGGTGATCACCACCTTCCTCGCCTACTGGCTCTTCGGCCACGGCCTACGCCACACCACCGCCCAGACCGCCACCACCCTGACCCTCGCCGAACCCGCCGTCGCCGCAGTACTCGGCGTAGCCGCCCTCGACGAACGCCTGCCCACCGCCTCCTGGTACGGCCTCGCCATCCTCGCCGGAGGCCTGGCCTTCCTGGCCCTCCCCGCCCGCCGGTAGCGGCCCCGGGGGTGCTCGCACTGCAGGAACCCTGCCGAGGGGGCAACCGCGCAATGCGACCGGGCACTTTCCCCGGCTGCTGTCCCGGATCGCCTGTGGGGGCGCAGGTCTGTCGGTGAACTGACCGATGCCGTCCGCCCGCTGAGGTTCGTCGTCCGTGCCGTTCCTACTCGACCTGCCCGGGGCGCCACACACGGTCCGCAAGGCCGAGTCTCCGTCGCGGGCTCGCCGTCGTGGCCGGAGGGCTAGCCTTCCTGGCGCTCCCGGCTCGGCGGTAGGGGCCTCGGCCCGCGCGAGAAGTCGGACCGGCCGACTTCTCGCGCGAGGGCCCCGGTTCGCTCGAGGTGCGGGAACTCTGCGGAGGGCGGTTTCCGGGGTCAGCTGGGGAGAACCGCGTGATGCGAAGGGGGCTCCGGCCGACCGCGTTCCCCTGTTGCTGTCCCGGATCGCCTACGGGGACGGGGGCGCGGCCCGCAGGGCTGTTGGTGAACTGGCCGATGCTGTCTGCGCGCTGGGGTTTGTCGCCGGCGAGGCGATGGCTCCCATGGTGCCGTTCCTGCTCGGACTGGTCGGGGTGCCGCATGTGGTCGGCAACGGCGAGTTGTCGGAGGCGGTCGAGAGGTGGGCTGGTCGGTTGCGGGCTCGCTGATCTGGCCGGGGGTTGGCCTTCTTGGTGCTTCCGGGGTGGCGGTTGGTGCCTCGGCCCGCGCGAGAAGTCGGACCGGCCGACTTCTCGCGCGAGGGCCCCGGTTCGCTCGCGGTGCGGGAAGGCTGCGGAGGGCGGTTTTCGGGGGCCGCCAGGGTGAGCTGCGGGATGCGACGGGGGATCGGGGCGGCGAGCTGTCGGCCGCAGCCCGGCTTGGAGGCGGCCGCGCGGAGGGTTGTCCTGGCGGGTTGGTCGATTGTGGGCTTGTCGTCTTGGCCGGGGGGCCTTCCTGGTGCTTCCGGGGCGGCGGTAGGAGTGTTGGGCCGCGCGAGAAGTCGGGCCGGCCGACTTCTCGCGCGAGGATCGGATGGAGGGGCAGGGGTGGGACGTCTGTTGAGGACGGTGTCCGGGGTTCGCTGGGGAGAGCTGCGCGATGTGACCGGGGCTCCGGCCGGCCGCATTCCCCCGCTACTGTCCCGGATCGCCTACGGGGACGAGGGCTCGGCCCGCAGGGCTGTCGGTGAACTGGCCGATGTCGTCTGCGCGCTGGGGTTCGTCGTCGGCGAGGCGACGGCTCCCACAGTCCCGTTCCTGCTCGAACTGGTCGGGGCGCCGCACGTGGTCTGCAAGGCCGAGTTGTTGGACCTGCTGGGAAGCATCTGCCAGGCCGACCAGTGGCACTCCGCCGCCGCGGCAGCCGGCGACCGGCACGGCGCGAGCCGTCGGCCGCAGGTCGACTTGGAGGCGGCCGCGAGGAGGGCCGTCCACGCGGGTTGGTCGGTCATCGTGGGTGTGGCCTCCTCCGTGCGGCCGGAGGAGGCTGGGGCTGCGCGGAGGCTGCTGCGGGTGATGGACGACGCTCCGCCGTTTCCGGAGGCGTGACCGGGGAACCGGTGGTCGCGGGGTGGTCCTCAGGTGTCGAAGGTGATGGCGGGCGTCCCGGAGTTCCGGGTGAGGAAGTGCAGCAGCTCGGCGAAGCCGCGCGCGTCGTCGAGGGCCTTGTGGGTGTGCCGCACGCCGCCGAGCCAGTGCGGGGGCAGTGCCGGTGCCGGGAGGTCCGCGGGCGGTCGGCCGGTCAGTGCCGCCGTGTACGAGCGCAGGCACAGGGCCGGGCCGTGGAAGAGGAGATCCTGCTCGTAGGGGCCCTGGTGCAGTCCGAAGGAGGTGAACCGGCGCAGGTAGTAGTCGATCCAGGTTCCGTCGAACGACAGGGGTGCCGCGGCGAACGCCCGCCGGCCGGGCAGGGACCGGACCCACTCGACGTACCCGGTCATGACGTCGGTGACGGGCTCCGGGTTCGTCGTCGCGGCCTCCCAGGCGCCCGGCTCGGAGTCGAACCACTCCTTCGTGCGCGGGTTCGGGGCCGATCCGGGAAGCGGTTCGAGGACGGCTTCGAACTCGCCGAAGGTCCGGCCGTCCATGGTCGTGGCCACGGACGCGAAGGACCGCATCGAGTTCGGTCCCGGCCACGGGCCGTCCACCTCGATGTCGGTCACCACGTAGGTCCAGTCGCTGAGTTCGGTCATGCGGCCGACGCTACCGCCACGGCCTCCCCCGTCGGTGCGGGTTCACGTGAAGCGGTTGCCTTTGGTGGTCCCGTTTGATGGGCTGGTCGGATGGGACACGCGGGGCAGGAGAGCCGGACGGCGAGGTACGACCGGATCGGCGTCGGGTACCGGCAGGTCCGTCGGCCCGATCCGCGGCTGCACGCGTTGATCGGGTCGGCGCTGCGGGGAGCGCGCACGGTGGTCAACGTCGGTGCGGGTGCGGGGTCGTACGAGCCGGAGGGCGCCGAGGTCACGGCCGTCGACCCGTCGCAGGTCATGCTCGACCAGCATCCGGGGGAGCGGAAGGTCAAGGCCTCGGCCGAGCAACTGCCCTTCGAGGACGGGGCGTTCGACGCGGCGATGGCCGTCCTGACCGTCCACCACTGGTCGGACCCGCGGCGCGGGCTGGCCGAGCTGCGGCGGGTCGCGCGGAGGCAGGCGGTGTTCACCTGGGATCCGGCGCACCGGCCGCAGCTGTGGCTGCTGGAGGACTACCTGCCGGAGATCAGGGAGTTGGAGGACTCCCGCTTCGCGGCGCTGGAGGAGGTGGTGGAGGCCCTGGACGCGCACACCGTGCTGCCCTTCCCCGTCCCCTGGGACTTCACCGATGGCTTCCAGATCGCCCACTGGCGGCGGCCCGAGCACTACCTGGACCCGGTGGTCCGGCAGGCCAGTTCGACCTTCGCGCAGCTGCCGCCGGAGGTGGTCGAGCTGGCCGTCGAGCGGCTGCGGGCCGACCTCGCCTCGGGGGCGTGGCACCGGCGGTACGCCGACCTGCTCGACCGGGACAGCATGGACTACGGCTACCGCCTGGTCCTCGCCGGCGAGCGGCCGGCCGGGTAGGCGTTCTCGGCGGCTGCCGCCGCACAGGAAGTCGGCCGGTCCGACTTCCTGTGCAGCGCGGCTGGTTGACCGAGGGCCGTGAACGGAGCGCAGGACTCGCAGGTGTGGATCCCGGGGGTGCGAGGACGGCCCCTCGGTGCCGGGCGAAGCCTGCGGGGGCGCGGCGGCTGTCAGGCCGTCGAGGGGGAGCCGACTTCCGGCGGCTAGATGAGTGAGTCCGATTGCTGGGCTGGCCGCGACCATGACGAAGGGTGCCCGTTGGTTGGTTTGTGAAGACGAACCTGGACACCCTTCTGAC
>NZ_JBSFKI010000020.1:0-185189 GCF_053598475.1 Kitasatospora sp. NPDC001119
CCCCTCAAACGCGTCCAACACCGCAACTGGCCACCACCAGTCCCCGCAGTCATCGCGATCACCAGAGCAGCCACAACCTAAGTCACTGGCATTGGGCCTAGGGCCGCACCGACGGGAAGGCGTGCCGGCGGGCGGCGGTGGCCACGGCGAGGACGGGGAGCATCAGCGCGAGCACCGTCCAGGGCAGGGCGCCGGTGCCCAGGCCGCTCAGGACCAGGCCGCCGAGCACGCCGCCGCCCGCCATCGCGGCGTTCCACAGGGTCACCAGGACGGCCTGGGCGGCGTCCGCCCGCTCCCCGCCCGCGTCGCCGAGGGCGGTCTGGAGCAGGGTCGGGGCGCCGCCCCAGCCGAGCCCCCAGAACAGCGCCGCGGCGTACACCAGCGGCGTGCTGCCGGACGCCACCGCGAGGACGGCCGCGGTCACGGCGACCAGCAGCGCGCCGCCGATCGTCAGCTGCCGCAGCCGGCGGTGGATGTGGGCGCCGACCAGCCAGACGCTCGCCAGCGAGGCCAGCCCGAAGACCAGCAGCACGGTGCCGGTGGCGCCGCCGAGGCCGGCCCGGTCCAGGAAGGGCGCGATGTAGGTGAACAGGATGGTGTGCGCGAGCACCCAGAGCACCGTCACGGTGAGCACCGGCCGGACGCCGGGCACGGTGAGCGCGTCCCGGACCGGAACGCGCTCACCGGCCGGCTGCCCGGGCTGGTCCGGCAGCAGCGCCGCGATCCAGCCGATCACGGCGACCGCCAGTGCCGTCATGGCCAGGAAGGGCACCCACCAGGCGAGCACCTGCCCGAGGAAGGTGCCGACCGGCACTCCCAGCGACAGCGCGACCGGCACGCCCGCCATCGCCACCGCCATGGCCCGGCCCTGCTGGTCGACCGGCACCAGCCGGCGCGCGTACCCCGCCAGCAGGGCCCAGGCGAGGCCGGCCGCGACGCCCGCGAGGAAGCGGGCGGCGAGCGTGAGCGGGTAGTTGGTGGAGACCGCGGTGACGGTGTTGGCCACCGCGAAGCCCGCCATCGCGGTGAGCAGCAGCCGCTTGCGGCCCCAGCCGGCGGTGGCCGCGCTGAGCGGGATCGCGGTGACGGCGGAGCCGATCGCGTAGACAGTGACGGTCTGCCCGGCCGCGGACTCGCTGACCCCGAGCGCCTCGCTCATCCCGGGCAGCACCCCGGCGGGCAGGTTCTCGGTGAGGCCGGTGACGAAGACGGCGGTGGCCAGGGCGAGCAGGGCGGGGAGCGGGAAGGGCTTGGGGGGTACCGGGGTGGTGAGCTGTGTGGTCGCCATGGGGACCATGCTTGGACCTCACACCGGTGTCAGGTTCAAGCACGGTCCCACGGGCGGCCGGGTCAGCTGATCAGCCGGCCCGGAACTCGGCTGCTCAGCGGCCGAAGTAGCCGTTGAAGTTCTTGGAGAACTCCTGGCCGCCGAACCGGTCCCAGTTGATCGACCAGGTCATCAGCCCGCGCAGGTTCGGCTGCGCGCCCGAACGCGGCACGTAGGTCCCGCAGTTGGCCAGCTTGGTGAGGCAGTCGAGCGCCTTGTTCACCTCGGCCGGGGCGACGTAGCCGTTGCCCGCGTTGGTGGTGGCCGGCATGCCGATGGCGACCTTGGAGGCGGGCAGCGCCGGGAACACGTTGTTCGCGTTGCCCGCCACCGGGAAGCCCTTGAGCAGCATGTCGGTCATCGCGACGTGGAAGTCGGCGCCGCCCATCGAGTGGTACTGGTTGTCCAGGCCCATGATGGAGCCGGAGTTGTAGTCCTGGACGTGCAGCAGGGTGAGGTCGTCGCGCAGCGCGTGGATGACCGGCAGGTACGCCCCGGCGCGCGGGTCCTGGCCGCCCCAGGGGCCGGATCCGTAGTACTGGTAGCCGAGTTGGACGAAGAAGGTCTCCGGCGCCATGGTCAGCACGAAGCCCGGGCCGTACTTGGCCTTGAGGGTCTTCACCGCGGAGATCAGGTTGACGATGACCGGGCTGGTCGGGTTCCTGAAGTCGGTGTCACCGGTGTTGAGGGAGAGCGAGTGGCCCTCGAAGTCGATGTCCAGGCCGTCCAGGCCCCACTTGTCGATGATCGCCGAGACCGAGCTGACGAAGGTGTCCCGGGCGGCGGTGCTGGTCAGCTGGACCTGGCCGTTCTGGCCGCCGATCGAGATCAGCACCTTCTTGCCCTGGGCCCGCTTGGCGGCGATGGCGGCCTTGAACTCGTCGTCCGACTCGACGGTCGGGCACTCGGTGGCCGGGCAGCGGTTGAAGCGGATGTCGCCGGAGGTGACGGAGGTGGGCTCGCCGAAGGACAGGTTGATGAAGTCCCAGGAGTTCGGGACGTCGGCCATCCGGGTGTAGCCGGCGCCGTTGGCGAAGCTCGCGTGCAGGTAGCCGACCAGGGCGTGGCTGCCGGCGGGCGGGCTGGTGGGCGTCCCCGTGGGGGTGCCCGTGGGCGTGCCGGTCGGGGTGCCGGTGGGCGTACCGGTCGGGGTGCCCGTCGGGGTCGCGGTCGGCGAGGCGGTCGGCGAGGCCGTCCCGGTGGGCGTCGGCGTGGGCGTCGGGCTGGGCGCGCCCGGCCCGTCCAGCGAGATGTCGTCCGCGTAGTAGGTGCCCTGGCCGTACCAGCCGTGGGTGTAGACGGTGGCGCTGGTCTGGGTGGCGCCGGTGGTGAAGCTGAGGCTGAGCTTCTGGTACGAGCCGCCGGTGCCCGGGGTCCAGGTGCTCGGGCCGCCGCCGTCCACGCCCAGGTAGACGTACGAGCCGTTGACGTAGGCGCTGAGCGTGTAGGTGGTGTTCGGGGCGACGGTGACGGTCTGGCCGCACTGGGCGGTGTCGCCGGCCGTGGCGGCCGCGGCGAGCGCGCGACTGCCGCCGTGCACCGGGCTGGTGACGACGCTGCCGGAGTTGCCGGAGCAGCTCCAGGGGCCGAGTGAGCCGGACTCGAAGCCGCCGTTGACCAGGAACTCGCCGGCCGAGGCGGTGGGCGCCAGGCCGAGTGTGACGCCGACCAGCGTGGCCGCGGCGACGGCGGAGGCGGTGCCGGCCGCGATGGTGGCGCGGCGTTGTCCGGGAAGGGTTCTGCGCATGCGGGTGCTCCTGCGATGGCGCGGTCGTGGGGGACGTCCGAGGGCACGCCGGAGCACGGGCCAGTGGGGGGAACGGCCCGGCCTGGCACCCAAGTTGGACTAGACCACTGAAGTGGATCCGGCCGGGAGGTGTCAATGGTCCAGACCGGTTCGGACGGCCCCGGCCCACCGGCCCCCGGCCGCCCCCGGCCACCCCCGGTTGCCTCCGGTTGCCGGAGGTGACACCCCGTCGAAGGATGGAGGCGTGACCCCGCCCGGCTACCTCCGCCACCCCCACCTGCACGGCGGCCTGCTCACCTTCACCGCCGAGGACGACGTCTGGATCGCCCCGCTGGACGCCGACGGCGGCGGCACCGGCCGGGCCTGGCGGGTCGGCTGCGACCGCACCCGGGTCAGCCACCCCCGCTTCTCCCCCGACGGCACCACCCTCGCCTGGACCAGCTGGCTCGCCCTGACCCCCGAGGTGTGGACCGCCCCGGTCGAGGGCGGCCCGGCGGACCGGCTCAGCTTCTGGGGCAGCCAGGACACCCGGGTGCGCGGCTGGCTGCCGGACGGCGAGGTGCTGGCCGTCACCTCCTACCACGAGCCCTTCGGCCACTACACCTGGGCACACGCCCTGCCGCCGGACGGCTCCCCCGGCCGCCGGATGCCCTGGGGGCCGGTCGGCGACGCCCAGATGAGCCGCGAGCGGACCGTGCTGCTCACCGGCGCCGCCCCGCACGGGCCGGCCGCCTGGAAGCGCTACCGGGGCGGCGCCACCGGTCGGCTCTGGGTGGACGGCGACCGGATCCTGCCCGGGCACACCGGGCACCTCGCCGCGCCGATGCCGGTCGGCGGCCCGCTCGGCGACCGGATCGCCTTCCTCTCCGACCACGAGGGCATCGGCAACGTCTACTCCTGCCGCCCGGACGGCACCGACCTGCGCCGGCACACCGACCACGCCTCCTACTACGCCCGCGAGGCCGCCACCGACGGCACCCGGATCGTCTACCAGCACGCCGGCGACCTCTGGCTGCTGGACGACCTGGCCGCCCCCGCCCCGCGCCGGCTGCACGTCCCGCTCGGCGGCGCCCGGGCCGGCCGCCGCCCGTACCAGGTCAGCGCCGCCGGCCAGGTCAAGGACCTCGCCTGCGACCAGACCGGCCGGGCCGGGGTGGTCACCGTGCGCGGCAGCCAGTACTGGCTCACCCACAAGGACGGCCCGGCCCGGGCGCTCGCCGACACCCCCGGGGTGCGCACCCGGCTGCCGGTGGTGCTCGGGCACACCGGCGAGGCGGCCTGGGTCACCGACGCCGAGGGCGCCGACGCGATCGAGGTGGTGCCGCTGCCGGGGCACCCCCGCTCGGAGCAGCACCGCCACCGGGTGCTCGCCGCCGGGCGGATCGGCCGCGTCCTGGAGCTCACCGCCTCCCCCGACGGCAGCCGGCTCGCCGCCACCACCTCGGACGGGCGGCTGCTGCTGGTCTCCGCCGCCGACGGCGGGGTGCGCGAACTGGCCGCCTCCGGCTACGGGCCGGTCACCGGCGCCCGCTTCTCCCCCGACTCGCACTGGACCGCCTGGTCCGAGCCGGTCGCCGGGCGCTCGCTGCGCCGCATCCGGCTCACCCGCGCCGACGCCTCCGCGGCGACCACCGACGTCACCGACGGCCGGTTCGAGGACGAGCAGCCGGTGTTCACCCGGGACGGCCGCTACCTGGCCTTCCTGTCCTGGCGCGGCTTCGACCCGGTCCACGACGTGCACACCGGCGACCTCTCCTTCCCGGTCGGCTGCCGCCCGTACCTCGTCCCGCTCGCCGCCGACACCCCCTCACCGTTCACCGCCCCGCCCGAGGACGGCGCCGCACACGGCGACGGCGGCGACGGCACCGTCCGGGTCGACCCGGAGGGCATCGGCGAGCGGCTGCTCCAGTTCCCGGTGATCGCCTCCAAGTACTCGGCCACCGACGCGGTGCGCGGCGGGCTGGTCTGGCTGCGCTGGCCGATCTCCGGCACCCTCGGGCAGACCTTCGCCAGCCCGGAGGACACCTCGGGGCGCCCCTCGCTGGAGCACTTCGACCTGGCCCGGGGCATCCGCAGCACGCTGGTCGAGAAGCTGGACGGCTACGCGGTCTCCGGGGACGGCGGCTCGATCGCGGTGTACTCGGCCGGGACGCTGCGGGTGGTCCCGGTCGCCGCCCCCGCCGCCGGCACCACCGTCGACCTGCGCCGGATCACCCACACCGTGCACCCGGCCGCCGAGTGGCGCCAGGCCTACCACGAGGCGGCCCGGATCGTCCGGGACCAGTTCTGGGACGAGCGGATGTCCGGCCTAGACTGGCCCGCGCTGGTCGCCCAGTACGAGCCGCTGCTGGACCGGGTCTGCTCCCCCGACGACTTCGCCGACCTGCTGCGCGAACTCCTCGGCGAACTCGGCACCTCGCACGCCTACGTCACCCCCTCCCGGCGCGCCGAGGGCCCGGTGCTCGCCCAGCAGCCGCTCGGCCTGCTCGGCGCCAACGCCCACCGCTCCCCCGACGGCCGCTGGCTGGTCGACCGGGTGCTGCCCGGCGAGACCTCCGACCCGCGCGCCCGCGCCCCGCTCGCCGCCCAGGGCGTGCGGGACGGCGACGAGTTCCTGGAGGTCGGCGGCCGCCCGGTGGACCCGCTGCGCGGACCGCTGCCGCTGCTGGCCGGCACCGGCGGCACGACGCTCGAACTGGCCCTGCGCGGCGCCCCGGACGGCCCGGTGCGGCGGATCGTGATCACCCCGCTGGTCGACGAACGGCCCATCCGCTACCAGGACTGGGTGGCCAAACGGCGTTCCCTCGTCCGCGAGTTCAGCGACGGGCGGTGCGGCTACCTGCACATCCCGGACCTCGGCGGCTCCGGCTGGGCGCAGTTCAACCGGGACCTGCGGCGCGAACTGGACAAGCCCGCGCTGGTCCTGGACGTCCGCGGCAACGCCGGCGGCAACGTCTCCGAACTCGTCCTGGAGAAGCTCTCCCGGCACGTCCTGGCCTGGGACTTCACCCGGGACCGCCGCCCGGTCCGCTGGCCCCGGCACGCACCGCGCGGACCGCTGGTGGCGCTGGCCGACGAGGCCACCAGCTCCGACGGCGACGTGATCATCGCGGCGATCAAGCTGCTCGGGCTCGGCCCGGTGATCGGCGCCCGCACCTGGGGCGGGGTGGTCGGGATGAGCGGACGGCACACCCTCGGCGACGGCACCCAGATCTCGGTGCCGAAGAACGCCTCCTGGTTCGGCGGCGGGCTCGGCTGGACGGTGGAGAACCGGGGTGTCGAACCGGACGTGCACGTGCTGCGCACCCCGCGCGACTGGGCCCGGGGACGCCACCCGGAGCTGGTCGCCGCCGTCCAGCTGGCCCTGGAGCTGCTGGAGGACGCCCCCGCCGCCGAGCCGCCGTCCGCCGACACCCCCCGGCCTGACCTGCGCCGCCCGCCGCTGCCGCCGCGTACGGCCTGAGCTCCGGGCTCAGCCCCAGGGGTCGCCCTCGGCGGTCATGTTCTCGGCGGCGCGCCGGTCGGCCTCCTCCTGGGCGAGCCGTTCCTGCTGCTCCCGGGTGCGCTCGATGTCGTCGCCGTACGCGTCGGCGGCCTCGTCGTGGGCGAGGGCGGCCCGCTGGGCGGACTCCTGCCCGACGGACTCGTGCTGCGGCCGGTGGAACAACCTGTCGAAGATGCCCATGGCTCCTCCTCCGGGGGGAACGACGGAATGCCGGGCTGTCCCCCACTCTCACACCGGGCACGGACGGACGCACCTTGAGCCTTTGGTCCCTGGTGAACGCGTCCAAGGGCCGTAGCCGGGAGCCGCCGGACGGGCGGAGGGTGGTGGCCGTCGGCGACATCCACGCCACCCCCTGGAGCCCGCAGTGACCGTCGTACACCCCGGAAGCCCCGCCCGGCGCACCGCCGAGGACCAGCACGACGGACCGCGCCGGCGGGTCGGCCCGCTGGCCGCCCTGGACGGCCGGCTGCCCGGCGCCCACGACCTGCTGCTGATGCAGTGCCCCAGCTCGCTGCGGCCCCTCGCGGGCGGCGAACTGCCGGACTGGGCACGGGCCGTGCTGCGGGCGCACCCCTGGGTGACGGTCGGCCGGGCGCCCGCCGTGGTCGGCAACCCGGTGGACCTGCCGCACCCCCAGCGCTGCACCCGGGACCCGGAGGCCGCGCCCGAGCTGTGGTTCCCGGTGACCGTGCGCGGCCCGCGCCCGGGCCAGCGGCTGGACGCCCTGGCCCCCTGGGCGGCGGTGGCCCGGACCCTGCGGCCCGAACAGCTCCCCGACCGGCGCGGGCACCTGGCCCCCGAACGGCTCGCCGGCATCCCGGCCCTGGCCCTGCTGCCCGAGGTCGGCCGGCTGGTCGCGGACCACCGGCTGCCCTGGGGCCCGATCGGCGCGGTCGGCTACGAGCTGGGCAGCGGCGTGCCGGTGGCCGGGCCGATGAGCCCGCTGCGGCTGGTGCTGCGCGCGCCGCAGCCGATCAGCCGGCGGGACGCCCTGCAGCTGCGGCGGGCCCTGACCAAGCTGCCGGTGCCCGTGCAGGCCGAACTGGAGACCCGGCACGGCTCGGTGCAGCTCGCCGAGTACGCCTCCGGCGCGCTCGGCCTCACCCTGCTGACCCCGGACGGGCCCCGCGAGGTCCACGACCCGTGGTTCCCCCGGGGCCCGTTCGCCTGACGGGCCCGGACCGCCCCCGAAAAAGTCCTCGAAAAATCCCGGGCCCGATGTCAATCCCGCCGGGTCCGCTCCGACGTCTCGGTGTGCGGCACCCCGCCGCACGATCACGGGACAGGAGCCCCAGTCATGAACCAACTGCTCAGAGTCATGAACTTCAATGTCTCCAGCGACGGCGTCGCGGCCGGCGAGCACCAGAGCTTCGAGCTGCCGTTCGGCCTCGACCGCCCCGAGCGGCTCTTCTCCTGGGCCGGGGCCACCGCGAGCTGGCCGATGCGCACCGACCCCGGCGGCAGCCGGGGCCTGGACGACTACTTCACCCGGGACTTCGACCGCAACATCGGCGCCGAGATCATGGGCCGCAACAAGTTCGGCCCCCAGCGCGGGCCGTGGCAGGACCACGAGTGGCTCGGCTGGTGGGGTGCCGAGCCCCCGTTCCGTACGCCGGTGTTCGTCATGACCCACCACACCCGGCCCTCGTTCACGCTCTCCGACACCACCTTCCACTTCGTCGACGGCGATCCGGCCACCGTCCTCAAGCAGGCCCGGGACGCCGCCGGCGGCAAGGACGTCCGCCTCGGCGGCGGGGTCACCACCATCCGCCAGTTCCTCGACGCCGACCTGGTCGACACCCTGCACGTGGCGGTCTCCCCGGTGAAGCTCGGCACCGGGCTGAAGCTCTGGGAGTCCCCCGACGAGCTGCTCGACCGGTTCCACCTGGAGGTCGTGCCCAGCCCGAGCGGTGTGGCGCACCACCTGTTCTGGCGGCGGTGACACGGGGGCCCCACTTCTCGGCGGAGGAGTGGGGCCCCGTTCGGCGCGGTGGGAACGACGGTCAGCCGGTGATGCTCGCCGCACCCGTCTCCAGGTGGCCGGTGAAGCGCTGGGACCAGGTGCTGTCCGCATCCACCGTCACGGTGAAGTCGTACCAGCCGTTGCTGTACGCCACGGCGTTGAAGAAGTCGCTCACGCTGCCGCCGGCCGGGACCTGGTACGTCCAGGGGCCGTCCGTGCGGTAGTTGTTGGACGCGATCGTGAACGTGATCGGGGTGCTGCCGGAGTTGGCGAGCTTGAAGTAGAGCGCGAGCTTGCCGGTGCCCGGCTCGACCGCGTAGGAGGCGGTGACGGCGGCGTTCTTGCCCGCCTTCGTCGCGTCGCCCTTGAAGCGGCGCAGGAAGCGGTTGGGGCCGACCACCGTGAGGTCGTACGGGCCGCCACCGAAGTTGGTGCCGCAGTTGAAGAAGTCGCTGGTGCTGCCGCCCGGGTCCACCGTGTACTGCCAGGGACCGCCGCCGCGGTAGGCGTTGGCGTAGGCCGCGAAGTGCGCGGACTTGGTGGCGGCGGCGCCCCCGTTGTCCATCGCGATCCAGACCTTCATCACCCCGCCGGAGCCGAACTCCAGGTGGTCCAGGTTGGCGTTCGGCTGGTACGGCAGGGCGCGCGCCGGGCGGGTGCCGGACTCCTGCACCGGGAGCTGGTTGTTCACCGGGGCCGGGTTGGGCAGCGGGCCGCAGGCGGACAGGCCGATGGTCTGCGAGGTGTCGGGCAGCGCGGGCAGGCCGTAGACCGGGTTGGCGAAGTCGAACACGCTGGTGAGGTCGCCGCAGACCCGGCGGCGCCAGTCGCTGATGTTCGGGCAGGTGGCGGGCTTGCCGAGGGCGGCGGTCCAGGTCTCCAGGAAGCGCAGCACCGAGGTGTGGTCGAAGGTCTCGGAGTTGACCCAGCCGCCGCGGGTCCACGGTGAGACGGCGATGAGCGGGACGCGGAAGCCGAGGCCGATGTTGGTGCCGTTGTAGAACTCGCCCGGGGTGCCGGCCGGGGCGGCGGGCGGCGGGACGTGGTCGAAGAAGCCGTCGTTCTCGTCGTAGTTGATGAACAGGACGGACGAGTCGAAGACGTTCGGGTCCGCGTTGAGCGCGTCGATCACCATATGGACGAAGTGCGCGCCGTCCACCGGGGTGGCGTACGGGTGCTCGGAGGAGGCCTGGTCGGGGACGATCCAGCTCACCTGCGGCAGCGTCCCGGCCAGCACGTCGGCCTTGATGGCGGCGGCGATGTCGTCCGGGGTCCGCCCGGTGACCTTGGGCACCGAGCCCATGCCCTTGACGGCCAGCGGGCTGCCGGCCTGGGCGCCCGTGAAGTTCGTGAAGTACGCCAGGGCGTTGTCGCCGTAGTTGTCGGCGGCGTTCTGGTAGACCTTCCAGCTGACGCCGGCGCTCTCCAGCGCCTCGGCGTAGGTCTGCCAGCGCAGGCCCTTCTCGTCGCCGCCGTCGTAGGCCGGGCCGCCCGCGGTGCCGGCCGGGTCGATCTGGCCGGACCAGTGGTAGGTGCGGTTGGGGCCGGTCGCGCTGAGCACCGAGCAGTGGTAGGCGTCGCAGATGGTCCAGTTCTCGGCCAGGGCGTAGTGGAACGGGATGTCCTGGCGGGTGAGGAAGCCGAGCGTGCGGACGTTGCCCTTGGCGGCGACCCAGGAGTCCATCTTGCCGCCGTTCCAGGCCTTGTGCTGGTCACCCCATCCGTGGCTGAGGTCCCCGTTGCACTGGGCGAGGCGCTCCGGGTCCGCTCCGCCGGCCGGCTTGGTCTGGCTGAACTGCCACGGGTACTGGCGGGCGAGCAGGCCGTTCGGCTGGTTGAAGACGCTGTAGCCGCCGGAGATCTGGATGGCGCTGCGGTCGGCGAAGCCGCGCACGCCGCGCAGCGTGCCGAAGTAGTGGTCGAAGCTGCGGTTCTCCTGCATCAGGATCACCACGTGCCGGGCGTCGGTGATGGTGCCGGTCGCGCTGAGCGCGGCGGTGGAAGCGGGAGCTGCGCCACTTCCCTGGGCGGCGCCCGCGGGCCCCGCGGCTCCGGTGCCGGCCACGGCGAGGCCTGCCGCGGCGGCGCCGGACAGCGTGACGAACTTCCTACGACTCAACTCGGCCATCAGACCGGTCCGTCCCTTCGCTGGCGATGTTGTGTGCACAAGTCGGGGCCATCGATCGCGGAGAAGTCTCCACCTCGGCCCGACCGGCCCACCAGGTGCCGACGGCAGGTTTGGCGGACTGTTCGCCCGGGCGTCACCGAGCGACGCCCGGCTGAACGCGCGGAGGGGCTCAGGTGCTCAGCGGTCCTTGACCTCGATCCCCAGCGCGTGGGCGAACTGGGGGGCCAGCTCCATCAGTTGGAGCGAGCTGATGACCGCTCCGCGCAGCCCCTGGTGGCCGTCGACCAGGCCGAGCCGGACGGCGCCCCGCAGGTCCGTCCGGCTCAGCGTGGCGCCGCGCAGCCGGACCTCCTCCAGCGTGGAGCCGGGGAAGGACACCCCGGTCAGCTTCGCCTCGCCGAAGTCCACGTCGCGCAGCAGGCAGTCCTCGAAGACGACGTCCCGCAGGACGGCCGAGCGCAGGTTGACCGCCTCCAGCTTGCAGCCCCGGAACACCACCCGGCGCAGCGCCGAGCCGTACCCGGCGACCCCGGCGAGCACGCCGCCGACGAAGGAGCTGTCCTGCCACTCGGAGTCGCTCAGGTCGCAGGCGACCCAGCGGCCGGCCTGCACCCACACCTCGTTGAACCTTGCCTGGCGCAGCTTGACCCCGCTGAGCGCGACACCGGTGAAGGCACACTCCAGAAAGGCCGCCCCGGCGCCCGACTCGTCGGTGTGCTCGCCGCCGTCGAAGTGCGCGGTGTCGTACCGCTCGTCGGCGCGCAGCGGCCCGGTGTGCGGGCGCAGCAGCTCGGCGTACGGGAGGTCGGCGAGCCGGTCGGGGGCGGAACGGGGCATGGCGGTGGCTCCTGGCGGTCGGGGCGTACGGGTCTCGGCCGCATGCTCGCACGCGGCACCGACAACGCCGGGGAGCGACGAGGCCCCGGACCGGATCGCACCCGGGAAGCGCCGAGGCCCCGGACCGGCCGCGCCGAGGCGGCCGGTCCGGGGTTCACCGTCCGGGGTTCACTGCCCGGGGTTCAGCGCCCGGGTCAGCCGCGCGCCCAGAGCGAGTTGACGCGGCTGCGCTCGGTGCTGTTCGGGTACGGGTTGGTGCAGGAGGTGCCGGGGCCGCCGCCCGACATCAGCTCGCTGCACGGGCCGGAGTAGTGGTCCGGCAGGCCGAGCACGTGGCCGGTCTCGTGCGCCACCACGCGCACCGAGCTGTACTGCTGGTTCTGCTGGTAGTCGAGGAAGACGTAGCCGCGCCCGTGGCCGTCGGTGCTGGCGTAGGAGCCACGGCTGTCGTTGCCCTCGTAGTAGCGGAAGTCGGCGGCCGAACCGGACTGCAGCTTGACGTTGGCGACCGAGCCGTTCCAGATCTGCGCGGCCTGGGATATCTGGTTGCGGAAGGAGGGGGCGGAGCTGGCGTCGTAGGTGACGGTGACGCTCGCCAGGCCCGGGTTGGCGGCCTGCTTGGCCTTGGCCGAGGCCATCACGGCCTGGAAGAAGGCCTGGTTGTTCGCCGCCTCCGCGGCCGAACCGGCGTACGTCGAGGCGGTGTAGCCCTGCACGGCCGGGGCGGTCGGCGTCGCGGCCGCGGCGGCGGTGGTGGGCAGCACGGCGAGGCCGGCCGCGAGGGCGAGGCCGAGGGTGGCGGACAGCACGGATCGCTTCATGTGGGGGCTCCGATTCCTGAGGTGACGTGGCCGGTTGGGGGCCGGCCGGGGGGAACACCTGGTCAACGGGTGGTGTCCCCAGAGCTTCGGGCAACCCGGCGCGTGCGCGGATGATGCCAACCCGCGATAGCACCGTTCAATACCCCTGCTATGGAGTCGATTTGAGCTGTCTTTTCCTCGCCTTGACTCAATCGTGCCCCTGGCATTCCGTTCCGGCGGCGGCTAGGCTCCGGTCCGGGGAAGTACCCGGGGTGGCGGGCCGCTCGATTCCGGCCGAGCGGCCCGCCATCCCGAACCCGCTTGCCGCTCGCGTCAGTTCCGCGCCGCGAGACCGTTCGCCCAGAGGTAGTCGACCTGGCTGCGCTCGTTGCCGTCGGGGTACGGGTTGGTGCAGGACGGGCCGGGGCCGCCGCCGGACATCAGCTCGCTGCACGGGCCGGAGTAGTCGTCGGGCAGGCCGAGCACGTGGCCGGTCTCGTGCGCCACCACGCGGAGCGAGCTGTACTGCTGGTTCTGCTGGTAGTCGAGGAAGACGTAGCCGTGGCCGTGGCCGTCGGTGCTGGCGTAGGAGCCGCGGCTGTCGTTGCCCTCGTAGTACGAGAAGTCGCCGCTGCCGCTCGCCGCCTGGAGCTGGACGTTGGTCTCCGAGCTGTTCCAGATCTGCGCGGCCTGGGATATCTGGCTGGTGAAGGAGGGCGCGTTCGCGGTGTCGTAGGTGACGGTGACGGTCGCCAGGCCCGGGTTGGCGGCCTGCTTGGCCTTGGCCGAGGCCATCACGGCCTGGAAGAAGGCCTGGTTGTTCGCCGCCTCCGCGGCCGAACCCGCGTACGTCGAGGGGGTGTAGCCCTGGACGGCCGGGGCGGCGGGAGCGGCCGGCGCGGCGTTCGCGGCGGTGGCGGGCAGGACCGTCAGGCCGGCCGCGAGGGCCAGGCCCAGGGCTGCGGACAGCACGGATCGCTTCATGTGGGGACTCCGGTTTCGCGGTGCGCCGGCTCGCCGGGGCCCGATGGGGGCCGGGCCCGGCCGAGGCGCACGGTGGGGGCCGCCCCGGGCGGTGGCCGAGGGGCGGGTTGCTGCCCCCGAGCTTCGACCCGGGCGGGGCCGTCGCGGATGATGCCAACCGGCGATAGCACCACCGCATAGCGGCCCGGTGCCGCCGTGCGGCGCACCGGTCGATCCGTCGGCCGTTCAGCCGGTCGGTCCGTCGGCCGGCCCTTCGGCATGCCTTGAATGCCTGTCATGTCCTTGGCGAAGGGGTGCGACGGCGTCTATGCTCCCGACGTGGAGCTCGACGTGAGACACCTCCGGGTGCTGTGCGCGATCGCCGACAGCGGCAGCCTCCGCAAGGCCGCGCTCCAGCTCGGCATGACCCAGCCCTCCCTCACCACCCAGCTGCACCGCATCGAACGGGCCATCGGCGGCACCCTGTTCACCCGCGAGCAGACCGGCAGCCGGCCCACCGCGCTCGGCCACTCGGTGCTCTCCCGGGCCCGGCCGGTGATCACCGAGATGGCCGCCCTGGTGGCCGCCGCCCGCCAGGAGGCGCGGGACTCGGCCGGCCCCGGCCGGCAGCGGCGGCTGCGGATCGGCAGCGTCGGAAGCCGGGCGGTCGCGGCCTGGCTGCGCCGGGTGCACGAGCGGCTGCCGGACACCGACACCACCATCCACGTCGACATCTCGGCCAGCGCGCTGCTGCGGATGGTCGCCGCCGACCAGCTGGACGTGGCCTTCGTGCACGAGTGCGAGGGCTTCCCGCTGCGGGTACCGCCGGACGCCGAGCACCGGGTGCTGATGGCCCGGGAGCCGCAGTTCGTCGCGCTCGCCGCCGGGCACCCGGCCGCCGCCCGCGACGTCGTCCACCTGGCCGACCTCGCCGAGGACACCTGGATGGTCGACCCGACCGCCGACCACGAGTACGCGGCGATGCGCCGGGTGTTCACCGAGGCCGGGCTCAACCCCCGGGTGGTCCAGGTGCGGGACAACGCCACCGCCGCCGAGCTGGTCGCCTCCGGCGAGGCCGTCCGCCCCTGCCAGCCCACCTCACTGCCCGGTCCCGGCACGGTGGTCCGCCCGGTGCACGGGGACCCGCTGGCCGTCCGGCTGCTGTTCACCTGGCGTCCGCGCGTGCTCAGCCCGCCCGCGCTGGACGCGCTGTACGGCGAACTGCGGGCCGCCTACCTGGATCTGGCCAAGGTCAACCCGGCCTACCTGGACTGGCTGGCGCGGCACGAGCCGGTGCTGCTGGGCCGGGTCGGCTGACGGGCAGGTCGGACAGGGCGGTTCGGACAGGGCGGTTCGGACTGGGCGTGCCCCGTGGATCGGTACGCCCCGCGGATCAGTAGGCCCGGCGGGCGCCCGCCCGCCGGCTCTCCCGGCCGTGGACCAGCACGCCCACCGCCACCATCAGCGCGCAGACCAGGCCCGCCGCGAGCACCCCGGAGCCGCCGAGCGCGGTGCAGGCCAGCACCAGCGCGGCCCCCGCCGGCGCCACCGCCTGGGCCGCCGCGCCCCGCTTGGTGTGCCGGGAGTGCAGGAACCAGACCGTGACCAGGTAGAGCGCGGTGGGCACGGTGACCGTCGCGGTGGCGGCGGTCTCGGAGATGTGCGCCTGGTGCACCGCCGACTCCACCGCCACCTCCAGCCCGGTGCCGATCGCCGCCGCCGAGGCGAACACCAGGTAGTGCCCGTACCCCCAGACCAGCGCCTGCCGGTTGGAACGAAGGTGCTCGTGGACGGACCGGGCGAAGTAGATCCACCAGGCCGCGAAGCAGATCAGCAGCCCGCCGGCGGCCACCGGCACCAGCCGGGCCAGTTCCTCGTGCTCGTCCACCGCCGACTGCACCGCGACGGTCGCCGCCGCCACCGTCTCGCCGAGCACGATCAGGGTGAACAGCCCGTACCGTTCGGCGATGTGGTGCGGGTGCCAGGAGGTCCGCGCCCGCAGTTCGGCGACCACCGGTACGGCCAGCTCGCACAGCACCCCGACCGGGATGACGTACAGCCGGACGTCCTGCGGCAGGAACAGCACCACCACCCAGCCGGCCTGGCAGAGCGTGATCCCCGCCGCGTAGCCCAGCGCGACCCGGCGCGCCGGGCCCTGCTCGCCGGCGGCCGCGCGCAGCCACTGGGTGACCATCGCCAGGCGCATCACCAGGTAGCCGACGATCCCCAGCGTCAGGTCCTGGGTGGCGAAGATCCGCGGCACGCCGGCGGCGAGGATCAGCACCCCGGCGATCTGCACCAGCGTGGTGATCCGGTACGGCACGTCGTCGACGTCGTACGCGGAGGCGAACCAGGTGAAGTTCATCCAGGCCCACCAGATCGCGAAGAAGGCCAGCACGTAGCCGCGCAGGCCGTCGCCGTAGTGCCCGGCCGCCAGCGAGCCCGCCAGTTCGCGCCCGGCCTGGCCGACCGCGACCACGAAGCAGAGGTCGAAGAAGAGCTCCAGCGGGGTGGCGACCCGGTGCGGCTCGTTCCGGTCGCGCGGGACCATCCGGCGCACCGGCGGCGGATCGACGGGGTGGCTGGGGCGTGCCGTCGCGGCGGGGTCACTGGCCATCGGAGCTGCTCCGGGGAGTCGGGAGGAGGGCGGGGGGACCGTCCCGCGCATCCTGGCAGCGGCCCCGGCCCGGCGCACGCACCGGCGCGACGGCTCTGCACGCGGGCGTGACGGCCGTGCACGCACCGGCGCGGCCCGGAAAGGCCGCGCGCCCCCGGGCACGATGGCCCCGTATGTCCCCTTTTTTCCTTGCCGTCAGCCGTAGTTGACGCTCCGGTGCGCGAACCGGGTGACAGCGCGGCGGGTTTCCGGGCGCGCCCCGCGCGCTGCGTCGCGAGCGACCGGAGCGCCGCTAGATTCTTCCCCGGTTGGAAGAGCGCGGGCCCTGCCGGGCCCCACGACACGGGTGGCGTGCGGGCAACGCGGAAGGTCAAGGCGGGTGGCGGGATTGCGGGGGCGGCGGAGCCGATCCCCCCGCGTCCGCGCCACCGGCCTCGTGATCACCGCGCTGCTCGCCAGCGCCTGCCGTGCGGCCCGCCCCGCCCCGGCGGCGGCTACTTCTCCCAGCCGAGCTTGCTGTAGTCCTCCCCCGCCAGACCGAAGGCCCCGTAGTTGGCCAGGCCCTTGCGGGTCGCCACCACCTCCGGCCGCTGGTAGAGCTCGACGGTGTGGCCGAGCTCCCAGATCTTCGCGTCCGCCTGGTTGTAGAGCTTCGCGGCCTCCGCCGGGTCGACCGTCCCGGCGGCCTTCTTCAGCAGCTCGTCGATCTCCTGGCTGCCCAGGCGCGAGGGGTTGCTGAAGCTGTTGTCGCCCACCGGCAGCCGGAAGTTGGTCAGGCTCTTGGAGAGCGGGAAGGAGTCGGTGTTGCGCCAGCTCGCGATCTCGAACTTGCCCGGGTTCACGTACTTGGTGAAGAAGTCGTTGGCGGGCACCTTGTCCAGGCTGACCTTGGCCCCGGCCGCCTGCCACATCGCCACCGCCGCGGTGGCCAGGTCGATCTGGGCCTGCGGGGTGGAGTCGTTGAGCACCCAGTGCAGTTCCAGCGGCCGGCCGTCCTTGGTGCGCGGCTGACCGCCGCCGGCCTCCTTCCAGCCCGCCTCGTCCAGGAGTTTCTTGGCGGCGGCCAGGTCGAACCTGGCCCAGTCGCCGGAGGTGTCCTGGTAGCCGGTCTGGTTGGGCATGAAGATGTGGTTGCCGAGCGGCTTGAACTCCACCGGCACGCCGTTGTTGGCGATCTTGATCAGTGCGGAGCGGTCCAGCGCCTTGCCGAGCGCCTGCCGGACCTTCCCGTCGCTCAGCGCACCCGAGCCGCCGAAGGAGATGTGCACCTCGTCCCACGGACTGGCGCTGCGGATCACGGTGTCCTTGGCGTCCTTGAGCTGCCCGTACGCGGTGGCGGTGCCGGCCGCGGCGTAGTCGATCTCGTTGTTGAGGTACGCCTGGGTCGTCGCCGACTGGGACATCACCCGGAAGGTGACCTTGTCGACCTTGGCCCTGGTGCCCCACCAGGCCGGGTCGGGGACGAGGGTCAGGGTCTGCGCGGTCTTGTCCGCCGTGCCGACCTTCAGCGCGCCCGCGGTGATCGGGATCTTCTCCACCCAGCCCTTGTTGAAGTCGTCCGGGGTGGAGATCCCGGCCGCCGGGATCAGCGGGCGGAACAGGTTCTGCCAGTCGGCGTACGGCTCGGCGAAGGTGACCTTCACCTCGGTCGGATCGGCGCCCTGCTCGACCGCGGAGATCTGCTCGTAGCCGGACGGGTCGGAGACGTTGTACGCCGGGTCCTTGCCACCGGCGGCCTGCCAGTCGGTCTTGAAGTCCAGGTAGCCGAGCGGCTTGCCGTCCGACCACTTGGCCTTGGGGTTGAGCCGGTAGGTGACCACCTGCGGCGAGGTCGAGGTGACCTTGGCGTCCACCAGGTAGTCCGGGTCGGGCAGGAAGCTGCCGGCGGCGTCCGTGGTGAAGAGCGAGGGCTCCAGGTTGCGCATGATCGAGACCGCGGAACCGTAGTAGCCGTCCACCTGTAGCGGGTTCCACTGGGTGATCCACTGGTAGAGCGGGAAGCGCACCTCCCCGCCGTCCTTGACCTGGTCCAGCGGCTTGGGGTTGAGGTCGTTGGCGCCCGGGCCCGGCGGCTCGCTCTTCGCCGCGTTGTCGGCGGAGCCGCCCCCGCCCGAGGTGCACGCGGTGACCGCGAGCGCGACGGCGACGGCGAGCGCGGCGGCCCGGCCGAGGCGGCGGGCCGTGGTGGAAGCGTCCATGAGGGTCCCCCTGGGATCGATGACGGGAGTTGGGGCGCGAGAGGTGTGACGGGGCTTGAGCGTGGGCAGCCAATTCGGCACCGGGCGAGCAGAAGGTAACAGCGGATCAGATCCGCCACCAGGGGGAGGAGGGCACACCTGATCGAAAAGTCACACGCGGCAACACGGGCGCAACACCGCCTCAGCGCCCGGGTGCTTCACTCTGACCTGCGCTTTCCCAACTCACCGACTAGTCACGCCATCTGACGATCCGCCGAACCCTGCCAACCGACGCCCCGAACGGGCCCGGACCGGAGGCCCCCACCCGATGCCCACCAGACGCGTCGGCCCCACCCGCACCGTGACGGGCGGCCGTTGATGCTCCGCTTCCTGACGAAGCGGCTGAGCTACTACGCGGTGCTGCTGATCGCCGCCGTCTTCCTGGCGTACGCGATCTCCGCGACCGCCCTGCAGCCGCGCACCTACTTCGACGCCAAGGTCCCCCGCCCGGCCGTCGAATCGGTCGAACGCCAGCTCACGGCGCTCAACCTGAACGACCACACCCCGGTCGTCGAACGCTTCGGCCACTGGGCCGGCGGGCTGCTCCACGGCGACCTCGGCCGGACCATCCACGACACCCCGGTCACCGACGACTTCGGCCGCCGGGTCTGGGTCTCGCTGCGGCTACTGCTGCTCGGCAGCCTGCTGGGCATGGTCCTCGGCGTCGCGGCCGGGGCCTGGAGCGCGGTGCGCCAGTACCGGATCTCCGACCGGCTGCTCACCGTGCTGTCCTTCGTGCTGCTCTCCACCCCGGTCTTCCTGGTCGCGCTGTTCCTCAAGAACGGCGCCATCGCCGCCAAGGACGCGGCCGGCCACGACGTCATCCCGTTCACCGGCTACGAGACCCCCGGGCTCGCCGGCGGCCTCGGCGCCCACCTCGCCGACTGGGCGCTGCACCTGCTGCTGCCCACCATCTCGCTGGCCCTCGGCGGCCTCGCCACCTACAGCCGCTACCAGCGCGGCACCATGCTCGACGTGCTCGGCTCCGACTACCTGCGCACCGCCGAGGCCAAGGGCCTGACCCGCGGCCGGGCGCTGCTCAAGCACGGGCTGCGGACCGCGGTGATCCCGATGTCGACGATGTTCGCCTACAGCTTCCTGGGCATCTTCACCGGCGCGATCTTCACCGAGACGATCTTCGGCTGGCACGGCATGGGCGAGTGGCTGATCCAGTCGATCAACGAACAGGACGTCAACTCGGTGGTGGCGATCAACCTGTTCACCGCCGTCGTCGTGCTCGTCTCCGGCTTCCTCGCGGACACCCTGCACGCCGCCCTCGACCCGCGCGTGCGGTCCTGACCGGAGGAGAGCCGAATGACCACCACCGTCGCCGAGCCCTCCGCCGCGACCACCGCCCCCCGGGGCACCGGCCGCGGACGGCTCGTCCTCAGCCGGCTGCTCGCCGCCCGCGGCGCCGTCGCCGGGGCCGTCATCGTCCTGCTGCTGTTCCTGCTCGCCTTCGGCGGCGCGTACCTCACACCCTGGGACTACGCCGCCCCGGACTTCTCCGCGCTGCACCAACCCGCGTCCGCCGAACACTGGTTCGGCACCAACGGGGTCGGCCAGGACGTCTTCGCGCAGACCGTCCGCGGCCTGCAGAAGTCGCTGGTCATCGGTCTGCTGGTGGCGCTGTTCTCCACCGTGCTGGCCTCCGTCGTCGGCGCCTGCGCCGGCTACTTCGGCGGCTGGACCGACCGGGCGCTGATGTTCCTGGTGGACCTGATGCTGGTCTTCCCGGCCTTCCTGATCATCACCATCGTCTCGTCCCGGCTGAAGAGCGCCGGCTGGATCGCCTTCGTCCTGCTGCTCGCCCTGTTCAACTGGATGATCACCGCCCGGGTGGTCCGCTCGATGACCATCTCCCTGCGCGAGCGCGAATTCGTCCTCGCCGCACGGTTCATGGGCGTGCGGCCGCTGCGGATCATCAGCCGGCACATCCTGCCGAACGTCGCCTCCTTCCTCATCATCGACGCCACCATCGCGGTCGGCGGCGCCGTGATGAGCGAGACCGCGCTCTCCTACTTCGGCTTCGGGGTCAAGCCGCCGGACGTCTCGCTCGGCACCCTGCTCGCCGCCGGGACCGGCGAGGCCCCGGTGTTCCCCTGGCTGTTCTACTTCGCCGCGGCGCTGCTGGTGCTGTTCGTGCTCGCCGTCAACCTGATCGGGGACGGGCTGCGCGACGCCCTCGACCCCACCTCCGGGGCCGCGCCCCGCCGTTCCCGGTCCGCCCGCCGCTCCCGGTCCACCCGCCGTTCCCACCGCCCTGCCAGCCGTAGGAAGCTCCCGTGACCACCACCGTCGAAACCCCGCTGCTCGCCGTCCGGGACCTGCGGGTCGACTTCGCCGGGCCCGACGGCCCGGTCCCCGCCGTCCGCGGGGTGGACCTCACCCTGCGGCGCGGCGAGACCCTCGGCATCGTCGGCGAGTCCGGCTCCGGGAAGTCCGTGACCGCGCTGTCCGTGCTCGGGCTGCTGCCCGGCACGGCGCGGGTCAGCGGCTCGGTGCGGCTGGACGGGCGGGAACTGGTCGGGCTGCCGGGCCGGGAGCTCGCCGCGATCCGCGGCCGCCGGATCGCCATGGTCTTCCAGGACCCGCTGTCCGCCTTCACCCCGGTCTACCGGATCGGCGACCAGATCGCCGAGGCGGTCCGCGTCCACCAGCGGGTGGACCGGGCCGCCGCGCGCCGCCGGGCCGCCGAACTCCTCGACCTGGTCGGCATCCCGGCGCCCGACCGGGCCCTGGACAGCTTCCCGCACGAGTTCTCCGGCGGCATGCGGCAGCGCGCGATGATCGCCATGGCGGTCGCCAACGATCCCGACATCCTGCTCGCCGACGAGCCCACCACCGCCCTCGACGTCACCATCCAGGCCCAGGTGCTGGACGTGCTGCGCACCGCCCAGCGGGAGACCGGCGCGGCGCTCGTCCTGGTCAGCCACGACCTCGGGGTGATCGCCGGGGCGGCCGACCGGGTCGCGGTGATGTACGCCGGACGGGTGGTCGAGACGGCCGGGGTGGACGAGCTCTTCGCGGCCCCGCACCACCCGTACTCGCTCGGCCTGATCGGCGCGCTGCCCCGGCTGGACGGGCGCGGCGGTCCGCTCGTACCGATCCCCGGCACCCCGGCGCCGATGGCCGAACTGCCCCCGGGCTGCCCCTTCGCGGCGCGCTGCCCGCTCGCGGAGGAGCGCTGCACGACGGCCGAGCCCGCCCTGGAGGGTACGGAGGAGCACCTTTCGGCCTGCGTACGGTCGGCGGAGCTCGCCGAGCGACGGCCCGCGCCGGCCGAGGTCTACCCCGTTCCGGAGCTGCCGACGGCCGCCGCCGGCCCCGTCGACCGCTCCTCCCGGACGCCGGTGCTGTCGGTGAGCGGCCTGGAAAAAACGTTCCCCCTCCTCAAGGGCACGGTGTTCAAGCGCAAGGTCGGCGAGGTGTACGCGGTGGACGGCGTCGACCTGGACCTGCGGGAGGGCGAGACCCTCGGCCTGGTCGGGGAGTCCGGCTCCGGCAAGTCCACCACCCTGTTCGAACTGCTGCGGCTCGGCGCCCCGGAGACCGGCCGGATCGAACTGCTCGGCCACGACACCGCGACGCTCACCCGGGCCGAGGCCCACCGGCTCCGCGCCCGGGTGCAGATCGTCTTCCAGGACCCGATGGCCAGCCTCGACCCCCGGATGCCGATCGGCGACATCGTCGCCGAACCGCTGCTCGCCCAGCGCGCCCCGCGCGAGGAGATCGCCCGCCGGGTGCCCGAGCTGCTGCGCCAGGTCGGCCTCGACCCGGAGCACGCCGTCCGCTACCCGCACCAGTTCTCCGGCGGCCAGCGCCAGCGCGTCTCGATCGCCCGGGCCCTCGCCGTCCGGCCCGGGCTGCTGGTGCTGGACGAGCCGGTCTCCGCCCTGGACGTCTCCATCCAGGCCGGGGTGCTCAACCTGCTCCAGGCCCTCAAGGCCGAACTGGGCCTCTCCTACCTGTTCGTCTCGCACGACCTCTCGGTGATCCGGCACCTCGCCGACCGGGTCAGCGTGATGTACCTCGGCCGGACGGTCGAGCAGGGCGAGGTCTCCGCCGTCTTCGACCGCCCCCGCCACCCGTACACCCGCGCCCTGCTCTCCGCCGTCCCGCTGCCCGACCCCGCCGCCGAGCGCGCCCGCGACCGCGTCCTGCTGGCCGGCGACCCGCCCCCGCCCACCGAGCGCCGCACCGGCTGCGTCTTCCGCACCCGCTGCCCGCGCTACGCCGCGCTCACCGCCCCGGCGGACCGGGCCCGCTGCGAACAGGAGCGGCCGGCCCTGCTCGGCGCCCCCGGGGCGGACCACCAGGCGGCCTGCCACCACCCGGAGCCGGCAACCCAGGGGCAGTGACAATCGGTGATCACTCGAACACGATTCGGTGGATCCGGTCGGCGGCGTGTAAAGTCTTCGACGTCAGCAAGCGCCGCTAGCTCAGTTGGTTAGAGCAGCTGACTCTTAATCAGCGGGTCCGGGGTTCGAGTCCCTGGCGGCGCACATGGCAAGGTCTCAGGCCGTCCACTCCGGTGGGCGGCCTGAGGCGTTTCCGGGCCGGGTAGGCCTTCTCCCCATGAACTCCCCCGACACCGGCACCCGGCCCCTGGCCGAGGAACTGCTGCTGCTCTGCGCCGACCCGGCGGACGGACGCCTTCGGATCCCCGCCCTCACCCTCTCGACGGCGGTCGCGGGCGCCGTCCTCGCCGAGCTCCAGCTGGCCGGCACGATCACCGTCGACGGGCGCCGGATCACCGCCCACCGGCCGCCGGGCGACCAGGACGAACTCGCCGCCGCCGTCCTGGCCGACCTCGGGCAGGCGGGCGAGGGCCGGCCCCGGACCCTCGAACACGCGCTGCGCGCGCTGACCCACCCGCACGGCCGGGCGACCCACCACCACCTGGACCGGATGGTCGGGCAGGGCGTGCTGACCGTCCGGAGCCACCGCTTCCTCGGGCTGCCCTACCGCCGCTGGACGGCCGTGCGGCCGGACGCCGGAGCGCTGATCGCCGCCCGGACGGCGGCCACGCTGGCGCGCGCCGGGCTCTCCGGGCTCTCCGGGCTCTCTGGTCTCTCTGGTCCGACCGGTGCGGCTGATCCGACCGATCCGGCCGACGAGCGCGACCGGCAGCTGGCCGGCCTGATCGGGGCGGCCGGGCTGGAGCGCCGGCTCTACCGGGGTCCGGACGGCGCCGAGACCCGGCACGCCGTCCGGCAGCTGGCCCGCGACCTGCCGGTCCCCCGGGCCGTGAAGCGGGAGATCACCCGGCGGAGGTCCCAGTCCGGGGGCTGATCCGTGCCCCGGCACCCGCCCTCGCGGCCCCCGGCACCCGGGCCGACCGCTCAGCGGGTGTCGAGCACCGCCGAGGCCACCGCGTCCGGGCGGTCGAACATCACCAGGTGCCCGGCCGGGGCGGTGGTGCGGAAGTCCGCCCCGAGCAGTGCCGCCAGCTCCCGCTGCCGGGCCAGCCAGTCCTCGGTGCGGCGGGTCCGGCAGCCGTCGTCGGCGGCCAGCACGGTCACCGGCAGGTCCTCGGCCAGCGGCCGGGTGCGCCGCAGCTCGTCCAGTTCGGCGGCCGTGTCGAGGTAGCGGCCGTTCTCCCGCAGCAGCGCGCGCAGCGCCCGCCCGGTGCGGTAGCAGTGCCGGACCAGCGGCGCCGGGGCGAGATCCTCGCGGCGGACGGTGGACAGCCGGGCCATGGCCCGGCGGGCGGTCGGGCCCAGCAGGTAGGGCACGGCGAGGGCGGTGGCGGCGCCGGCCACCGCCCGGGCCGCCAGGTCGCGCGCGGCGGGCGCCAGGTAGGGCCGGGCCGCCGCCTCCACGCTGCCGTCGACCAGCACCAGCCCGGCGGTCCGCTCGGGGTGCAGCCGGGCGAAGGCCTCGACGTGGAAGCCCGCGAGCGAGTGCCCGACCACGGTGCAGGGCTCCCGCAGCCCGAGGCCGTCCAGCACCGCCCGGATCCGCCCGGCCTCGCCGGCCGCCGTCGGCGCGGGCCGCCCGGTGGCGGGCTCCCCGGCGCTCAGCCCGTAACCGGGCCGGTCGAAGCGGACCACGGTGCGGTACGGGGTGAGGAAGGGGACGACCAGGTCCCAGTCGAACCAGCTGCTGCCGAGGCCGCCGGAGAGCAGGCAGACCGGGCCACTGCCCTCGGTGCGGACGTGCAGCGGGACGCCGTCGACGCGCAGGAAGCGCGCCCGGTCGACGGCCTCCGGTCCGGCGGTGCTCATGTCGGCCTCCGTCCCGGGGACGGTTCGGTCGGTCGGCGCCGCCCCTCGTCCCCCTGGTTCACCTCGGCGGCCTCGGCGTCCTCGTCCGTACCGTCCGAGCGGGCGACGCCCAGGGCCAGCAGGCCGAGCCAGAGCGCGACCAGCAGCACCTGGAGCCGCTGCCCGGCCCCGAGCGCCCAGGTGCCGTGCCCGGCCTGGAAGGCGGCGATCGAGGCGAGGCTCCAGCCGGTGGCGAGCAGCTCGGCGCCCAGCAGCCAGGGCCCGAACCGGCGCACCGGCGGCCACCAGTGGTAGCGCCGGGCGGCCACGGTGAGCGAGACCAGCGCGGTGAGCGCCCCGGCCATGGCGAGGCTGCTGGTGACCGCGTGCGCGGTGTGGGTGGCGGGGACGAGCCCGGCGGTCTCCCGGGCGGCGCACATCTCGTCGCTGGTGGGGGCGCAGCTGAGCGGCAGCCGGGAGTCGGCGGCGGTCGCGGCGCCGAACAGGGCGAGCGCGGACCAGCCGGCCAGCGCCCAGCGCCGCCGCCGCGAGGCCCCGACCCGCCCGGTGGCGAGGGCGGTGCCGGCGGCGGCGAGCAGGCAGAGTCCGGCGGCCAGGTCGGTGGCCCGGAACAGGCCGCCCAGCGGCTGGTCCTCGGCGGCGAGTTCGCTGATGTACGCCTGCACCGGGTCGAGTCCGGTGCTCAGCACGACCTCCAGCACCCAGGCGGTGTACGCCACGGCGCTGAGCAGCAGCAGGGTGGCGACCGTCGTCCGCGCGGCGCGGTGGCCTGGCTGGGGGCGGGGCACCGTTCCACCCTAACCAGCGGCGAACTCCGGACCAACCGGAAGGAAAGGGGCGGATCGATCGGCCGCCGCCCGGGTCGTTCGCGGGTGCCCCGAGCACGACCCGGGGGCGACCCGGGGGCGGCTCGGCGACGGTTCGGTGATGGCTCGGTGATGGTTCGAGGCACCCCTCGGAACCGTGTATTGTTTTCCAGGTCAGCAGGCGCCGCTAGCTCAGTTGGTTAGAGCAGCTGACTCTTAATCAGCGGGTCCGGGGTTCGAGTCCCTGGCGGCGCACAGACATTTGGGGAGCCTCTCGCAGCAGCGAGGGGCTCCCCGATTTTTTGGCCTCCGACGTCCGTTTTGCGTGTGATGTCGGTCTCGATTGGCGATCCGCCGGAGCTATCCGGCCCGTTCTGCTCGTCCAGGGCAGTAAAACCGGAATCGGGACAAAGGTCCCCAACCGCCGATGTCCCCGTCCGTGCCGGGCTGCCTCGATGCGCCCGCAGGAAAGGCCGCGCTTTGTCCAGAAACGCCCAGGGCGGCCGTCGCACGCCGTCGATCAGTCTCCGGCCGGTCAAACGGCTCAAGCGCTCCGCCGGCCCGGCCGGCGGGTCCGGCGGATCCGCCGGCAGGAAGCCGCGACGTCCGAAGCGCACCGGCTGGCGCCGGCTGATACCCACCTGGCGGATGACCCTGCTGGGCTTCGGCTCCGCACTGCTGCTCGGCATCGGTCTGTTCGCCCTCGGGATCGCCCTGGTGAAGGTGCCGGACGCGCACGCCGCCGCCACCGCCCAGAGCAACACCTGGCTCTACGCGGACGGTTCGGTGCTCACCCGCACCGGCCAGACCAACCGGCAGAACGTCTCCCTGGACAAGGTCTCCCCCGCCGCCCAGCACGCCGCGCTGGCCGCCGAGGACCGGAACTTCTACAACGAGGGCGCGATCAACGTCCAGGGCCTGGCCCGGGCCGCGGTCAACACCGCCAAGGGCCAGGGCACCCAGGGCGGCTCCACCATCACCCAGCAGTACGTGAAGAACACGTACCTGAACCAGAAGCAGTCGGTCACCCGCAAGGTGAAGGAACTGTTCATCGCCATCAAGGTGGACGCCACCGAGAGCAAGAACGACATCCTCTCCGGCTACCTGAACACCTCGTACTACGGCCGCGGCGCCTACGGCATCCAGGCCGCCTCCCAGGCGTACTTCGGCATCGACGCGTCCGCCCTCGATCCCGCCCAGGGCGCCTACCTGGCCACCCTGCTGAACGCCCCGAGCGCCTACGACGTCGCCACCGCGACCGCGGCGGGCAAGCAGAACGCCGTCAACCGCTGGAACTACGTGCTCGACGGCATGGTCAAGGAGGGCTGGCTCTCCGCGGACGAGCGGGCCAGGACCGCCTTCCCGGAGGTCCGGGACCCCCAGCCCAACCCGGGCCTGTCCGGCCAGGCCGGCTACCTGGTCGACGCGGCCACCCAGTACCTCACCTCCAGCGGCGTGATCAACGAGACCGAGCTGGCCAAGGGCGGCTACACGATCAAGCTGAGCATCGACCCGGCCCGCCAGCAGGCCCTCCAGGACTCCGTCCAGGCCCAGCTGCACGACAGCCTGAACCCGGACAAGCGGAAGAAGGACGCGGCCGCCCAGGCCGGCGCCGCCTCGGTGGACCCGAAGACCGGCGCGGTCGTCGCCCTGTACGGCGGCGTCGACTACGTGAAGCACTACGTCGACAACGCCACCCGGCGCGACTACCAGGCCGGCTCGACCTTCAAGGCGATCGCGCTGGCCGCCGCCTTCGAGAACAACGCCAAGACCCAGGAGGGTCGCACCGTCACCCCGCGCACGGTGTACGACGGCACCAGCGGCCGGAAGGTCCGCGGCGGCAAGGGCACCCCGTACGCGCCGCCGAACGAGGGCGACAAGAGCTACGGCCAGATCACCCTCCAGCAGGCCACCGACTGGTCGGTCAACTCGGCGTTCGCGCAGCTCGCGCAGGACACCGGGCTCCAGAAGGTCAAGGACACCGCCGTCGCGATGGGCCTGCCCGGCAACACCCCGGGCCTCGACCCGGTGCCGTCCATCCCGCTGGGCGCGGCCACCCCGAGCGTGCTCGACATGGCGGGCGTGTACGCCACGCTGGACAACGGCGGCAAGCAGATCACCCCGTGGCTGGTGCAGTCGGTGGACCGCGAGGGCGAGAACGTCGCGCTGCCCGCGCACAAGACCACCCAGGCGATCAGCGAGGACACCGCCAACCAGGTCACCTCGATGCTCCAGGGCGTGGTGAGCGACCCGGGCGGCACCGGCTGGCGAGCCAAGGGCCTCGGCCGCCCGGTGGCGGGCAAGACCGGCACCACCGACGACCAGAAGTCGGTCTGGTTCGTGGGCTACACCCCCGAGCTGGTCACCTCGGTCGCCCTGTTCGGCCAGGACCCGGGCAACGGCTCCCAGGTCAGCCTGAGCGGCGTCGGCGGCATCGACGGCGCGGCCGGCGGCCAGTTCCCGGCCCAGATCTGGACCAGCTACATGAAGTCCGCGCTCAAGGGCCAGCCGGTCAGCGACTTCGCCACTCCGGCCGGCGGCGACTCCTCGGGCGCCACCGACCTGCCGACCGCCCCGAGCACGCCGAGCAGCGCCCCGTCGACGGGCGCCCCCAGCGGCGCTCCGAGCACCGGCCCCACCACGGCGCCGGGCGACGGCTCGGGCTCGACCCCGTCGGGCGGCACCGACGGCGGCGCGACCACCGCGCCGACGGCCCCGCCGACCAGCCAGCCCACCACCCAGCCCACCCGGCCGCCCCGGCCCACCTCGAAGCCGACGCAGACCACCCAGCCGACCGCGCCCCCGACCAGCCAGCCGACCGGCCAGCCCACGGGCGGGACGGGCGGGACGGGCGGGACGGACGCGCTCACGGGGGCGGGCGCCTCGTCCCGGTCCGGGGGCTGACGGGGGTCCGTTCACCCCGGCCCGTTCACTCGGCCCCGGCCGCCCGCTCTCAGCTGAGACCGGGCGGCCGGGGCCGAGTGATTTCGCCGCCGCGTACGGTGAAGGGCAGGACCGAATGACGGAATGGCGCCTTACCCGATCATTGGTATGACTGTCACAATGCGGCCGTGCACAGATCAACGGCCTCGCCCACCCTCCCTTCGGGCAGAACCCTCGGCCTCGGCCTCGCGCTCGTCTCCGCCTTCGCCTTCGGCGGCTCCGGCACCGCGGCCAAGCCGCTGATAGAGGCCGGACTCTCCCCCCTGCACGTGGTGTGGCTCCGCGTCACCGGGGCGGCGGTGGCACTCCTCCCGATCGCCTACCGGCACCGGGCCGCCGTCCTGCGCCGCCCCGGCCTGCTGCTCGGCTTCGGCCTGCTCGCCGTGGCGGGCGTCCAGGCGTGCTACTTCGCGGCGATCTCCCGCATCCCGGTCGGCGTCGCCCTGCTCATCGAGTACCTCGGCCCGCCGCTGCTGATCGGCTACGTCAAGTTCGTCCAGCGCAAGCCGATCACCCGCGGCGCGGCCATCGGCGCCGGCGTCGCGGTGGCCGGGCTGGCCTGCGTGGTCGAGGTCTGGAACGGTCTGAGCTTCGACGCGCTGGGCGTGCTGTTCGCCCTCGGCGCGGCCTTCTGCCAGGTCGGCTACTTCGTGCTCGCCGACGCCGGCCGGCACGGCGACCGCCCGGTCGACCCGCTCGCCGTCAGCGCGTTCGGGCTGCTCGTCGGCGCGGTGCTGCTCACCGTCCTCACCCGGCCGTGGCAGGCCGACTGGAGCCGGCTCGGCGGGTCGGTGGTGATGAACGGGCACACCCTGCCCGCGTTCGTCCCGGCCGCGTGGATGGTCCTGATCGCGACCGTGCTCGCCTACCTGACCGGGGTGATCTCGGTCGGCTACCTCTCGCCGCCGATCGCCGGGGTGGTCGCCAACCTGGAGGCCGTGGTCGCCACCGTGACGGCCTGGGTGCTGCTCGGCGAGCACCTCGGGGTGCCGCAGATCGCGGGCGGCCTGCTGGTGCTGACCGGCGCCTTCGCGGCGCAGGCGAGCAAGCCCGCGGAGGCGGGTTCGGGGACGGGCTCGGGAACGGGTTCGGGAACGGGTTCGGGCTCGGGTTCAGACGCGGGGGCCGACGGCCCTGGAGCCGCCGGGCCCGGGGCCCCCGACCGGGTGGCCGCCGAGCGCGGGATCAGCGGCCGGTCCAGCCGAACCAGTCGAGGTGACTGAGCGGCCACACGACGGCCGACACCGGGCCGACCACGTTGTCCACCGGCACGGCGCCGCCGCCCGGGCCGTGCTGGTGGTACCGGGAGTCCGCGGAGTCGCTGCGGTGGTCGCCCTCGACCCAGACGTAGCCCGAGGGCACCTTCACCGGCCCGAAGTCCAGCCCGGCGCAGGAGTCGTCCCCGGGGTGCAGGTACGGCTCGTCGACCTTCCGCCCGTCGACGGTCAGTGTGGTGCCCTCGCACTGCACGGTCTGGCCGCCGGTCGCGATGACCCGCTTGACCAGGTAGTTGTCGTCCTTCGGCGGCACCAGGCCGACGAAGCTGAGCACCGAGCTCACGGCGTTGGTGACCGGGTTCGGGTCGGTCGGCTGCGGCGGCAGCCAGCCCCCAGGGTCCTTGAACACCACCGGCTGCCCCGGCTCCGGCTCCCAGCCGGTCAGCGGCGCCAGCTTGTTCACGCCGACCCGGTCGCCGATCCGCAGGGTGTTCTCCATCGAGCCGGACGGGATGGTGAACACCTGGAACAGGCAGGTCTTGATCAGCAGCGCGACCACCAGGCCGACCGCCGCCATCACCGGCAGCTCGATCCACCACGGCCGGGGACGCCGGCCCGCGCGGCGGTCCGTACGGCCGCGCGAACCGCGCGTCCGACGGCGGGCCTCGGCGCGGCCACCGGACACCTCGTGGACGTTCGACGCGGAGCCGCTGGGGGCTCCGGCCCCGCTGGGCGTTTCGGGCAGGTTCACCGCCATCGTCGCTGCTCCACCTCTCCGGCTGGGGAAACCTGCACGCTACGCCAACCGTGGAGCCTGACGAAATCGGTCATTTAGCCGCCGCCGACATCGCCGGGTGTCCCGGAGGAGCCCCGGGGGGCACACCGGGGATCACCGGGGGTCACCTGGGAACGGCCGGGAGGGGCCGGGAACGACCGGGGCCCGCTGCCGGCGGTCCGCTCCGTCTCCGTCTCCGGGTGGGGTGCGGGCTCCGGGCGCGGGGGCCTCCGGCCTCCGGGCGTGCGGGCTCCGGCCCGGTCAGGCGCGGGCGATGGCCTCGTGGTGGCGGATGACCTCGGCGATGATGAAGTTCAGGAACTTCTCCGCGAAGACCGGGTCCAGCTTCGCCCCCGCCGCCAGCTCCCGCAGCCGCTTGATCTGGTCCCGCTCGCGCGCCGGGTCGGCCGGCGGCAGCTTGTGCTCGGCCTTGAGCCGGCCGACCCGCTGGGTCGCCTTGAAGCGCTCGGCCAGCATGTGGACCACCGCGGCGTCGATGTTGTCGATGCTCTCGCGCAGGCTGGTCAGCTCGGCCCGTACGGCGTCGTCGATCCCCTGGGGCAGAGCGGCGTCGGGGGTCGTGGAGTGGTCCGTCATCGGGGCGGCTCCCGGTGTCTGGAGTGGGCGCCCGACCGTACGCCGGCCGGGCTCGGGCCCGGGCAAATCTAACAGGGCCCCCGCTCCGGCCCCGCACCGTCGGACGGAACCGTCCACGATCCGGACAGTGCCCCGGAGCCGCCCGCCGGCACCGCGCACCGCCTCCCCGCTGCGGCGTGACACGCCGGAGCGGGGAGGCCCCTGCCCGTAGGCTGGGGCACGCATGACCGGAAGTGACCGTTCGAACACTCTCCCTCAGCACTGGAGGAACCGATCGTGGCAACCACCCGCACCGCCCGTACGGCCTGGGAGGGCAACCTCGTCGCCGGCCAGGGCCAGGTGACCTTCGAATCGTCCGGCATCGGCACGTACCCGGTGTCCTGGCCGTCCCGCGCCGAGCAGGCCAACGGCAAGACCAGCCCGGAGGAGCTCATCGCCGGCGCCCACTCGGCGTGCTTCTCGATGGCCCTCTCCCACGGCCTCACCGGCGCCGGCACCCCGCCCACCACGCTGGAGACCCAGGCCGACGTCACCTTCCAGCCGGGCGAGGGCATCACCGGCATCCACCTGACCGTCACCGGCACGGTGCCGGGCCTGGACGAGGCGGGCTTCGTCAAGGCCGCCGAGGACGCCAAGGCCAACTGCCCGGTCAGCCAGGCCCTGACCGGCACCACCATCACCCTCACCGCCAAGCTGGCCTGAACCGCACCCCTCTTCTCCTCTTCTTCTTCACCGCGCCCCTCAGGGACCGGCCGGCGTCCGGCCCGCGGTCGGCGCGCGACCGGTCCGCGTCCGGCGCACGGTCGGCGCCCAGGGGCGCGGCTTCAGCGCACGCGCCCCTGGCGCACATCATGTGATGTGCACCGGGGGCGTCTGCACGTACCGCCATTCATGATCACAAAGCGGGCGAATCACCCTGGCGGCGGTCACCGCGTGTTGCCGTCGCGGCCTATGATCGGCCGCAGCGCCCTGTCCTTCAGGCGGGTCCCCGCGCACCGGCGCCCCACGACGGGCGGCCCCGCAGCGGACCGACTCCGAGGACCACGACAGAGTGCGGAGCCGACCGCCGGGTCCCGACTGGCCGGCCGGACATCGTCAAGCGTCAGCAGCGGACGGGAGCATGCCGTGCCGGGCCAGAACGAGGGGGCCGACGCACACCACCCGGGCGGGCGGCACGAGGAGTCACCGTGCCACCGCCACCTCGCCTCTCCGGTCCTGGAACCGGTCCTCGATCCGGCCCTTGAACCGACCCTGGGACCCACCGCCGGATCAGCCGCCGGATCAGCCGTCGGACCTGTCGTCGGATCGACCGGCGGAACGGGCGGCGGGCCCGTCTCCGGATCCGTCACCGGGCCGGCCGCGGGGCCCGTCACCTCCTTCACCGCCCTCGGGACGCTGACCGAGCCGGAGCCGCTGCTCTGCCCCACCTGCGCGGCCCCGCTCAGCGGCGACGCCCGCCGGGAGCGGGGGCTCACCCGCGGCAGCGGCCGGGAGAGCATCGACACCGACCGGCTGCTGGCGGCGCTGCGGGCCAGCGAGTCCCGGTTCCGGGCCGCCTTCTGCGACGCCGTCATCGGCATGGCCCTGATCGATGCCGAGGACCGGATCATCGAGGTCAACCCCGCCTTCGCCGCCCTGATCGGACAGGGCGTCGGCGACCTGGTCCGCACCCACCTGCACGAGATCATCGACCCGGAGGGCATGCCGGACCGGCTCTTCTCCGAACTCGTCCGCGGCGAGCGGGAACGGTTCCGCGTGGAGAAGCAGCTCAAGCACCGCGAGGGCCACACGGTCTGGAGCAAGGTCACCGTCTCGCTGATCCGGGACGGCGCCGGGGACCCCCTCTACACCCTCGCGCTGGTCGAGGACATCACCGAGCAGCGCCGGCTCGGCGACCGGCTGGAGTACCAGGCCCTGCACGACCCACTGACCCGGCTGCCCAACCGGACCTACTTCTTCGAGCGGCTCGACGCCGCCTGCCTCGCGCCGACCGACCAGCCGGGCCCGGTCGGCGCCCCGGACGAACGCCGGGTCGGGGTCTGCTACCTGGACCTCGACGGCTTCGCGGCGATCAACGAGGCGCTCGGCCACCACATCGGCGACCAGCTGCTGATCGCCGTCGCCACCCGGCTGCGGCGCGGGTTCGACGGGCGCGACACCCACCTGGTGGCCCGGATGGGCGGCGACGAGTTCGCCGTACTGGTCACCGACAGCCTGGGCAGCGAGCAGCTGACCGAACTGGCCGCCCGGATCCTGGAGGTGCTGGAACGTCCCTTCGACGTGGCCG
This sequence comes from Kitasatospora sp. NPDC001119, assembly GCF_053598475.1. Classification (NCBI taxonomy): domain Bacteria; kingdom Bacillati; phylum Actinomycetota; class Actinomycetes; order Kitasatosporales; family Streptomycetaceae; genus Kitasatospora; species Kitasatospora sp. NPDC001119. Next base: position 32,980 of record NZ_JBSFKI010000020.1, read on the forward strand.
GGCACCGGCTGGTGGTCACCGCCAGCGTCGGCGTGGTCGAGCGGTCCGTGCACGAGACCACCTCGACCGACCTGGTCAAGGACGCCGACGCCACGCTCTACTGGTCCAAGGCCGACGGCCGCGCCCGCTGGACCCTCTACGACCCGGACCGCGGCGCCCACCAGCTCACCCGGCAGCTGCTCGCCACCGCGCTCCGCCCGGCCCTGGAACGCGGCGAGTTCGCGATCGAGTACCAGCCGCTGGTCGGCCTGGCCGACGGCACCGTGCACGGCGCGGAGGCGCTGGTCCGCTGGCGCCACCCCCGCTACGGGACACTCTCCCCGGACCGCTTCATCCCGCTCGCCGAGGAGACCGGCGCGATCGTGCCGCTCGGGACCTGGGTACTGGAGGAGTCCTGCCGCCAGGCCCGGCAGTGGCTCGCCGAGTTCCCCGAGACCGAGACCTTCGTGAGCGTCAACCTCGCCGCCCGCCAGATCTGGGACTCCGACATCGTCGCCGACGTCGCCCGGGCCCTCGAACGCACCGGCCTGCCGGCCCGACTGCTCCAACTGGAGATCACCGAGAGCGCCCTGCTCGGCCCCGGCGGCCGGCCCCTCCAGGCCCTCCAGGCGCTCGCCGACATGGGCGTGCGGATCGCGATCGACGACTTCGGCACCGGCTACTCCAACCTGGCCTACCTCTCCAGGCTGCCGGTGCACGTGCTCAAACTCGACGGCACCTTCATCGAGGGCTTCCGCGAGCCCTCCCCGACGGACCGGCCCGGCCGCCCGGAACTCGGCTCCCGCCGCAGCGACGCGGACGAGCAGATCGTCGGCGCGATGGTGCAGCTCGCCCACACCCTCGGCCTGACCGTCACCGCCGAGGGCATCGAGAGCGCCGCCCAGGCCGAACGCCTGCGGCTGACCGGCTGCGACACCGCCCAGGGCTGGTACTTCGCCCGCCCCGGCGAGGCCGAACTCGTCGCGGCCATACTCCGCGACGGCCGTCCCGCCCTACAGGGCCGCTAGCCGCAGGGGCGGGCCGGAACGAGACGGGGCCTCGGCCGGTGCCCGCCCGGAGCCGGCACTTCGCCCGCCCCCGGCGAAGCCGAACCGGCCGCAGCGAGCAACAGCCGAGGGCCGGGCGGGCCGACGGGTCGGTCCGCCCGGCCCGCGGTGGTGTGGCCCACCGCCGCGTGGCGCTCGGCCCGCGCCCCGGGCCGGCCCGGGGCGCGGCGTCGGGCCTCCCGGCGGCGGTCACGGCCGTGGCAGGACCGCGGGCCGCCAGTCCCGGCGGCCGGTCTCGCCACAGCCGTCAGGCCGCAGCCGTCACACCGTCGCCGTCAGGCCGTACGCCTCGGCGATCAGGCCGTACGAGCGGAGCCGGGCCTCGTGGCCGTGGATGTGGGAGGTGACCATCAGCTCGTCCACGCCGGTCCGCTTGCGCAGGGCCTCCAGCCCGTCGGCGACCCGACCCGGGTCGCCGAGCACGACGTTGTCGAGCCAGCTGTCGATGAAGTCGGCCTCGACCGGGCTGTACGGGTACTCCTCGGCCTCCTGCGGGGTGGGGATCGGGCCGGGGTTGCCGCGCCGCAGGCGGAGCATGCCGAGGGCCGCGGAACGGGCGAGGCGCCGGGCCGAGGGCTCGTCGTCTGCGGCGACCGCGCTCACGCCGATCAGCGCGTACGGCTCGGCGAGCACGGCGGAGGGGCGGAAGGACGAGCGGTAGAGGTCCAGCGCCGGGACGGTGTTGGCGCTGCTGAAGTGGTGGGCGAAGGCGAACGGGAGGCCGAGGCGGCCCGCCAGCTGGGCGCTGAAGCCGGAGGAGCCGAGCAGCCAGACCGGCGGGCGGCCCTCGCCCTTGGGGACGGCCGTCAGCCGGGCGTACGGGTGGCCGTCCGGGAAGTCGCCGTCGAGAAAGTGGGTCAGCTCGGCGAGTTGCTGCGGGAAGTCGTCCGCGCCTTCGGCGAGGCCGCGGCGCAGCGCCCGGGCGGTGGCCTGGTCGGTGCCGGGGGCGCGGCCGAGTCCGAGGTCGATCCGCCCGGGGTGCAGGGCTTCCAGCAGGCCGAACTGCTCGGCGATGGCCAGCGGGGCGTGGTTGGGGAGCATGACGCCGCCGGAGCCGAGCCGCAGCGTGGTGGTGTTGGCCCCGAGGTGGGCGAGCAGGACGGCGGGGGTGGAGCTGGCCACTCCGGGCATGCCGTGGTGCTCGGCCACCCAGAAGCGGTGGTAGCCCCACTGTTCGGCCCGGCGGGCCAGTTCGGTGGTGGCGGCGAGGGCCTCGGCGGGCGTGTGGCCGACGCCGACCGTGGCGAGGTCGAGGATGGAGAGCGGGGCGGGTGCCGTTCCCCGGGCGGTGCCCCGGATCGCCGTGTCGGCCGCCGGTTCGGCTCCGTGCTCCTGCTGGTCCTCGGTGGTCATCCCGTCCGCCCTCCTGGCTGCCGTCCTTGAGCCGGCCGTCGTGGCCGGCCGCGCGGGCCCGGGTGGTCCGCCGGTCGCTGTCGCCGACCGGGGTCAACCACGGCCGGGGGCTCGCTGTTCCCGCCTCGGGGATGTCGTCCGGCCACGGTCCGAGTGGGTTTCGGCCATTTCGCACGGGCGTCCGACCGACCGTTCGGCTGACGGAGAGCCAGTGGGCGAACACGGCTGGCGACTTCCCGCCAGCGCCGGAAGTCGCCAGCCCGGGCCCTCGCGACCGGGGGCCGGCGTCCGGCAGGCTTGGGCCCAGAGGCGGACCGCCGGAGCGGGATCCGCACTCCACCAGCAAGATCGTCGGGCTGGACCAGCACCGGACGATCACTGCGAGCCCTCGGCGCGGCACCCCGCCCCGGGGGCTCGTTCGGTTTCGGCGGCCCTCCGCCGCCCGGGCACCCCTCACCCCGGCCGACCCGGACATACGGCCCGGACGCACGGCCCGCAGCCTCGGGGCACGGCCGGAATCAGCACTCGTGATCCATGCCATACCGGGGTGCTTCATGGCATGAAAAGTCGAGGCGCTAGCGTTGACCCCTGCAGCCACCTGCTCCCCCGGGAGGCACGGAGGGAGTAAAGGGTCTTGAACTTCGTGGCCGCGATCGGATCCTCGTGGATCTGCGCGCTGGCGCTCGTCGCCGTGCTCGGGGACGCCCTCCTGCCGTTCATCCCCAGCGGGACGCTGGTCATCCTGGCCGTGCTCAAGACCTCGCAGATCAACGGCGCGCCCCTGATGCTCGGACTGGGCGTGGCGGTGGCCTCCTTCCTGGGCGACCTCCTGCTGCTGAACCTGGCCCGGCGCGGCGCCCCGGTGCTGCACCGCCGACTCGCCCGGCGCCCGAAACTGGCGGCCAGCGTGACCCGGGTCCAGGAGGCCCTGATCGAACGCCCCCACGGAGCGGCCGCCGCGATGGTGGTGGTCGCCCGGTTCGTCCCGGCCGGCCGGACCGTCCTCGACCTGGCCATCGGCCACTCCCCCGCCCATCCGCACCGGTTCCTGCACTGGTCGGCACTGGCGGCACTGGTCTGGGCCGCCTACATCGTGACGCTGGGCTGGCTGAACAGCCACTGGTTCAACACCGCCTGGCTGAGCCTCGTGGTCTCCTGCGCGGCGGCCACCGCCATCAGCACCGCGATCGCGCGCATGGTGCGCCGCACCCGGCGACTCGCCGCGCTCTGACGGCCCGCCCGGCCGCCCCCCTTCTCTCCCTCCTTTCCCCTCCCGCCCGGCCCACCCGGAGCGGCCCCATAGCGGGCTTCGGGCCGCCCGGCCCAGCAAGGGGCAAAAGTTTTCCCAAAAGGGCGACCAACCGGGCCGAACGCTGACGAACTCCGGCGGGGAGCGGACCGACCGGCGGTAGCGTACTGACCGGACCGCACGGGGCGGGAAGCGTCACAGGACGGCAACAGTCGAGGCATCCCCGCAGCCCAGCCGTACGCGCCCGGCGTGTTGAGAGTCGTCAGCGCTCGGCGACCTTGGTGGCCGCTGCGGCGACATGACATGCTAACGGCGGAATATTCATCAATTGCCCGATTTGACCGGTGCGGCCGCGGGCCGCCCTCACCACCGGTATCGGCACCCAGGGGAGACCATGACCAGCATCTCGCGCAGGACGGTGCTCAGCGCAACCGCCGCGACCGCGGCCCTCGGCGCGGTCGCGGCCTGCTCCAGCGGCGGGTCCGGCTCGGGCCAGGGCTCCCCCTCCCCCGGCCCCGGCGGCGCGAGCACCACCCAGGGCGGCAGCGGCGACCCCACCCAGGCGGTGGTGCCCAAGGGCACCCCGATCGGCGACGGTTCCAACGCGGACACCGGCCCGCAGCCGAACCAGCCCAAGCCCGAGAAGCTCAAGCCGGGCGAGCGGCCGCCCCAGTTCGTGGTCTTCTCCTGGGACGGCGCCGGCGGCACCGAGGACGGCCAGTTCCCCCGCTTCCTGAAGCTGGCGGAGCAGCACAAGGCCACGATGACCTTCTTCCTCTCGGGCATCTACGCCCTGCCCAAGGGCAAGGCGGACCTCTACCACCCGCCGAAGCACTCGGTCGGCGCCTCCGACATCCCGTACCTGTCGGACGGCGCGGTGAAGAGCACGCTCAAGCTCGTCAGCCAGGCCTGGCTGGCCGGGCACGAGATCGGCACCCACTTCAACGGGCACTTCTGCTCCAGCCGTCCGGACAAGAACGGGGTCAACGTGTGGACCCCGGAGGACTGGCAGAGCGAGATCGACCAGGCGATCGGCTTCGTCACCCAGTGGCGGACCAACACCGGTTTCACCGATGTCGACCCGCTCCCCTTCGACTACAAGAAGGAGCTGATCGGCGGCCGCACCCCGTGCCTGGAGGGCCAGAAGGCGCTGCTGCCGACCATCGCCAAGCTGGGCTGGAAGTACGACGCCAGTTCCTCGGGCGGCCTGCAGATATGGCCGCAGAAGGTGCAGGACGGCAAGGTCTGGGACTTCCCGCTGCAGTCCATCCCGTTCCCCGGGCACACCTTCCAGGTCCTGTCGATGGACTACAACATCCTGGCCAACCAGTCCGCCGGCAGTACCAAGGGCGACCCGGCCAAGTACGGCGACTGGCGCACCCAGGCCACCAACTCCTACCTGGCGGGCTTCGAGCGCGCGTACAACGGCAACCGCGCGCCGTTCTTCGTCGGCAACCACTTCGAGCAGTGGAACGGCGGCATCTACATGGACGCCGTCGAGGAGACCCTCAAGACCATCGCGGACAAGCCCGACGTCCGGCTGGTCTCCTTCAAGCAGCTCGTCGAGTGGCTGGAGGTGCAGGACCAGTCCACCCTGCGCAAGCTGCGCTCGCTCAACGTCGGCCAGGCGCCGGCGGGCGGCTGGGAGAGCTTCCTCGGCACGGCGGGCTGACCCGCCGGGGAGCGGCGGGACGGGGCACCGGCGGCGGCCGGCGGGGGTGCGGGCCCCCGCCGGCCGTCGGCGTTCCGGTCTGCGTCCTGATCGGTTCCCGGTCGGCGTTCCGGGGCGGACCGGCTACCCGGCGGTGAGGGCGTCCGCGAGCAGGATGCGGACGATGCGGTCCGCCCCGGCCTCGCCCCAGAGGATCGAGTAGTGGTTGGTGTCCGGCACCGGCGAGGCGGGCACCCGCTCCCGGTCCAGCCCGGCCAGCCCGATCCGCTCGTGGTCGTAGAGGCCCTGCGGCTCGTCGAACAGGCCGCGCTCGGCCCAGATCAGGTCGGCCGGGCAGGGCAGCCGGTGCACGGCGGCGGCCGCGTCCTCGTCCAGCAGGACCTGGGCGCCGTCGGCCTGCACGGCCTCCAGCACGCAGGAGGAGCGCAGTTCGGGCTCAGCGCCGACCAGGTCGCGCTGGGTGTAGGCGTCGATCCCTTCGGTCCACTCACCGGCGAAGGCGGGGTGCCCGCGCCAGAACTCCCGGTAGGCCTCCCGGTCCGGGAAGGTCGTGGACAGCCGGGCCAGCGCGGGGCCGAGCACCGCGGCCAGGGCGTCCTCTTCGCGGACGCCCTGCGGCAGCGGGAAGGTCACCGCCCCGTCGACCAGCAGGACGCGGCGGACCAGGTCGGGGTGCCGGACGGCGGCCAGGGCGGTGACCCAGGCCCCCATCGAGTGGCCGACCACCGTGACGGGCCCCGAGCCGAGCGCGCCGATCAGCGCGGCCACGTCGTCGGCGTGCCGGGCCAGGCCGTACGGTCCGGTGACCGAGCGGCTGGCGCCGCGGCCCCGCAGGTCGGGCGCGAGCAGGGTGACCCGGCCGGCGAGCCGGCGGGCGACCTCGTACCAGGCGAGGCCGTTGGCGGTGATGCCGTGCACCGCCACGACCGTCGGGGCCTGCGGGTCCTCGGCGGGCCAGCGCAGGACGGCCAGGTCCCCACCGGGCACGGGGACGGTCAACTCCTCGGGCTTCAGCGGCGACTGGCTCACGCGGGGGTACCTCCGGTGGGGTGGGCGGTTCCGGGGCCGGCCGGCGCCGGGGCGGAACGGCCGGTGCGGGCGGATCGGATGCGGGCAGGCAGTCTAGCCAGGCCGCCGGGCAGCAGGTAGACCACGGCGACGAACAGGGCGCCCAGCAGGAACAGGGGTTGGGAGAGCGGCACGCGCAGCACCGCCGGAAGGTCGGCGACGGCCGACGAGTTGGCGAGATCGCCGAGCCGGTGGCTCGCCCAGGTGTAGAGGACACCGCCGAGCAGCGGCCCCCAGCGGGTGCCGGAGCCGCCGAGGACGACCATGACCAGGAGCGCGAGCGTGGCGTCCGAGGTGGCGGCCTGCGGAGTGGCGCCACCGGTCAGCAGCAGGTAGACCACCCCGCCCAGCCCGGCGAGCCCGCCGGCCAGCACGAAGGCGACCAACTTGTAGCCGTACGGCCGCAGTCCGAGCACCTCGACCCGGCGTTCGTTCTCCTTGATGCCCTCCCAGACCCGGCCGATCGGGGACTTGACGGCCCAGTGGACCGCGGCGACGGTCAGCACCAGGTAGCCGACGGCGATCCAGTAGAGGTTGGCGGTGTTCTCGATCCCGAGCAGGCCGGAGGGCAGCAGGTCGGCCGGGGCGGACCGGCCCTCCTCGCCACCGGTGGCGCCACCGGGGTTGCGCTGGACGAGGATCGAGCCGGCCTGGGCGAAGGCGAGGGTGACCATGGAGAAGCCGATGCCGGTGACCCGCAGGCTGACCGAGCCGAGCAGCAGGGCCAGCAGGACGGAGCAGGAGACGCCGAACACCGCGGCGGCGGCGAACGGCAGTCGCAGCTCCAGCATGCCGAGGTCGGTGGCGTAGAGGCCGGTCGCGAAGTAGAGCGCGTGGCCGAAGGAGAGCAGTCCGGTCCGACCGAGCAGGAGGTCGTAACCGGTGGCGAGCCCGCCGTAGAGGAGGCACAGGGCGAGCAGTTGGAGGCTTCCGGGGCTGCCGAGCGGGCCGTCGAGCAGTCCCGGGACGGGAAGCGCACTGTATGGGGCGACAAGGAGCGTGATCAGCAGAGCGATCGGCCACCAGCGTAGCGCTCTGTGCGCGCCAGTCCAGCGATTAGTGACTGGATCACCCGTTCGAGGGATGGCGCCGGACTCGGCCCTGTGTTCACAATGGGTCTCGGCAAGGCCGGTGTCAGTCCCCCTTGCCACAGTGGCGGTGTCGGTGGAGCTGGTGTCAGTCCCCTCTGCTGACATGGTGGTCACGGCAGGGCTGGTGTCAGTCCCCCCTGCCGGAGCGGCGGCGCTGCGGCCGGCCGCGGGGCCACCGGTGCTCGTGATCGGTGTTTCGGCGCTCACGCGAGCCTCCCGGTGAGTCCACGGGGTCGGACGAGAAGCAGCACGGCGAGCAGGACGACGACCGAGAGGTCGCCGAGCCCGGCGCCGGTGTAGTAGTTGGCGAACTGCTGGACGAGGCCGACGCCCACCGAGGCGACGGCGGCTCCGGTCACGGAGCCCATGCCGCCCATCACCACGACGACGAAGGCGAAGATGAGCAGGCCGGTCCCCTGGCCGGGATTGACCGAACCGAAGTAGAGGCCGCCGAGGGCGCCACCGAGGGCGGCGGCCGCCCCGCCGAGGGCGAAGACGAGGGTGAACGCCTTCCGGACGTCGATGCCGAGCGCCGTGACCATCGCCCGGTCCTCGACGCCGGCCCGGACGATCAGCCCGTAGCGGGTGCGGGCGAGGAACAACCGAAGAGCGAGCAGCAGCAGGGCGGCGGCGGCCACCAGCACGAAGCGGTTGACCGGGACGGTCGCCCCGAGCACGTGCCAGGTGCCGGACAGCAGCTCCGGCTGCGGGAAGGGGCGGGAGTCCGCGCCCCAGATCCCCATCAGCAGGGCGGGTACGGCGAGCCCGACCCCGACGGTGGCAAGGATCTGGTCGCGCGGCCGGCTGTAGAGCGGCCGGATCAGGAAGAGCTCCAGCAGGACGGCGGCGGCCGTTCCGACCAGGGTGCCGAACGGCACCGCGAGCCAGAAGGAGAGACCAGCCTCGGCACCGGCCCACCAGGTGGCGTAGGCGCCGATCGAGAGCAGGGCGCCGTGCGCGAAGTTGAGCACGTCCATCAGACCGAAGATCAGCGACAGACCGGAGGCGACCAGGAAGTACAGCGCACCGAGACCGAGTCCGGTACAGAAAAGGAGGACGACAGTGTCCATCAGGGCTTCACCTCGGCGGTGACGACAGGGGCGGCCGGGGCGGCCGGGGCGGCGGCGGGCCGGGGCCCGCCGGCGAGCGGGTGACGGGAGCCGACGCCGAGCAGGCGGCGGGCGGCCTCCTCGTCGGCCAACAGCTCGGCGGTGTCTCCGCGGTGGGCGGTACGGCCGTCGGCCAGGACGGCGCAGGTGCCGGCCAGCCGGCGGACGAGGGCGAGGTTCTGCTCGACCAGGAGGACGGGCACGGCCTCGGCCGCACGCGCCAGCACCTCGGCCACCTCGGCGACGATCTTCGGGGCCAGGCCCTTGGTGGGCTCGTCGGCGATGATCAACCGGTTGCGGTTGAGCAGCGTCCGGCCGATCGCCACCATCTGCTGCTGGCCGCCGGAGAGCGTCCCGGCCAATTGCCCGGCCCGCTGCTTGAGTTCGGGGAAGAGCTCGTGGACGAGTGCGTAGTTGGGCTCACCGGCCTCGCCGCCACTCCCACTCCCGCTCCCGCTCCCGCTCCCGGCAGCGCGCTCGGCGAGGCGGAGGTTCTCGGCGACCGTGAGGCCGGCGAAGATCCCCCGGTCCTCGGGCGCGTAGCCGATGCCATGACGAACGACCAGATGCGTGGGAAGGGAGGAGAGTTCGGAGCCGGAGAGCCGGATGCTTCCGGTGCGCGGCACCAGGCCCATGACGGCCTTGACGGTGGTGGTCTTCCCGGCGCCGTTGCGGCCGAGGAGCGCGGTCACCCCGACGGGGGCCACGTCGAAGTCGACGCCGTGCAGGATGTGCAGCCCGTCGATGACCACCCGCAGATCGCGGACGGAGAGGAGGGGTTCGGCAGCGGACGACGGCGAGGACGCGGACGACGGAGAGGAGGCGGAGTGCGCCGAAGGAGCGGGGCGCTGAGCGGAGAACGGAGAGGAGGTCACAACGCCTCACCCAGGTAGGCCTGTTGCACGGTCGGGTCGGCCATCACGGCCTCGGGGGTGTCCAGGGCGAGCAGCGTGCCGTGGTGCATCACCGCGAGCCGGTCGGCGAGGCCGAGCAGGACGTCCATGTGGTGCTCGACCATCAGGACGGTCCGGCCCAGGTCACGGTGCACGGAACGGATCAGCTCGGTGAGGGCGGGCACCTCCTCCGCGCTGACTCCGGCCATCGGCTCGTCCAGCAGGATCAGCCGGGGCTCCGAGACCAGCAGGACGGCCAGCTCCAGCTTGCGCTTCTCCCCGTGCGAGAGCGCACTGGCCAGGGTGTCCGCGCGGTGGGTGAGATCGGTGCGTTCCAGGGTGTCGGCCAGCTGCTGCTCGTAGCGGTCGGCGCGGCGCCAGAGCCGGTACGAGGCACCCGGTCCGGCTGCCGCCTGAGCGGCCAGGCGGACGTGGTCGGCGACGGTCATCCCCGGCCAGAGCGAGGAGGTCTGGAAGGTGCGGCCGAGCCCGCGGCGGGCCCTGGCGTGCACCGTCTCGGCGGTGATGTCCGCGCCGTCGAGGTGGAGGCTGCCGTGGGTCGCCGGGTAGATGCCCGAGATCAGGTTGAAGAGGGAGGTCTTGCCGGCGCCGTTGGGCCCGATGAAGGCGATGAACTCGCCTTCGCCGACCGAGAAGGAGACGTCCTCGACGATCGGCACGCCGCGGACGGCCCAGCCGAGCCCGTCCAGACGCAGCACCGGAGAGGAGGACACGGAGGACCGCGCGGACGAGGTGGACGCGGCGGAGGCAGCCGAGGAGGCGGAAGGAGTCGACGTGGTGCGGGCGGGCATCGGGATCAGCCCGCCATCGGGGTGACCGGGGGTGCAGCCTCGTCCGCGGTCAGGGTCTTCTCCACCGAGGGCTTGGCGGCGGCACCGCTGCCGGTCAGCCGCACCTGGAACATCGGCTGGAGCAGGGCGTGGTCCTCGGCGCGGACCGTGGTCTTCCCCTTCACCCCGTCGAAGCTCCAGCCCTCCAGGGCCTTGACCAGGGCCGAGGTGTCGTCGGCGGAGCCGTGGTTGGACTCGACGGCGTGCACGATCATCTGGGCGGCGGTGAAGCCGTCCGGGGTGAAGATGTCCGTCTTCCCTCCGGCAGCGGTGACGGCATCGGTCATGGCCTTCTCCACCGGGGTGCCGGCGGCGCCGTCGAAGTAGTGGTTCAGGAAGGAGATCTTCTCGGCGGCCGGGCCGAACAGCGGGTAGGAGGCGGCCAGGTCGAGGCCGGTCACGACCTTGGTGTCGGCGAACACGTCCTGCTGGTTGAGCGCCGTCCACAGGGCCGAGGCGGTGTCGCCGGCCCAGGCGACGAACAGCAGGTCGGGCTTGGCGGTCTTGGCCTGGGTGGCGAAGGGGGTGAGGTCGGTGGCGCTCGGCGGGGCGAGCACCTGGTCGACCGTCGCGCCCTCGGCGCCGAGCAGTGCCTTCACGGCGGCCACGTTGGCCTGGCCGAAGGCGTTGTCCTGGGCGAGCACGGTGACCTTCTTGCCCTTGGCGTCACCGATGAACGAGGCCGCGGTCTTGATGTCCTGGTAGGACTGGCGGCCGGAACGGAAGGTGTACTTGTTCAGACCGGTGGCCTTGTCGGCGGCGGCCGGGCCGCTGATGAAGAGCACCTTGTTCTGGGCGGCGATCGGACCGATCTGGAGGGCCACACCGGAGGCGGTGGAACCGGCCAGCACCTTGTAGCCCTTGCCGATCAGGTCCTTGGCGGCGGACACCGCCTTGGCCGGGTCGCCGGCGTCGTCCTGCTCCTCGAACTCGATCTTGTGCCCGTCGACCGCGCCGGTGCCCTTGGTCGCGTAGCTCAGGCCGGCCTTGAAGCCCTCCAGGTACTGCTTGCCGTAGGCGGCCAGCGGCCCGGTCTTGGAGTACACCAGGCCGACCTTGATCGGGCCCTTCGATCCACCGTCCGCCGCGGTCGTCCCGGCCGTGCCGGCCTTGGCGCAGCCCGAGGCCAGCAGGACGCAGGCCGCGAGGGCGGCGAGCTTCCGGGCCGGGCCGCCGGTCAGGGAGTCGCCCAGGCGAACGCCGGAGGCGGTCCTGGAGGGGTTTGTCGAGCTGCGCATGGTGACCGACTCCTGAAGTGCGGCGGGTGGATGCGGGAACCGTAGGTGTGCGGTGGGAACGGCGACATGTGGCCGGTCGACGTATCAGCCGGTCGGGATGTGGCTCCGGTCGACATACCGTCGGCCCGCCGCCGTCCCCCGGGCGCCCGGGTGTGGCCCGCCGACACGGCTCAGCGCCCACCCATAGGGGTGGCCGCCATGGCTGCGCCCACCCCTGCCCGGTGACGGTGGAGGGGCGCGGAGCCCGTCCGACGGCAGCCAACCCCAGCGGCGTGCCCGACCCCGGTCCGGCCCAGGCAGGACCCCAGCCCGGCCTGGTACGGCCACGGGCTCCGCGCGGCGGCCGAGCCCGCCGGCCGCCCCTCCCACAAGCCCGTCCCACCTGCCCGTCCCACCTGCCCCGTCCGCTGCACCACCCCGGCCGCGCTCCGCCCCTTCCTCTTCCACCCCCTCCGCCCACTCCCTCACGAGGTGACCCCTTGGACAAGGTCCTGGACTCCCCCGCCGACGCCGTCGGGGACGTTCCCGACGGCGCGGTGCTGGCCATCGGCGGCTTCGGCCTCTGCGGCATCCCCAGCACGCTGATCGGCGCCCTGGTGGACTCCGGCGCCACCGGACTGCGGGTGGTCTCGAACAACTGCGGGGTGGACGACTGGGGGCTGGGCCTGCTGCTGCGGGCGGGCCGGATCGCCCGGATGACTTCCTCGTACGTCGGGGAGAACAAGGAGTTCGCCCGGCAGTACCTCTCCGGCGAGCTGGAGGTGGAGCTGACCCCGCAGGGCACGCTGGCCGAGCGGCTCCGGGCGGGCGGCGCCGGCATCCCGGCGTTCTTCACCCCGGCCGGGGTCGGCACCCAGGTCGAGGAGGGCGGGCTGCCCTGGCGCTACGCGGCCGACGGCTCGGTGGCCCTGGCCTCCCCGCCGAAGGAGGTCCGGGAGTTCGGCGGCCGTCGCTACCTGCTGGAGGAGGCGATCACGGCGGACTTCGCGCTGGTCCGGGCCGAGGTGGCGGACCGGCACGGCAACTGCGTGTTCCACGCCGCCGCCCGGAACTTCAACCCGCTCTGCGCGGCGGCGGGCCGGATCACCCTGGTCGAGGCGGACCGGATCGTCGAACCGGGCGAGCTCCCTCCGGACGCGGTGCACCTGCCCGGGGTGTACGTCGACCGGGTGGTGGCCGCCGACCCCGAGGACCGCCGCATCGAGCGCCGGACCGTCCGCCCCGCACTCCAGGAGGCCTGAGCCGATGCCCACCGAGACCGCAGTCCGCGCCACCACCACCGCCGCCACCGCCCTCGGCACCCCTGCCGCCCCCGCCGCCGCCACCGCTCTCGACCCCCGCAACGCCCTGGCCGCCCGCGCCGCCCGCGAGTTGCGCGACGGCCAGTACGTGAACCTGGGCATCGGTCTGCCGACCCTGATCCCCAACCACCTCCCGCCGGGCGTCGAGGTGGTGCTCCACTCGGAGAACGGCATCCTCGGCGTCGGCCCGTACCCGGAGGAGGGCGCCGAGCACGCCGACCTGATCAACGCCGGGAAGGAGACGGTGACGGTCGCCGCCGGCGCCTCGTACTTCGACTCCGCCTTCTCCTTCGGCATGATCCGGGCCGGGCGGATCGACGTCTCGGTGCTCGGCGCGATGCAGGTGTCGGCCGCCGGGGACCTCGCCAACTGGATGATCCCCGGCAAGATGGTCAAGGGCATGGGCGGCGCGATGGACCTGGTGCACGGGGCCCGTCGGCTGATCGTGGTGATGGAGCACACCGCCCGGGACGGCTCGCCGAAGATCGTCGAGTGGCTGTCACTTCCCGCGACCGGCCGGGGAGTTGTGGACCGAATCGTCACCGACCTCGCGGTGGTCGACGTGACCCCGGAGGGGCTGCGGGTGGTGGAGACGGCGCCGGGCGTGGACTTCGCCGAGGTCCAGGCCGCGACCGGCGCGCCCCTGCTGCCCCCGCTCTGACCAGCCCGGCCGACCAGCCTGCCTGACCAGCCCGGCCCCGTACGGACGGCCGGATCGCCCCGAGGGGCGGTCCGGCCGTTCCGCTGCCCCCGCCGGCACACGACAGCGACCCCGCGAACGGCTCCACGGGCAACTCCGCAACAGCCCTCCACCGCAGCCGAGTTCCGCGGATCGCCCGGGCCGGAGCGAATTCACCGCATTAGCACCAACGCCCGCCGGATCGGCCGGAAACCGTGGCATCTTCATGCCTGGGCGACGGCGATCTCCCGGACTGGTTGCGATCACCGTTGCGCTCAGGGAGAGTTGAGGCGGCCAAGGATCCCGACGTACCCGGAGGGGAAGCTGGAAAGTGCATCGGGATCCCGGATTCGAGGCCGCCGTACCGACGCACAACCGAACCGGTCGCACACGCCGAATCTGCCGGACGGCCCGGGAACTGCCCGAGAACCGCAGTTCGCCGGGTCTCGTTCCAGCCGGTTCCGGCTGTTCCCAGCTGTTTCCAGCTGATTCCGGCCGGTTCCACCCTGTTCCACCCGGACGGCTCCGAGTCGAGGCAGACCCACGCAAGAGCCGAGCGAGCCGAGTGAACCGAGCGAGCCGCGCAAGGCGCGAACTCCGGGGGGAGCAGCTATGACCACGCCGCCGTTCTCACGACGCAAGGGCGTCGGAACGGCCCACGGGCGAGGTGCCGGGGAGTTGGACGAGGCCGCCCTGCGCGCCCTTCCCATACCCGAAGCCCCTTACGACTACGGCCACTTCAGCCGTCTCGCGGGCCCGGCGTACGACCCGGACGAGGACGACGACCTCGGCGGCGGCGTCTACTGGCCCGAACCGGTCGCACCGCACCCGCCCTCCCCCGGCGGACCGCACGACCCCACCGCATACAGCCCCACCCCGTACGGCCCCGCCCCGACAGCCGCCCCGTACGAGCCGCCCCCCGCGGCCCCCTACCGCGTCCGGTACCGCAGCCTGCTGCGCCGCGAGCCGCACCGGATCCGCGCCGCGCTGCTGCTGATGGCCGCCCCCGTGGTGGAGGCGGTGCTGCTGGTCTGGCTGCTGCTGCCGGAGCACTGGCCCGAGCGGCTGGACGAGACGAACTCCCTGGTGCTGCTCGGCGACAAGGTGATGATCGGCATCATCGCCGTCGTCGAGGTGTTCCGGCTGGTCAACGTCGTCTCCAACACCCACGCCACGCTGGTCGCCCGCGACCCGGTCCCGGTGACGCCGGAGCCCGGCACCCGGGTCGCCTTCCTCACCACCTGCGTGCCGGGCAAGGAGCCGCCGGAGATGGTCCGGGCCACGCTGACGGCGGCGCGGGCCGTCCGGCACAACGGACCGTACGACGTCTGGTTGTTGGACGAGGGAAACGATCCTGCAATGCGGGAGCTCTGCGCCGAGCTGGGCGTGCGCCACTTCACCCGCGCCGGCCGGCCGCACTGGAACCGGCCGAAGGGCCGGTTCCGCGCCGGGACCAAGCACGGCAACTACAACGCCTGGCTCCAGGCCCACGGCGACGACTACGAGTTCTGGGTGTCCGTGGACACCGACCACGTTCCGCTGCCGGACTTCTGCGAGCGGATGCTCGGCTACTTCCGCGACCCCGACGTGGCATTCGTGGTCGGCCCCCAGGTGTACGGGAACTACCGCAGCTCGGGATCGGCCGTCACCAAATTCTCCGAGAGCCAGCAGTACCTCTTCCACGCCCTCATCCAACGCGCCGGAAACCGTTACGGCGCGCCCATGTTCGTGGGCACCAACAACGCCGTCAGAATCAGCGCGCTCCAGTCGATCGGCGGGTTGTACGACTCCATCACCGAGGACATGGCGACCGGTCTGGAGTTCCACCGGAGCCGGAACCCGGAGACCGGAGAACGCTGGAAGTCCGTGTACACCCCGGACGTGCTCGCGGTCGGCGAAGGCCCGTCCTCCTGGACCGACTTCTTCTCCCAGCAACTGCGCTGGAGCCGCGGCACCTACGAGACCCTGTTCACCCAGTACTGGCGGGTGCTGTGGCGGCTGTCGCCCGGCCGACTGCTCAACTACTCGCTGATGGTGGGCTTCTACCCGATGGCGGCGCTCACCTGGCTGCTCGGCGGCCTGTCCAGCGTGCTCTACCTGGGCTTCGGCGCCTCCGGCGTGCACGTCTCCTCGGAGATCTGGATGATGCTCTACAGCGACGCCGCCGCGCTCCAGCTCCTGCTCTACACCTGGAACCGCAAGCACAACGTGAGCCCGCACGAGCCGGCCGGCTCCTCCGGGGTCGCGGGCATGGTGATGTCGGCGCTCTGCGGTCCGGTCTACGCGGCCTCGCTGCTCCAGGCGCTGGTCCGCCGCCGCAGCCGCTTCGTGGTGACGCCCAAGGGCAGTTCGGCCAGCACCGACCGGCTCGGCACCTTCCGCTTCCACCTGTTCTGGACGCTGGTGTTCGGCGGCGCGATCGCCGCCTCCTACGTCACCGGCTACGACCACGTCGCGATGCGCACCTGGGCCTGGATCGCCCTGCTGCTCACCCTCCTGCCGGTCCTGATCAGCGCCGGCGACGCCGTACGCCGCCGCCGGACCCGCCCCACCGCCACCCTCACCGTCACCGGCGACCCGACGGCGGCCCCGCAGGTCGTCCTGGAGAAGCGCCGCCCGCGCCACGCCCGCGACCCCCGAGCCGCCCGGACCGCCGGACCGGCGCAGCCCGCACCTCCCGCCCCCCGACCCGGACGAACCTCACCCGACCACGCCGACAGCGGCAGACCCTCCCACTGACCGGCACCCTCCCACTGACCAGCACCGCCGCCTGACCAGCACCACCCACCGACCAGAGCCGCCCCGCCGACCAGCACCACCCACCGAACAGAGCCGCCCACCGACCAGAGCCCCCGACCGCCTCCCGAGGGGAGCACCCACCGTGAAGATCCACAAGGCCGGCCGCACCAAGCGCCTCGCCCTCGGCAGCACCGTCGCGCTGACCGTGGCCGGGATGAACGCGCCGGCCGTCCTCGGCTTCGCCTCCCAGCAGTACCACCACTACGTGATCAACCGCCCCGAGTACAAGGCGCAGTACGGCCACTGGCAGACCCTGTCGCTGCCCACCGAGTTCCGGGTCAACGCCGTGCACGCGACCGTGCTGCGCACGGGCAAGGTCCTGATCGTGGCCGGTTCCGGCAACGACGAGAAGCAGTTCAACGCGGGCACCTTCAAGAGCCTGCTCTGGGACCCGGCCCGGAACACCTACAAGCTGGTCCCCACCCCGGCCGACATGTTCTGCGGCGGCCACACCTCGCTGCCGGACGGCCGCGTCCTGGTGGCCGGCGGCACCCAGCGCTACGAGAAGCTGGCCGGCGCCGTGAAGAAGGCCGCCGGCATCATGCGGGTGCGCAACGAGAGCCCGGAGCGCGACCGGACCTTCCCCAAGGGCACCGTCTTCGTCTCCCCGAACGGCCACGAGTACGCCAGCACCGCCGCCGCGACGGTCCCGGCCGCGACCAAGACCGGCTCCGGCAAGCAGACCGTGGTCACCGCCGGTGAGCAGCACGTGTACGTGGAGGCGGTCGGCCCGGGCCAGGACTTCGTCTCCGACTCCCCCGCCCAGTACCGGATCAAGGGCCTGAGCGGCACCGACGCCCACAACCTGTACGGGCAGAGCGAGAAGCTGACCCTGGACAAGCAGGAGTACCAGGGCATCCGCTCCGCCTTCGAGTTCAACCCGGACACCGAGCTGTACGAGCCGGTCACCGACATGGCCCACGCCCGCTGGTACCCGACGCTGACCGGGCTGGGCGACGGCCGGGTGGTCACCGTCTCCGGGCTGGACGACACCGGGGAGATCCTCAGCGGCAACGACAACGAGATCTACGACCCGAGGACCAAGTCCTGGTCCAAGGGCCCCGACCACTACTTCCCGACCTACCCGGCGGTCTTCCTGACCGCCTCCGGCAAGCTCTTCTACTCCGGCTCCAACGGCGGCTACGGCCCCGGCGACAAGGGCCGCGAGCCGGGCGTGTGGGACCTGTCGAGCGGGGCCTTCCAGCCCGTCCCCGGCCTGCGCGACCCCGGCCTCGCCGAGACCTCCTCCTCGGTGCTGCTGCCGCCCGCGCAGGCGCAGAAGGTGATGGTGCTCGGCGGCGGCGGTGTCGGGGAGTCGCCGCTGTCCACGGCCCGCACCGACATCGCGGACCTCTCCTCCGCCGCTCCCGCCTTCACCCCGGGCCCGGACCTGCCGGCCGGCGGCACCCGCTACCTCAACAGCGTGATCCTGCCGGACGACACCGTCTTCACCACCGGCGGCTCCAGCGGCTACCGCGGCCGCGGCGACAGCGACCTGCTCAAGGCGCAGGTGTACCACCCGGACACCAACGGCTTCACCACCGCCGCCGAGCCGACCGTCGGCCGCAACTACCACTCCGAGGCGCTGCTGCTGCCGGACGGACGGGTGGCCGTGCTGGGCTCCAACCCGCTCTTCGCGGACAAGGCCGAGACCCAGCCGGGCGGCTTCGAGCAGCGCATCGAGATCTACACCCCGCCGTACCTGTACCACGGCGACCGTCCGGAGGTCGGCGCCGTTCCGCAGGCGGCCCGGCTCGGCGGCACCCTCGCCGTCGGGACGGCGCGCCCGGAGGCGGTGGCCACCGCCAAGCTGATCCGGCCGAGTTCGGTCACCCACGTGACGGACGTCGAGCAGCGCTCGGTGGCCCTGGACGTCGCCGGACGGACGGCGGACGGCGTCTCGCTCACCCTGCCCGGCAATCCCAACCTGCTGCCGCCGGGCTGGTACATGCTGTTCCTGACGGACGCCGCCGGCACCCCGTCGGTCGCCCGCTGGATCCAGATCACCGCGTAGACCGCGCGCCGTGTGAACCGCACGACGCGCAGGGCCCGAGGTCAGGCGCAGGCGGCCTCAGCGCGCCGCCTGCGCCAGCCCGAGCGCGTACGGCAGCCAGAACTCGCCCGCCCGGGGCTCGCCCCGGCCGCAGTCGCCGTCCGACTCCCCCGGGTTCTTGATCCACAGGTAGGCGTCCACCCCGGGCCGGCCGGTCTCGGTGGTCGGCCGCTCGCCGAGCGCGCGCCCGGGCGGGTTGCACCAGGCGGCGCCGCCCAGCGCCCCGTTGCCGCTGCGGCTGGTGTCGATGACGTAGTTCTTCCCGCCGAGGGCCGCGGAGAGCCTGGCGCCGTAGGCCGCGTTCCGTTCGGTGTCGTAGAAGTTGGCGACGTTCACGGCGAAGCCGTCGGCCGCCGCGATGCCCGACTTGCGCAGGGCGGTGGCCATCTCCTCCGGGTCCTGTGCCCAGCCGGGGTTGCCCGCGTCCAGGTAGACCCGCGCGTTGGGGTTCTTCTTCAACTCCTGGACGGCGAAGGCCAGCAGGCCGTACCGCTCGGCGGCCAGGTCGCCCTTGATCCCGCAGGTGTCCAGGGTGTGCGCGACGGCGTCCGGTTCCAGCACCACCCAGGCCCTGCGGTCGCCGAGGGCCTGGGCGACGCCGGTGATCCAGGCCCGGTAGGCGGCCGCGTCGGGGGCGCCGCCGGCCGAGTACTGGCCGCAGTCGCGGTGCGGGATGTCGTACGCGACGAAGACCGCCGTGCGGCCGGCCTCGGCGGCCCGTCGGCTCACCTGCTCGGCGATCGTCTGGGCGCCCTGCTCGCCGAGCCACTGCGAGGAGGGCTGGCCGGCGATCCGCAGCAGCGCGTCGGCCTCCGCCGTCCGGCCCTGGCCGCGCAGCGCGGTCACCTGCTGGGCGGCGTTGGTGCGGTCGGAGACGTAGAAGGCCTGCCCGGGCAGTTGGGCGAAGCCCGCACCGGCACCCGCCCCCGCGCCCGCCCCGGCGGCGGAGGACACGGACCCGGCTCCCGGCTTCCCGCCGTCCGAACCGGTGCAGCCGGACCCGGCCGCCAGCACCACCCCGGCCAGCAGCGCCCCGACGGCGCCCCGCAACGTCCCTGTCCGCCCCAGCCCGTGCACGTACCGCCCCTCCCCGGCCCCGGTCCGGCGACCGGTCGGCACCAGCTAAGCACACCCGGCACCGGCCGACGGCCACCGGTGGTGAACGCCAAGTGGCCGTGGGCGGACGGGACATCGAACCCGTCCGAACCACGGCCACCACCGGCTGCCGGCGCCCGCCGACCGGTACCCCGGAGCGCCCGCGGGCGCTCCGGGCGGAGGCTCAGGCCTCCTTCAGGTTCGGCACCTGCCAGTCGATCGCCTCGGCGCCGAAGGAGTCCAGCGCGGCGTTGATCTGCGAGAACGGACGGCTGCCGAAGAACAGCTTCGCCGACAGCGGCGACGGGTGCGCACCCTGCACCACCACGTGCTTGGCGGTGTCGATCAGCGGCAGCTTCTTCTTCGCGTAGTTGCCCCACAGCACGAAGACCACCGGCTCGTCGCGGTCGCTCACCGCCTTGATCACCGCGTCGGTGAACTTCTCCCAGCCCTTCGCCTTGTGCGAGTTGGCCTCGTGCGCGCGGACCGTGAGCACCGCGTTGAGCAGCAGCACGCCCTGCTCGGCCCAGTGCATCAGGTAGCCGTTGTCCGGGGCGGGGACGCCCAGGTCGGCGTCCAGCTCCTTGAAGATGTTGCGCAGCGACGGCGGCGTCTTGGTGCCCGGCAGCACCGAGAAGCTCATGCCGTGGGCCTGGCCGTTGTCGTGGTACGGGTCCTGGCCGAGCACGAGCACCCGGACCTTGTCGTACGGGGTGGCCTCCAGTGCGGCGAACTCCTGGCCGCTCGGCGGGAACACCTCGTGCTCCGCGCGCTGGGCCGCCACGAAGGCCGCCAGCTCGGCGAAGTACGGCTTCTCCGTCTCGGCGCCCAGCACCCCGCGCCAGGACTCGGGCAGTTCCAGCCCGCCGCCCTCGCCGGCCTCGACCACGCCCGCCTCGACCGTGTCCGTCACGACATCTACCTCCCACACCGCGGCTGTTGCGCCGCACGCCCTCTTTCACCCCGAACGCTACACAGCCCCACCGACAACGGCCGCCTCCCCGCGGGCACCAGGCGGCCCCGCACCCCGGGCACGGAGCGGCCCCGCCCCGGCGACCTGCCGGAACGGGGCCCACGACGAGAACGCGGGGGGAGAACGCGGACGTCAGACCAGCTCGACCAGGTCCGCGATCGACTGGACCACGCGGGTCGGCCGGTACGGGAAGCGCTCCACGTCGGAGGCGGAGGTCAGGCCGGTGAGCACCAGGATGGTCTCCATGCCGGCCTCCATGCCCGCGACGATGTCGGTGTCCATCCGGTCGCCGATCATCACCGCCGTCTCGGAGTGGGCGCCGGCGGTGTTCAGCGCCTCGCGCATCATCAGCGGGTTGGGCTTGCCGACGAAGTACGGCTCGACCCCGGTCGCCTTGGTGATCAAGGCCGCGACCGAGCCGGTGGCCGGCAGCACGCCCTCGGTGGAGGGGCCGGTCTCGTCCGGGTTGGTGCAGATGAACCGGGCGCCCTGGTTGATCAGGCGGATCGCCTTGGTGAGCGCCTCGAAGGAGTAGGTGCGGGTCTCGCCGAGCACCACGTAGTCGGGGTTGTTGTCGGTCAGCACGTAACCGGCCTGGTACAGCGCGGTGGTGAGGCCGGCCTCGCCGATCACGTACGCGGTGCCCCCGGGGCGCTGGCCCGCGAGGAACTTGGCCGTCGCCAGGGCGGAGGTCCAGATGCACTCCTCCGGCACCTCCAGGCCCATGCCGGCCAGCCGGGCGCTGAGGTCGCGCGGGGTGTAGATGGAGTTGTTGGTGAGGACCAGGAAGGGCTTGCCGGACTCCCGCAGCTTGCGCAGGAACTCCTCCGCCCCGGGGATCGGCGTGCCCTCGTGGATGAGGACCCCGTCCATGTCGGTCAGCCAGGACTCGATGGGCTTGCGCTCTGCCACGTAGGTGTCTCCTCGGTCTTGCACAGGTCTGAACGTTCTCGCACATGCCCAGACCGGACACCCTCGGCCGGTCGGGCGCCACAGGCTGCCCCAACTCCGACCAGCGTAGTCGCCCGCACCGCCACCGCGCGGCCCCCGTCCGGCCGGTGGCCGCACGCCCCGGGGCCGGTAGCCGCACGGGCCGAGCCCGGTGACCGTACGGGCCGGGCCCGGTGACCGTACGGTGGCGCCCCGGTCAGGACGACGAGTCGGTCAGGCCGGTCGGGACCTGCCACTCCCGGCGGCGGCCCTTGTTGGTGAGCAGCAGCCCCTCCTTGAAGACCAGCAGCCCCAGTTGGCTCGCCAGTTCGGCGAGCGGCGGCAGGGTGTCGCCCGTCCTGCCGTACCCGAAGTTCGGCAGGGCGGCGGCGCTCAGCCCGAGCTTGGTGAGGCTGTCCGCCGGGGGCACCGCGATGACGTCGGCGGACCTGTCGCCGATCAGGCGCCGGATCAGGGTGGGGCCCGCTCCCGACGGGACCGGCAGCACCTCCCGGATGAAGTCCAGGACGCCCTTCGTCAGCACCCGTCCGGCTTCCGAGGGCCGCTGCTGGTGGCGGATGATGGCGTCCTTCAGGGCCGCGCCGTCGCCGAACTTGGCCGGGTTGAGCTGCTCGTCGACGCCCAGGACGTGGCCGACCACCCGCCAGATGTGGAAGTAGGCTTCCCGGTCCTCGGGCAGCAGGTCGACGCCCAGTTCGGCGAGGCCGAGCGGGATCAGCACCGAGAAGCTCATCAGCGTGCCGGCCAGGTCCTCCTGGTTGACCGGCACCCCCAGGGCGGCGGCGTCCCAGTCGCCCAGCTGGGAGACGTGGTAGCGCATGGTGGCGTGCAGCAGGCGGACCTTCTGGGCCGACCGGAGTCCGCGGCCGCCCGGCCCCAGGCCGTCGTTGTCGAGGACGTCGACGACGAACTGCGAGGTCTCCATCAGGCGCCGGTACACCCCGGAGGTCAGGCGCTGGGAGCGGACGAGCACCTCGGCGCCGTTGCCGCAGGTGTAGCAGAGCGGGAGCGAGCCGCAGAGCAGGATCGAGGCGATCAGCGGCTGGTAGCGGCCGAGCAGCTCGTGGCCGCGCGCCATCTGCGCCCGGTCCGCCCAGGACGGCAGGACGGCGGACTCCTCGAAGTACGCCTGGAGCCTGGGCGGCAGCCCGGCCGGGACGGCGTCGCTGTTGCGGCCGAAGCCGAGCAGGGTCTGCCGTACCTGGTCCTGCTGTCCGAGCTCGTACGTCTCGGCGATGGCGGCGTCCCCGAGCGGGTCGCCGACGGTGCGCATCCGGTCGAGCAGGTCGTCGGTCCAGCCGTTGGCGGCCATGTGATCCTCCGTCGCAGTCCGTGGGGTGATACGTGCACGTATCGCCGCGTACACGTATCACCGCGCTCCGGGCCGCGGCGGCAGCCTCACCCGTACGAGGGCGCGGCGGCGGGCCCGCCGTCCCGTCCGCCGAAACCGGGAGCAACCGGGCGCCTCGTGATTGAGTGGGCGCATGAACCCGCAGACGACTCCCGGTCCGTTCCGCGTCGGCCTGATCGGCTACGGCCTGGCCGGCTCCGCGTTCCACGCGCCGCTGATCGCCACCACGCCGGGGCTGCGGCTGGACGCCGTGGTCACCGCCAACCCCGACCGGCGCGCCCAGCTGGCGCGCGAGCACCCCGGTGCCCGCGCCGTGGACACGCCCGAGCAGCTGCTCGCCGACCCGGACGCGCTGGACCTGGTCGTCATCGCCTCGCCCAACCGCACCCACGCCCCGCTCGCCCGCGCCGCCCTGCGGGCCGGCCTGGCCACCGTGGTGGACAAGCCGCTGGCCGGCACCGCCGCCCAGGCGCTGGAGCTGTGCCGGCTCGCCGAGGAGCAGGGCGTGCTGCTCTCGGTCTTCCACAACCGGCGCTGGGACGGCGACTTCCTCACCGCGAGCCGGCTGGTGCGCGGCGGCGCGCTCGGCCGGGTGCACCGCTTCGAGTCCCGCTTCGAGCGCTTCCGCCCCAAGCCCAAGCCGGGCTGGCGGGAGCTGGCCGACCCGGCCGAGGTCGGCGGCACCCTGTACGACCTGGGCAGCCACCTCGTCGACCAGGCGCTCACCCTGTTCGGGCCGGTCGAGACGGTGTACGCGGAGATCGACGTGCGGCGCGACGGCGCGGTGGTGGACGACGACGCCTTCCTCGCCCTCACCCACACCAGCGGCACCCGCTCGCACCTGTGGACCAGCGCCATCACCCCGCTGATCGGCCCCCGGCTGCGGGTGCTCGGCGACACCGCCGGCTACGTCAAGTCCGGCATGGACCCGCAGGAGGCCGACCTGCGGGCGGGCCTGCGCCCGGACGGCACCCGCCCCTGGGGCGCCGACCAGCCCGCGCACTACGGCACCCTCGGCACCGACGAGTCGGCGATCCGGCTGCCGACCGACCCGGGCGACTACCCCGCCTTCTACGCGGGCATCGCCGCCGCCCTGGCCACCCCGGGCACCCCGCCCCCGGTCGACCCGCGCGACGCGGTGGCCGCCCTGGCCGTCCTGGAGGCCGCCCGCACCTCCGCCGCCACCGGGACGGCGGTCCGCCCGGGCTGACGGCCGTGCGGCCCGCTTTACCCTCCCTTGACCTAGCCTCCTACGATGGCCGCCATGAGCAACCGGGGGGAACGGCGGGTCACCGCCGACGAGCGGCGTGAGCGCGAACAGGCGTGGTCCACCGAGCAGAAGAAGCGCGAGAAGGCCTGGTCGGAGGAGTTCGAGCAGCGCCGGAAGGCCCGGGAGGCCGAGGACCGCGAGCTCCAGGAGAGCCTGTCGACCACGAGGGAGCGGACGGCCTGGGCCCGCGGCGAGCGGGACGGGTCGATCGGCTACGTCGACGTGACCGGGCCCGACCGCCGCCCCGTACGGATCGCGGTGGTGTGGCTCGGCCGCCTCGGGGCCACGCACAGGCCCCTGCACGCCTACGACCCCATGCGGCACGTCGGCGGCGAAGCCGGCGGCGAGGGGGTCCTCCTGCTCGTCCCCATCGCCGCCGTCCTGGGGCTGAACTTCGGACTCCGCTGGCTGGTCCTCGCCCTGCTCCGCCGACCGCGCTGGGCCGTCGCCGCCAAGGCGGGCGGCGACCGGGGCAAGCGCGGGGGCAACACCGTCCTGCTGCGCACCCGGAACCGGGCGGAGGCCCTGAAGGCCGCGGCCGCCCTGGCCGACCGGGTCGAGCGGGACGGGGCCGCCGCCCTCGGGGCCTCCTGACCGCCGCTCCCGCCCGGCCCTCGGGACCCCCCGACCATCGCCCCCGCCCGGACCTCACACCCCGATGACCTCCACCGCGGAGCCCAGCCCCCGGAAGTCCGCCACGTTGCGGGTGTACAGCGGCAGCCCGCGGGCCGAGGCGACCGCGGCGATCATCAGGTCGATCCGGCGCGGGCGCGGCTGCCGTCCGGCGGCGATGGTGAGGGTGACCAGCGTCCCGTAGCGGGCGGCGGCGGCCGCGTCGAAGGGCAGCGGGTCGAAGTCCGCCATCGCCGCGCCCAGCACCTCCAGCCGGGCGGCCCGGCTGGCCGGGTCGCGGGCCATCGACACGCCCTGCTGCAGTTCGGCGAAGGTGATCGCGGTCAGCTCGGGCACGGCCGGCAGGTCGGAGGGGCTGAGCAGCGCCAGGTCGATGTAGACGCAGGTGTCCAGCACCCCGGCCGGCCGCCGCCGGGGTGCTCTGCGGCGCTCAGCCACGCCGCCGCTCGAACGGGTCGTCGCCGTCGTCGCCCACCAGCTCCTCGGGGCCGAAGTCCTCCTCGGCCTCCTTGCGCATCTGCTGGTAGTCCACGCGCGGCAGCTTCACGTGCCGGGCCACCAGCTCCTCCGCCGTGAGCCGCCGACGCCCGGGCACCGGCCGCAGCTCCGCGACCTCGACCCCGTTCCTGGTGATGTGGAACGTCTCCCCCGCCTCCACCGCGTCCATCACGGCGGCGGAGTTGTTCCGGAACTCCCGCTGGGTAATCGTCTTCACCTCTCCACGGTAGCCCCGTGTAGCCCCGTCGGCTACACCCCGGACGGCCGCTTTTCGCCGCTCCGAGGAGGGGGCCTTCGGGTACGAACGGAATCGGGCGGGACCAGGTGGGGGCGCCAGGGGGACACCGTGGGGGACGTCCCCGACACAGGCGGGAACCCGGGGGCTCGTAGGATCGTCCTGCTGGTACGTCAGGAAGCCGATGGGACACCGGGAGGGGGAGCGCGTCGTGGCCGTTGTGGCGATGCTGCTGGGCCTGCTCCGGGTGCTGACCGGGGAGCTGGTGGCCGACAGCGGGACGCTGGCGTCGGTGGCCGCCGTCGCGGCCGTGGCACTGGTGGCCGGGGCGGTCGCCGGGGCGCTGGCCGGGGCGCGGCTCCTGGGGGCGCGGGCGCCGGCGGCGGTGCGCAGCGGGGTGCTGCGGCGCCGGGCGTTCGGTACGGCGTTCCTTCCGCAGCGTGATCCGGACGCCCGGGGCAGGCGACGCCCCAGGGCGCCGGGAGCGGCCCCGGCGGCCGCGTAGTTCCGTCCGACGTCCTTCCAGGCGTTCTTCCGATCGTTCCTGCCGGACGTTCTTCCAGGCGTTCCCCGTGGCCGTCCTCCGCCGATCACTCATGTCCTGAGACCCCGGAGGGCTCGCTCCACCATGTCCGTACTCGCTGTTCTCGACCCTGCCGTCGCCGTGGCGCACGCCGTCGTCGCCGCCGTCGCCCACCTGGTGCCGACCGCCTTGGCCATCGTCCTGTTCACCGTCGCCGTCCGCTTGGCGCTGCACCCGCTGGCGCGGGCGGCGGCGCGCGGGGAGCGGGCCAGGGCGCGGCTGGCGCCGAAGGTCGCCGCGTTGCAGAGGAAGCACAGGGACCGCCCGGAGCGGCTGCGGGAGGCGCTGGCCGAGATGTACCGGAAGGAGCAGGTGTCGCCGTTCGCGGGGTGCCTGCCGGTGCTGGTGCAGATCCCGTTCTTCTCGGTGATGTACCGCCTGTTCACCACCCCGAACGACCTGCTGGACCACACCCTGTTCGGGGTACCGCTGGGTCTGCACGTCACGGGCGCGCAGGGTGCCGGGCAGTGGGCGGTGTTCGGGGTGCTGTTCGCCGGGCTGGCGGCGGTCGGGGTCGTCAACTTCCGCCGGGCCCGGCGCACGGCCGCAGCAGCAGCGGCGACGGCGCAGCCCGCCCCGCAGCCGGGGGCGGGACTGCTGCCGTACCTGTCGTTCGGGTCGGTGCTGTTCGCGGCGCTGGTCCCGGTGGCCGCCGTGCTCTACCTGCTGACGACCGGCGTCTGGTCGGCCGCCGAGCGGGCCTGGCTGTACCGGGACGGGACGCCGGTGCCGGCGGCCGCGATGATGGGCTGACGGCCCGGAGGGGCCGTCAGAAGTGGCGCAGCAGCTCGGGGAAGGCCCCGAGCCGCAGCGTCGCCTCGTCCGGGCCGAGTTCCGCGTGCTCCAGCACCCAGGTGTGCTCGTGCGGGATGAAGACGGTGCGCAGGCCGGCCCGGCGGGCGGGGGCGATGTCGGACTTGGGCGAGTTGCCGATCATCCAGGTCCGGCCCGGGTCGAGGCCGAGGTCGGCGGTGAGCTGCCGGTAGGTGTCGACCGACTTCTCGGCGACGATGTGGACGCCGCGGAAGTGGTGGTCGATGGTGGACGCCGTCACCTTGCGCTGTTGTTCGCCCTGGTCGCCCTTGGTGAGCAGGAGCAGCTGGTGGCGGTCGGCGAGGGCGGCCAGGGTGTCGGCGACGCCGGCGATCAGTTCGACGTCGCGGCTGGTCAGCGGGGTGAGCAGGTCGTCGATCCGGGCCTGCTCGGCGGCCGTGGGGGTGCGGTCGTTGAGCCGCTGGAGGCAGTCGGCGAGGCTCTGCCGGAAGACGGTGGCGCCGTAGCCGAGGGTGGCGGAGTTGACGGCCTCGATCTCGTTCAGCAGGGCCCGGGTGCGCTGCTGCTCCTGCGGGGCGGCGACCCAGTCCAGGAAGCCGTCGATGACCCGCTCGAAGAGGACGTTGTTCTCCCAGAGCGTGTCGTCGGCGTCGAAGATCAGGGTCTGGTCGGTGTGCATCCGGTCGCTCTCCAAGGGGGGTCAGGCGGACGGCAGCAGGCGGGCCGCGCGGTCGAGGGTCTCACGGAGGTTGTCCTCGGTGGTCCGCCGCTTGGCCTCCTCGACGGTGAGCCACTCCAGCGGGGACGCCGGGTTCTCCGGCCGGGCCTGCTCCGGGGTGGCGGTGGCCAGCAGGAAGCGCAGGTCGGCGTGCTCGTGGGCGGGTTCGGCGGGCGAGGCGGGGACGGGCACCACGGCGAGGTGGACGAGGGCGGGGCCGGGCCAGGGGGCGAGGTCCGTCAGGCCGGTCTCCTCCAGACCCTCGCGCAGGGCGATGTCCAGCGGGAGGGTCTCGCCCGGGTCGCCGTGGCCGCCGACGTGCAGCCAGGCCTGCTGGCGGACGTGCCAGCGCAGCAGGACGCGGCGGGTGGGCGGGTGGACGATCAGCGCGGAGGCGGTGAAGTGCAGCGGGAAGGTGCCCCTGTTCCAGGCTTCGGCGACGCCGAGGAGGCGGCGGGCGCGCTCGTGGTCGGCGGTCTCCACCGGGCCCCGCGGACGGTGGTCGGCCAGCAGTCGGGCCGGGTCGGGGCTCTGGGACGGGCCGCCCGTGGTCACCATGGGTCTGCGCTCCTCGTTCCGCGCCGGGACCGCGGACCGCGTCAACCGGCGTGCGGGGGCGGGCAGTCGGGCCCGGGGCTTCGGGTTCCGGCGAACCCGCGCAGCCTAGCCCGGGGGTACTCGGGCGGCCCACCGGTTTTCACCGCGGGCGCTCCGGCGGACGTCCGCGACGCTCGCGCGCGACGTGAGCACCGGACGTTCCGACGACGGACACCTCCCGTACCTCCGGCGGCATGCCGCCTGGTCCGGGCGTTCCCCCGGAGGCCGTAGCCTGTGGTGATCGTTTTCGGGACAGGTGGAGGGATGTCGTCATGGTGGCTGCTCCGGCGCTCGCCGAGCTGCGCGAGGTGTGCCAGCCGCAGGCCAAGCTTCAGAGCCGCAACGGCGAGCACTGGGCGGGCCGGATGTACATGCGGCGGATCTCGCTGCGGACCACCCGGCAGCTGGTGCGCACCTCGGTGTCGCCGAACACCCTCACCTGGGTGATGGTGGTGTGCGGGGTCGGCGGCGGCGCGGCCCTGCTGATCCCGGGCCCGGCCGGTGCGGTGCTGGCCGTCGTGCTGTTCCAGCTGTTCCTGCTGTTCGACTGCGTGGACGGCGAAGTGGCGCGCTGGAAGCGCCAGTTCAGCATGGCCGGGGTGTACGTGGACCGGCTCGGCGCCTATCTGGCGGACGCCGCGCTGATGATCGGCGCGGGTGTCCGGGCGGCGCGTGGCGGGTCGGAGCTGTGGGTGTCGGCGGGTCTGGCGGCCGCGCTGGGCGTGGTGCTGCTCAAGGCCTCGACGGACCTGGTGGACGTGGCCCGCGCCCGCAGCGGGCAGCTGCCGGCGACCGAGGAGTCGACGCAGCCGCGTTCCCAGGGCATCGCGACGGCCCGCAAGGTCGCCTCGCTGTTCAAGATCCACCGGGTGACGAACGGCATCGAGGCCTCGCTGGTGCTGCTGGCGGCGGCCGCGGTGGACGCCGGGCTCGGGAACCTGGACGCCACCCGGTGGACGCTCGCGGGCATCACGGTGATCACCTGGGGCATGGTGGTCGCGCACCTGGCGTCGATCCTCTCCTCCTCGCGGCTGCGCTGATCCGGGCGGCGTCCCGGCCGCCGGGTGACGGGGCGAGGCGCCCTGCTCCCGGGGACCGAGGCGCCCCTCCCCCGCCCGGGGGAGCCCCCGGCGGCGGGCCCGCCGCCGGGGGGACGCGGCGGGCCGGGGCCGCGCGGAAGGGTGGGGGCATGACGACGCCCCGGCCCGCTGCCGCCGCCACCGCCGTTCCCGCCGCGCCCCGTTGGGCCGTGCGCGCCGCCCACCTCGCCGCCGTCACCGCGCTGCCGGCCGGGCTGTGGCGGCTCGGGCTGGTGGCGGGCTGGCACGGCGGGTACACGGAGGCGGGCTACCGGGCGATGGGCCTCACCGGGTGGGGCGCGGTGTGGCCGGTCTTCCTGAGCCTGTTCACCGAGGCGCTGGCGCTGCTCACGATCGGGCTGGTCCGCCCGTGGGGCACGGTGCCGCCGCGCTGGGTGCCGTTCTTCGGCGGCCGCCCGGTCCGCCCGCGTGCGGTGGTGCTCGCGGCCTCGCTCGGCGCCGTCGGCCTGGCCCTGCTGTGGACGCCGTTCGTCGGCTGGTGGGCCCTGCCGGGTACGGGCATGACCCCGCTCGGCCACACCCTGGTCGGCTTCCTCTACCTGCCGACCGTCGCCTGGGCGCCGCTGCTGGCGGCCGTCACCGTGTCGTACCACCGCCGCCACCGGGCGCCGTCGGCGGCGATGACGCTCCCGCAGACGGCCTGAAGCAGAGCCGGGCAGGCATGTGACGCGGATCACGGCAGCGCCCGGGGCCCGCCGGACAGGACCGGGTGTGGAGCAATCGATACGGGCGCGGATCCGCGCCGGGGACGCCGAGGCGTTCGGGCAGGTCTTCGAGGATCACGCCCGGGCGGTGTACCGGCACGCCGTACGGATGACCGGGGACCGGACCGTCGCCGAGGACGTGGTCTCGCTGACCTTCCTGGAGGCCTGGCGGCTGCGCGCCCGGATCGCCCCCGAGCGGGAGGACGGCGCGGAGAGCCTGGCGCCGTGGCTGCTGGGCATCGCCGGGAACGTCATCCGCAACACCCGCCGGGCGGCCCGCCGGCACCAGAAGGCGATGGCCAAGCTGCCGCCGCGCGAGGTGGTGCCGGACTTCTCCGGCGAGCTGGCGGGCCGGATCGCCGACGCCGAGGAACTGGCCGCCGCGAAGGCCGCGTTGGAGCGGCTGCGGCCGGCCGAGCGGGAGGTCTTCGCGCTGTACGTGTGGGAGGGGCTGGACCACGCGGCCGTCGCCGAGGCGCTCGGCCGCCCGGTGGGTACGGTCCGCTCCCGGCTCTCGCGCGCCCGCGCCCGGCTGCGGGAGCTGACCGAGCGGGAGCTGGCCGCGGCGCGTTCGGCGCGGGCGGAGCGGCGGGGCGCGCCGCCGCCGGAGCAGCCGGGCACGCCGCGGCCGGGGCAGCGGGCGGGCCACCGGGCGGCGGAGACCGCGCAACGCCCGGGCAGCACCGGACAGGTACCAGGTGACCGCACCCCCGCGGTCCGGCCGACCAAGGAGACGATCCGATGAGCGCCACCCCCCGGCACCGGTCCGAACAGGCCGATCGGGAGGAGCTGGCCCGGCTGCTGCCGGCCCCGGCCGCTCCGGTCCTCCCCCGGAGCCGCCACCTCCTGCTCAAGGAGCACCTGTTGGACAGCATCACCGACCCGGACGGCACCCCCGACACCCCCCGGCGCACCGCCCCCCGACGCACCGCCCGTCGGCGCGGCCTGCTCCTGGGCGCCGCCCTCCCGCTGGGGCTGGCCGCCGCGCTGACCGGGGTCCTGCTCACCACCGGCACCGACGGCTCCGCCCCCGGCGGCGACGACAGCGGACGGTCGCTGGGCAGCAGCAGCGGTGTCGCGTACACCCTGGAGAGCGAGGAGGAGGTGGTCCGGCTGACCATACTCGAGGACTACAAGCCGGTGGACGTGGACCAGTTGCAGCGCGACATCGACCGGTTCGGGATCCGCGCCCGGGTCTACCCCGGCGAGCCGGGCTGCAAGGCGCGCGAGCCGAAGCAGCCCTCCCACGTGGACCTCACCGCCGGGTGGGACATCGAGCACGGGCCCGGGGAGCCGCTCGTGCTGACCGTCCACCCCCGTCGGCTCCCGGCGGGCACGGAGATCTTCATCTACCTGCCGCTGGCCAGGACTTCGCCGGCCAACAGCTCCCGCGAGATGCAGGCCGGACTGATGAAGTCCCCGGGCCCTTCCTGCATGCCGGCCAAGGAGTACGTCAACCCGCTGGCGAGCCTGTACCCGACCCCTCCGGCGAAATGACCCGGCCCGGCCCGTAGGCGCCCGCCCCCTTCCGTGGAACCAGTCGGACTACATATGCAGTCCAACGACATATACAGTCGTCCGACAGTCGACAGAAGGGGGCGCGCCCATGCCACCCCGCACCACGACCCGGCCCGACCCGACTCCGCTCGCCACCGGTCGAAGCACCGCCCGAACCGCCGTGCGTGCCACAGCCGCCACCGTCCGCGCCGCCGTCGTCCGGACCGCCGCCACCCGGCCCGCCGTCGTGCTGCTCGTCGGCTACCTGGCCGAGCTGCTGTTCCGTCTCGTCCTCGTCCGGTCCATGGACTTCCCGTCCGTCCACCCCGACGAGGACTCCTACCTCGCCGAGGCCCGGGTGCTGGCCGGCGGCTCGGCGACCGAGATCCCGGTCGGCGTGGTCATCCCCGGCGGCTACCCCCTGCTGATCTCCCCCGCGCTGCGCCTGGCCGACGACCCGACGACCGCCTACCACCTGGTCATGGGCGTCAACGCCGCCGTCAACGCCCTGGTCTTCCCGCTCGCCCACGTCGCGCTGCGCCGCCTCGGCCTGAACCGCCGCGTCTCGTACGCCTTCGCCGCCGCGACCGCGCTGCTGCCGCCGGTGGTCTTCTACTCGCAGTTCGCGCTGACCGACGCCGTCCTGCCCGTCCTGGTGCTCGCCTGGCTGCTCTGCCTGCACGGCTGGCTCGCCGACGGCCCGCCGCGGCGCCGCACCTGGCACGCCGTCGGGGCGGGGGCGTCGGCCGGCTACGCGATGGCGGTGCACGACCGCGGCGGCGTGGTGGTGGCGCTGACCGCCGCCGTCCTGCTCGGCGTCCTGCTGCTGCGCCGGGCGCCGTGGCGCGCCACGGCGGCCGGGCTCGCGGCGCTCGGCCTCGGCGTGCTCGGCGCCGAGCTGCTGTCGGCCTGGCTGCACGCGCGGTTCACCGTCCCGGACAGCGACGTCGGCGGCTCGCTCTGGAAGGGCCTGACCGATCCGGGCGCCGCCGTGCAGACCCTCGCCCGGGCGGCCGGTCAGATCTGGTACTTCACCGTCTCCACCTGGGGTGTCGGCGGGCTCGCCGTCGTCGCCTGCCTGTGCGCGGTGTTCGACCGCCGCCGGCCGCCCGCCCTGCGGACCACCGGCGGCGTGCTGGTGGCCCTGCTGCTCGGCACGGCCGTGGCCTCCGCCGCCGCCCTGCCGCTGGACGGCCGGGTCGACGACTGGGTGTACGCCCGGTACACCTCCTACCTCGTACCGTCGGCCTTCGTCGCGGGCGTCGCGGTGCTCGCGCGGTACGGTCGCCGCGCGCTGGTCCGGACGGCGGCGGTCGCGGCCGGGCTCGTCCTGCTGCTCGCCGGGGTCGTGGCGCTGGCGGCCGGCGAGCGGCTGCACACGTCGATGTTCATCCCCTGGACCCTGCCCGACGTCTCCTTCCTGGCCGCGGACTGGGGCCGGATCGACCTGCCCCGCACCTGCGCCGCCGTGCTGGTCCTGCTCGGCGCGGCGGTCCTGGTCCGCCACGCCGGGGGCCGCCGGGTGCTCGGGGCGCTCGGCGTCTCGCTGGCGCTGTTCGCCGCCTTCGCCACCACGACGATCACCGCACAGGTCGCCCGGCCGCACGCGGAGGGCCGCGAGGGCCTGGCGACCGGCTTCACCCGCGCCGCCGGGATCACGGCGGACGACAACGTGGTGTTCGCCTGGGACGTCGACTGGTCACTGCGCGCCGCCCAGACCTTCGAGGTCTACCGGGGGCGGGTCTGGTCCCGCGACCCCCGCTGGCAGCCCGTCCCGGCGGAGGCGAACGTGATGGTCCTCCCGCTGCCCGGGGAGGGGAGGCCGCCGGAGGCGTACTGGCCGGGCCACCCCGCCGACTGGTACGTCGAGCGCTTCGACGCCCGGCAGAACTGGGCGGTCTGGCACCGGCGTTGAGCGCCCCGGTGTCGCCTAACCCGCCGTACCGGCGTGGGCGACGGCGGCGGCGTGGGCGGCGAGGACGGTGTCGAGCAGCCCGGGGAAGCGCTGCTCCAGGTCGACGGTGCGCAGGGCGGAGAAGCGCCGGTTGGCCTCCTCGCGCTGGACGATCAGGCCGGACTCGCGGAGCACCTTGAAGTGGTGGCTCAGGGTGGAGGGCGCGACGTCCACCGGGAAGGTGCCGCAGGCCCGTTCGGGCTCGGTGCGCAGAACGCGGACGATGGTCATCCGGGTGGGGTCGGAGAGCGCGTGCAGGACGTCGAAGAGGTCGATCTCCTCGGCCGCGGGGTGGGCGAGCGCCGGTCGTCGGCGGGTGCTGCGGGGCATGGGTCGACCTCCCTGATCTGCGATGTTCGACATCCATGGAAATGGCGTGGTACCACTGTCCCGCGCCAATTTCGTCGTTCGTCGAACATCGTAGTCGAGGGGGCCCGACATGCGTGCGCTGGTGATGACCGCACCCGGTGGAGCGGAGAACTCGGAGGTCCGGGAGATCCCGGTGCCGCACCCCGGACCGGGCCAGGTGGCGGTCGACGTCGCCCACGCCGGACTGAACTTCGTGGACGTGATGACCCGCCGCGGCGACGCCGCGTACGCCGCCGAGTGGCCGTACCGGCCCGGCAAGGAGGTGTCCGGTACGGTCCGCGAGCTCGGCGCCGGGGTCACCGGCCTGGCGGTGGGCGACCGGGTGGTCGCCGCGCCGGTCGGCGCCGGGCTGGCCGAGGTGGTGGTCGCGGAGGCCGCGCTCACCGTGCCGCTCCCGGACGGGGTGGCGCTGCGCGAGGCCGCCGCCGTCCCGCTGGGCCTGGCCACCTCGGTGCTGCTGCTGACCGACGCGGGCCGCTTCACCGCCGGGGACACCGTCCTGGTCCACTCGGCGGGCGGCGGGATCGGCAACGCCGTCGCCCGGCTCGTCCCGCTGCTCGGCGGCGGCCGGCTGATCGGCACGGTCGGCCGGCCGGAGAAGGCCGCGGCGGCGCTCGCCTCCGGCTACGACCACGTCTTCGCCCGCGGCGCGGCCGACGGCCCTGGCGCCGACGGACCTGGCGCCGACGGAAGCGGTAGCGGCGAAAGCGGCAGCGGCGGCGGACCGGCCGAGGCGATCCGCGCCGCCACCGGCGGCCGGGGCGTCGACCTGGTGCTCGACCCGCTGGGCACCGCCGCCCTCGACCTCGACCTCGCCGTGGCGGCGCCCGGCGCGCGGATCGTGCTGTTCGGCAACGCGGGCGGCGGCGCCGTCGCCGACCTGCCCCCGCTCGGCCACCTGATGGCGGGCAACCTGACCGTCACCGGCTTCAGCCACCGCGGCCTGGCCGCCACCGCCCCCGAGCGGCTGGCCCGCGCCGTCCGCCGGGTCCTCGGCCTCCTCGCCGACGGCGGCCTGGACCTGCCGGTCACCGAACTGCCCGGCCTCGACGCCGTCCCGGCCGCCCACGACGCCATGCAGGAGGGCCGGGCGACCGGCAAGTACGTGGTGCGCGTCGGCGGTTGAGCCCCTCGCACCCGCGGGTACGGCAACGCGCCCTGCACGGGACGTCGACTCCGCCGACTTCCCGTGCAGGGCGCGCTACGTCACTTCACCGGGCGGATCAGCTCGCGGACCCGGCGGAGGCCCCGGCGGAGGGGGCGGAGGACGCGGAGCCGGCCCGGCCGGTGGCGGTGGGCGCGGTACGGACGGAACGCTTCAGAGCCATGTGCATGACAGGACTTCCCTTTCGATGAGGAGGGGACGGGAGTCGCCCGCGACGACGCGTCAGCTCAGCGGCTTGCCCGGGCACCAGGCGTCGCCCCAGGCCGTCGTCTGGACGCAGTGGTGGCCGTCGTGCACGCCGCCGGGTTCCGTCAGCGTCGCGCCGTCGAACACGGAGGCGCTGGCCGGAGCCACCCCGCCCAACCAGGCGGCGGCACCCAGCGCGACCACGGCCAGTGTCCGCGTCACGATTCCTCGCATGACGACAACTCCCATCACTTCGGGGACGGTTCCACACGTTCCGGGCGTTTCCGCAGTTCCTGCCGCATCGCCCGGTCCGTGCTCGTCACCCTGCCAGGCGGCGGATGGCCACGGCATCCCCCGCAGGGGATCATGAGCCTGCCTGGCAGCTTTAGGAGGCATGCGATGCACCCCGTGACCGGCCCCGACCCGACCGTCCCCGACCCGACCGCCGACGTGCCCGCGCTCGACAGCGCGGCCGTCACGCTCTACCGGTGGACGGTGGTGCACGAGCGCCTCACCCCGGCCACCCTCGCGCAGGCGGCGTCGGAGACCGACCTGACCCTGCCGGAGTGCGAGGCGGCCGTCCGGCAGCTCACCGGGGCCTGCCTCCTCCAGGAACTGTTCCCCGACGACCGCCGTACGGACGGGAACCGTACGGACGCGCCCCCGGTCGCCTGGCAGCCCGTCAGCCCCCAGGCCGCGACCGCCCAGCTGCTCTCCGCCCGCGACACCGCCCTGCGCGCCCGGGAGGAGGCCCTGCGCGAGCAGCGGCGGATCGTCCAGCAGCAGCGCGACGGCCTCGCGGCGCTGGTGCCCGTCTACCTCCAGGCCCGTCAGCACGCCTTCCCCCAGGGCACCATCGACCGCCTGCCGGACAAGTTCGCGGTGCGCTCGCTGCTCGCCGACGTGATCGACTCCTGCCGCAGCGAGGTGCTGGTCTCCAAGCACGGCGGTTCGTTCTCCCCGGCCGCCCTGCGCGAGGCGCTGCCGCGCGACCTGGCGCTGCTCGACCGGGGCGTCCGGATGCGCAGCCTCTACCAGCACGCGACCCGCTTCGACCAGCCCACCCGGGTGCACGCCGAGCAGCTCATCGAGGCCGGCGCCGAGATCCGGACGCTGCCGGAGGTGCTGCCGCAACTGATCATCGTGGACGGCTCGCTGGCCCTGCTGCCCGCCAGCTCCGGCGGCGCCCTGATCATCCGCGAGCCCGACCTGCTCTCCTACCTGCTGACGGTCTTCGAACGGGACTGGGAGAACGCGGCCCCGTTCGCCAGCGGCCCGCAGGCCGCGCACGACGTCACCAAGACGATGAAGCAGAGCATCCTGGTGCTGCTCGCGAAGGGCCTCAAGGACGAGTCCGTCGCCCGCCGCCTCGGCATCTCCCTGCGCACCTGCCGCCGCCACGTCTCGGACCTGCTGGACGGCCTCGGCGCGCACAGCCGCTTCCAGGCCGGCGTGGTCGCCGAACGGCTGGGCCTGACCTCGCACCCGGTCCCGGACGCCCCGGCCCCCGACGAGGAGCCCGAACCGGCCCCGGCCTGCCCCGCCTGCGGCGGCCCGCTGACGGCCACCGCCCCCTCCCCCGCCCGCCCGCGCCCCGGCGGCCGCCCGCCCCGCTACTGCTCGCCCCGCTGCCGCTCCCGCGCCTACCGCACCCGGCAGCGGGAACGCGCGGACGGCGTCACGTAACCCCCCGGCGGCGTGACGTAACCCGGGATGCGCCCGCGAACCGGGCCGGTGGAGTCGGGCCGGTGGAGTCGGGCCGGTGGAGTCGGGCTGGTAGCCGTCCGGGCATAGCCCCGGGCGCACCGGTGTTGGGGGCGGGCATGACCAAGGTTCTGGTGATCGGCGCAACCGGCAGTGTGGGCAGGCACGTTGTGGCCTCGCTGGTCGAAGGCGGCCACGAGGTAAGGGCGTTGGTGCGGGACGAGGCGGCATCCCGGCTCCCCGCGGGCGTCGAGGCCGTCCAGGGCGACCTGACCCGGCCCGAGAGCCTGGAGCCCGCGCTGGCCGGCGGGGTGGAGGCGGTCTACCTGATGTGGCCCGGGCTGCCCGTGCGGCCCCGGGTGGTGGAGCTGATCGCCCGGCACGCCCGGCGGGTCGTCTACCTGTCGACGGACGTGGCGGACCTCGCCGACGACGAGCCGGCCGTCGTCTTCCACCAGGAGATCGAGCGGCTGATCCGGCGCTCGGGCCTGGAGTGGACCTTCGTCCGGGCGATCGACTTCGCGGGCAACCTGCCGGCCTGGGCCGACCAGGTGCGGGAGGGCGTGGTCCGCCGGCCGTACGGGCGGGCACGGCGATCACTGGTGCACGAGCGGGACATCGCGGACGTCGCGGTGCGGGCGCTCACCGAGGACGGGCACGGCGGCGCCGCGTACGTGCTCACCGGCCCGGAGTCGCTCTCGCACGCCGAGCCGGCCGGGATCATCGGCGAGGAGCTGGGCGTCGCGGTGCGGTGGGAGGAGCTGCCGCCGGAGACGGTCCGCGAGGAGCTGACGGCGGCCTGGGGGAACGCCGCGTTCGTGGCGGCCCGGCTGCGCGCCTGGGAGTCGTTCACCCGGGAGCCGGAGCGGGTGACCGGCACCGTGGAGGAGGTGCTCGGGCGTCCGCCGCGCGATGTCCGCAGCTGGGTGCGGGACCACGCGGCGGACTTCCGCTAGGGCGGCCCGGGCGGGGGTCAGTACCGGACGGCCTTGACCACCACCGGCAGCAGCGTCCGGTCGGCCGGCTGCCTGCTGAAGGCGACGGGCTCGGCCGTGCCGTTCGCCGGGACGTTCTCGGCGCCGACGACGGCGCTGTCCACGGTCTTGCCGCTGGTGTCGGTGAAGTCGACCTGGACGGCGTAGGAGGCCGCTTCGAGCCCCCGGTTGCGGATCGTGACGACCACGGCGTGCAGGCCGCCGGTGTTCTGCCGGTTGATGCCGGTGATCGCGACGTCGTTCACCGCGTTGCCGCCGTCCGGCTCCCCGCTGAGCACCGAGGCGGCCTTCTCCCTGGTCGTCACCTGCTGCGCCGAGACGGAGGCCTCGAAGGCGGAGGCCGCCGCGGCCTTGGAGGCGACGGACGCCGCGGAGGCCTCCGAGGCCGAGGCGATGGCCGCGGACGCCGAGGCCAGCAGCGACTCGGCGGCGGAGGCGACGGCGGAGGGCGGCTCGCCGGAGAAGGCGCCCGCGTTGGGCGGGGTGGCCGTCGCCGATCCGGCCGCCGTGCCCGAGGAGCTGCTGCTGCAGGCCGCGAGCACGGCGACGCCGGAGGCCGCCACGATCAGCGCGACCGTCCGCTGCGGCGTCCACCTCCGGCCCGGTCGGCGGTGGCTGGGGGGACTGTGGAGTTCACGCACCGAGGGATCCCTCTCCTGGTCGGTGTTCGGCGGCCGAGGGGCCCGTACGTCCCCATGCTTGGCAACATCCCGCTCCACAGCGACAGCTCCTGACCCGTCCGAGTGGCCCAGGCCCCCGGCGGAACGGCGGACCGGGAAAGACGAACCGCCCCGGGCGCGCGAGCACGGCGCGCCCGGGGCAGGGCTTCGAGGACCGGCGGAGCTCAGGCCTTGGCCTGGTCCGCCTCCTCGGCACCGGCCCCCGCCGGCACCGGAACGGAGCGCAGCCGGGACGCGGGCGGCGCGGGGATGACGGCGGCGACGGCGGCCGCGATCAGCGCGACGCCGCAGCCGATCACCAGGCCGACCCGGAAGCCGCCCTCCGAGGGCAGGGTGTGGCCGCCCAGGGTGACGGTCATCTGCGACAGCACCACGCCCATCACGGCGGCGGACACCGAGGTGCCCAGCGAGCGCATCAGGGTGTTGAAGCTGTTCGCCGAGGCCGTCGCGGTCAGCGGCACCGCGCTCATGATCAGCGCGGGCATCGCGCCGTAGGCCAGGCCCACGCCGCTGTTGCAGACGATCGTCACGATCAGCACGCCCCAGGTGGAGCCCATCAGCGGCAGCGCCAGCCCGTACC
Source organism: Kitasatospora sp. NPDC001119 (assembly GCF_053598475.1). NCBI lineage: Bacteria > Bacillati > Actinomycetota > Actinomycetes > Kitasatosporales > Streptomycetaceae > Kitasatospora > Kitasatospora sp. NPDC001119. The sequence continues at coordinate 71,994 of NZ_JBSFKI010000020.1, forward strand.
CGACGGCGATCGTCAGCGCCCCGGCGACCAGGGTGAACTTCGGTCCGCGCGCGGCCGACAGCTTGCCGCCGAACGGGGAGACGACCATCATCATCAGCCCGCCGGGCGCCATCCACAGGCCCATCGCCAGCATCGACTGCCCGAGCCCGTAGCCGGTGGCCTCCGGCAGCTGGAGCAGCTGCGGCACGATCAGCGCCTGGGCGTACATGCCGAAGCCGACCAGGACGGAGGCGGCGTTGGTCAGCAGCACCCGGGGGCGCGCGGTGACCCGCAGGTCCACCAGCGGCTCGTTGACGCGCAGCTCCCAGCGGGCCCAGAGCAGCAGGATCGCGGCGGAGGCGGTGAACAGGCCGAGGGTCCGGGTGCTGCCCCAGCCCCAGTCGCCGCCCTTGGAGACGGGCAGCAGCAGGCAGACCAGGCCGACGCTGAGGCCGATCGCGCCGACGTAGTCGAAGCGCCCGCCGGCGGCGGGGCGGCCGTCCGCGGAAGCGGAAGCGGCCGGGGCCGGGATGATGACCCAGAGCAGGCCGATGATGACGACGGCCAGTACGGCGGTGCCCCAGAACAGCACGCGCCAGCTGGCGTAGTCGGCGACGCCGGCCGCGATCGGCAGGCCGAGGCCGCCGCCGATCCCCATGGAGGCGCTGACCAGGGCGATCGCCGAGCCGAGCCGCTCGGGCGGCAGCACGTCGCGCAGCAGGCTGATGCCGATCGGCACCAGGCCCATGCCCATGCCCTGCAGGGCCCGTCCGGCGATCATCGGCACCACGGAGTCGGCCACCGCGCACAGCACCGAGCCGAGCAGCAGCGGGACGCAGGAGGCGATGAGCATCGTCCGCTTGCCGAGGAGGTCGCCGAGGCGGCCGCTGATCGGGACGAAGACGGCGGCGGAGAGCAGGGTCGCGGTGATGACCCAGGAGGCATTGGACGCGCTGGTGTGCAGGAGTTGCGGGAGCTGACTGATCAGCGGGGTGACCAGGGTCTGCATGATCGCGGCGACGGTGCCGGTGAAGGCGAGCACCGCCACGATCGGACCGGTGCGGGGGGTGGGGGCGGGGCCGTTGATGACGGGCCTCCTCGGGCGGTCGAAGAGCAGTCGAAGAACGTTCGAAGAGCGTTCGAGAGCGGAAACATGCACAAAACACACGATGTGCATGAAACACAAGACGGTCAGCTTACACAGGATGTGCGCGATGCACATCATGTGTGCCGCGCACGCCTCTGGCATACTGAAGGGTGATCCACGGAGAACCCGCAGGTCGAAGCGGTGATGAAGGGACTTCGACATGACCAGCCCCACGCACGAGGTCGCCCTCGAGTTCCTGGTGTTCGCCCGGCACCGCGACCTCAGCCAGGTCAACGCCCGCCCCGAGGGCAGCCAGCTCGAACGCAGCGCCTACATCCTGCTCAGCCGGGTCGACGCCGAAGGGCCGATGTCCATCGGCCAGCTGAGCGACGCCTTCGCCCTGGACGTCTCCACCCTCAACCGGCAGACGGCGGCCCTGAAGAGCGCGGGACTGCTCGAACGCATCCCGGACCCGGACGGCGGCATCGCCCGCAAGTTCCGCCTCACCGAGGAGGGCCGGCGCCGGCTGGACGCGGAACGCGAGGCCCACGTACGGGCACTGAACCTCGTGATGACGGACTGGCCGGAGGAGGACATCGCCTCCTTCGCCGGCTTCCTGCGCCGCTTCAACACCGGCATCGAGCGGCTCGACGGCCGCCCCTGGCCGCGCGACTGAGCCGACGCGGGCGCCGCGCGGGACGTCGGCCCGGCAGGGGAGCGCACGGGAAGTCGGCGGGGCCGACTTCCCGCGCGGGGCGGCCTGGAGAATGCCCGGCATGGGAACGGACATCAACGGATTCATCGAGTGCCGGGCGTGGTTCCCGCGCGACGAGGACGGGAAGCCGGCCTGGCAGGCCGCCGTCGCCCTCGACCTCCTCAACACCACCAGGAACTACGACGCGTTCGGCTGCCTCTTCGGGGTCCGCAACCACGCCAACTTCCGTCCGCTGGCCGCCGATCGCGGGCTGCCGCCGGACGCCTCGCAGACCGTGCGGGCGGCGGTGGACACGTACGGGACCACCTTCTACGGCACCACCTGGATCACCTGGGCCGAGGTGAGGGCCGTGGACTGGGCCGAGGCGGCGGAGGCACCCGACAGCCGGCTCCACGAGTACCGGCGGACCCCCGACGGGCTCACGCTCGTCGGCAAGAGCGCCTGGAACCGGCGCTTCGGCGAGACCCTCGGCATTCCCGTACCGGTGCCGACACCGGGACCGGGGCCGGAGCCGGGCGAGGTCCGGACCTGGCCCGAGGGCAGCGAGTGGGTGGTCGACGACGTCGTCTACCGCTCCGAGCGGATGGACCGCCGCGACGCCGTCCGCGAGGACGGCGAGTGGAAGCCGGTCTGGACGGTCATGGAGGCCCTCGCCTCGCAGCACGGTGACGACAACGTCCGGCTGGTGGTCTGGTTCGACTACTGAGCGGCGCCCGCCCGCAAGCGCCGCCCGCCGGTCGCAGCTCGGCAGCCGGCTCAGCCGTCGGCGCGGATCCGGTCGGCGACCGGGAAGTCGGTCCCGCAGTCGGGGCAGGTCGCACCGCCGAACACGTGGGTGAGCGCGTGCGCGACCTCGCGCTGTCCGTCGGCGAGCGCGAGGTCGTGGAGGCGCCGCCCGATGCCGTCCAGGTCCGCGGGGGCGGTCGGCCGCAGGGGCCGGGTCTCGATGTCCCCGTCGGCGAGCGCGTAGTCCTCGCCGGTGGAGAAGTGGCCGCGTTCGCCGAAGACGATGAACAGGCCCTCCCCGCAGCCCGGGCAGGAGACCTCGTACTCCTCGCTCCCGAGCCCCCAGGCCAGGTCCTCGCTCCACCCCGCGACGCCTTCGAAGCCCAGGACGGCTTCCAGGAGGTGGACGTACTCCCCGCGGTCCGTGGCGGTCCGCAGGTACCGGTTCGCGGCTGCCAGCAGTCCGGCGATCTCCGCCGCGTGCTCCGCGCGGACGTCACCCGCCTCGTGCAGCTGGTCGGCGCCGGCCGTGATCGCGCCCGCCAGCACCACGGCGTTGACCGCCTGGTCCCGGTCCCCGCGCCCGGCCAGGTCGGCCAGCCAGGGCAGTGCCGCGAAGCTGGCCGGGTAGACGCTGCCCTGGTGGCACAGGGCCGACCACAGGTCGTTCCAGAGTTCGGCGCTGGGCTCCGCCGCGATCCGGTCCAGCAGGGCGGGTACGTCCTCGGCGGAGCCGTAGGCGTGGTGGAGTCGCGACCAGTCCGTCATGCGGCGATCCAACCAGGTCGACGGGCGCCACCCGTCAGCGGGCCGGGGGGAGTTGGGCGAGGAGGGCGGGGCCGGTCCAGGCGGGGGTGGCGGCGGGGGCGGCGGCCTCGGCCCGGCGGACGAGGGTGATCAGGCGGGCGTTGGCGGGGGCGGTGAGGCCGTGGCGTTCGGCGAGGGCGACGATCTCGCCCTGGAGCGAGTCGATCTCGGTGGGGCGGCCTCGCTGGAGGTCCTCCCACATCGAGGAGCGGGCGGTGGCGTCGATCCGCAGGCTCGCCCCGGCCAGCCGCTGGAACAGGGCGTCGGGCAGGCCGAGCACCCAGGGCATCAGCCCCGGCGGCACCGGGCCGAGCCGAGCCGGTGCGACCCCGGCGGCCCGGAACGCCGCCAGCGCCTCCCGCTGGCAGCGCGCCACGCACCGCCGGTACGCCCGCTGCCCGACCTGCTCGCGCAGCGGAAGCCCGGAGAGCGCGTTGACGGCGTTGTTGAGGTTCAGCAGCAGCTTGGCCGCCTGGACGGCCGGCATGTCCGGCCGCAGGTCCAGCCGGAGCCCGCTCGCCCGGGCCGCCCCGGCGAGGGCGGCGGCCCCCTCCCCCGCCGCCAGCATCAGCGACCCGCCGCTGCCCTGGTGAACGGCGGCGGGCCCGGTCCGCACCACGTTGTACGGGACCATGCCGGCCAGCACCCGGTGGGCGGGCAGCGCGGCCGCGAGCGCCCGGGTGTTGCGCAGGCCGTTCTGGAAGCTCACCACCACCGTGTCCGGGCCGAGGTGCGGGGCGAGTTCGCGGGCGGCGGTCGCGGTGTCGGCGGACTTCACGGTGACCAGGACGTGGTCGGCGCCGGCCACGGCCGCCGGGTCGGTGGCGGCGGTCAGGTCCCGTACCTCGCGGCGGGCCCCGCCCGGGCCGGTGAGGGTCAGCCCGGCCGCGTCGATCGCCGCCATCGCCGCCGGCCGCCCGATCAGGGTGACGTCGGCGGTCGCGGCGAGCATGCCGCCGAGGTGGCAGCCGATGGAGCCGGCGCCGAACACGGCGATCCGGAGCCTGCGTTGGGCGGGGGTGGCGGGCACGGGGGGCTTCTCCGAGGGGTGGGCGGACGGGGAGGGGGCGGGGAGGGCGGGGGCCGTCAGTCGAAGAGGTCGGGGTCGGAGGCGGTGATCTGGTCCCACAGCGGGCGAGCCTGGAACCAGCCGGCCAGCGGGGTCCCGACCTGGCCCCGGGTGATCAGCGCGGTCTCCCGGTCGATCGGCTTGGGGGTGCCGGCCGCCATCGCGAGCAGCTGCGCCTGGCAGGAGCGCTCCATGGTGACGAACCACCAGACCGCCTCGGCCACGGACTGGCCGACGGTCAACAGGCCGTGGTTCTGCAGGATGACGGCCTTGTGGCTGCCGAGCGCGGCGGCAACCCTCTTGCCCTCCTCGGTGTCGGTCACGACGCCCCGGTAGTCGCTGTACAGGCCGTGGTCCTCGAAGAAGGCGCAGGCGTCCTGGGTCAGCGGGGCGAGCGGGATGCCCAGGCTGGAGAAGGCCTTGCCGTGGAGCGAGTGCGAGTGGGCGGCGGCGACCGCGTCGGGGCGGGCGGCGTGCACCTGGGAGTGGATGGCGAAGGCGGCCCGGTTCACCGGGCGGGTGCCGTGCAGCAGGGTGCCCTCGTGGTCGACCAGGATCAGGTCGGAGGCCTTGATCTGGCTGAAGCTCATGCCGAACGGGTTCACCCAGAACCGGTCCGGGTGCTCCGGGTCGCGGACGGTGATGTGCCCGGCGACGCCCTCCGAGAAGCCGAACCGCCCGAACAGGCGGAAGCCCGCGGCGAGTTGCTCCTTGCGGTACCGGCGCTCCTCCTCCACCGAGTCGAACACCGGCGGCAGCGGCAGGGTGACCCCTTCGGGGGCGGGGCCCACGACGCCGATCGCCGCGTACGGGTCGGCGGGCTTCTGCGGTACGGGCATGGCGGCTCCTCGGGGTGCGGTCGGTCCGATGGGCAGGGGTGACGTGTCACGCCGGATTTCCGGCGGACGTACGGAAGCGGTGGAGCAGTTCGCGGGCGGGCGGGCTGTCGGCGTCGAAGGCCTGCATGCCGTGGAGGTCGGACGGCACCCCGGGGCCCGCCAGCCAGACGCCGTGGCAGCTGAAGCAGAAGGAGACCTCGAAGAGGAGCCCGCCGGGGCCGTGCGCCCGGATCCCGTACCCGGGCGCGAAACAGCGGCGCAGTTCGCCCTCCGGCAGCTCGCCCATCAGGTCGAGGGCCTGCCGGAGGTGCTCGGAATCCCAGACGGTGAGGACCTCGCCGGTGACGGAGTCCGAGCCGTAGGCGCTCCTCGGATCCGCGATCCGGACCACTTCGATGAGGACGGTCTGCGAGGCGACGTCGGGGAGCAGCATGCGAACAGGATCACAGAGCGGGACTGTTCCCGGGAAGGTGTCGTCACTCCAGCCGGTGGCGGACGTCGCGGTTGCGCTTGTACTCGCGCATGAGCGCGAGGAGGTTGATCAGAGTGCTGGCCGGAACATTGCCGATGTCGACCAGGCGGCGGCCGTGGAGGTTGATGTCACCGGGAATGGCGGACGGCCAGAGGAGGCCGAACTCACGGCCCTCGGTGCGGAGTTCCACGATGAGTTCGGTGACCTGGCGCGAGGTGAGGTGGAGCAGGGCCGGGTCGGCGGGGTGGATCGGGTGGTGGGCGCTCACGCGGCACCGTCCTGCCGCAGCTCAAACCAGACGGTTTTGCCGAGATGCTGCGGGTCGACACCCCAGCGGTGGGTGAGGCCGGCGACGAGCTGGAGGCCCCGGCCGGTCTCGGAGAGGAGGGCGTGGGGGCCCAGGTTCGGGAGGAGTGGACTGCGGTCGGAGACGGCGACGCGGAGTGTGTCGACGCGGTGGTCGATGAGGATGACCGGGGAGGTCGTCTCGCCGTGGCGCCACGCGTTGACGATGAGTTCGACCATGGCGAGTTCGGCGTCCGCGATGAGGGAGGGCGGCCAGCCGGCGCTGGCCATGCCGTCGCGGAGGGCGTCGCGGGAGAGGGTGAGGGAGGGGGAGTTGATGTTGCGCACAGTGTCTCCCGATGGGGGAAAGGGTGAGACCGGCGGATGCGTCGCCGTGAACGAACCCACTGGACATGGGTGTTCTTCGGTGCCCGAGCGGCGTTACTGACGATCCGTTCGGTGATCGGTGCATCACAGACTGTAGGGCATAGGACGGTACATGTGCGAGCACTTCTCACACATGTACCCCTAAATGCGGCTGGACTCGCTGTAGTGCCCCGGTGGATGCTTGGGCACATGCCACCTACCCCAAGTGCACGCAAGCAGCGGGTTGGCATCGAGCTGAGGAAGATGCGCGATGCCGCCGGTACGACCACCACAGAGGCGGCCACCGTCCTTGGCGTGGATCGCACGAAGATCACACTCATCGAGCAGGCGACCTACTCCGTGTCTCCCGAACGAGTGGTCGCGCTGGCTCAGAAGTACGGCGAAGCCGACTCCGAGTACGTCGAGGCCCTCGCGGCGATTGCGGGCGACAAGACCAAGGGTTGGTGGGAGGAGTATCGCGGATCGGTTCCGCAGGGCTTCCTCGACATCTGCGAGTTCGAGCACCATGCGAAGGGCATGTACTCGTACCAGATCTGCCATCCGCCGGGCCCCATGCAATCGGAGCGCTACAGTCGCGCGATCTTCCAGGACAACCAGGTCCGGTTGACTCCGCGCGTCGTTGAGACGCGTGTCGAGCAACGGATGCTGCGATCCGAGATGTTGATGGCGAAAGGCACCCATCCATACACGGCGATCGTCCACGAGGCGGCTCTTCGCATGCAGTTCGGCGGCCGTGACGTGGCGCGGGAACAGCTGGACTGGATGCTGGAGTTGTCCCAGCTGCCACATGTCACGCTTCGAGTGATCAGCTTCGCGGCTGGAGGCTTCAAGGGACCCGGCCAGGCCATCTACTACGCGAACGGGCTCGTACCCAGGCTCGACACCGTCAGCTATGACTCCATGGAGGGCCCGATCTTCCTCCATCTGGCTGAGCACCTGGAGGAGTACCGCGCAGTCGTTGAACAGATGGCTGACAGGTCTCTCTCGGTTGCCGACTCCCGCGATCTGATCGCGAAGATCAAGAAGGAGATATAGCCGATGGAGAACCGTTCCTGGACCCGGCCCAACGCGTGCTCCAATGCGGGCAACTGCCCAGAGGTAGCAATCACCACCGACGCCGTCTATGTCCGCAGCAGCCTCCTGCCTGACGCCATCGCCCAGCTCACCCCCGACGAATGGCGTGACCTCGTCTCCGCCATCCGCGCGGGCGAGTTCGACGTCTGACGCCTCCCCCGCCGCACCGGCCGGCCCGCTCCACCCTCCGGCCGGTGCTCCGGCGGCCCCGATTCGGCGCACGGGCACTGAGCTGCTAATATTTCTTTCAGCGCGAGGAACATGAGCCCTCGTCAGGCGTCAGCGGTGCTACCAGAGCACGTCCTACTTTCAGTAGGAAGAGTCCGTGCAACCCGGGCCTGGCGCTCCATCACCGGAAGGGTCCGGCACCACACAGGTGCCGGACCCTTCCGCATTCCCCCGGCACTTAATCACTCGGCATCCTCTCCCCCGACTGACATCGTGGCGGGCATGGACCAGACGAAGCCACCCGTTCCCGACCTGCACGGCAGCATCGAACAGAACCTCGCCGAGCACGCCTGCCACCTGCACCGCCACCTGGAGCACGCGACCGTCACCGAGACCGCCGACCTCCTCATCGCCGACAGCGGGCTCGACGACGACACCTTCAACATCGTTGCGGCGGCACGCTTCACCGCCGGCACCGCCCCCGCCCGGCTCGCGGAGACCGTCCGGACGCTCACCGCGACCGGCCGCCCCTTCTCCCGGTGGGTCGGCCCCGCCACCACTCCCCCGGATCTCCCCACCCTCCTCTCCGCCGCCGGCCTCCAGGCCTCCGAGACCGAGACCGGGATGTGCCTGGACCTGCACACCGCCCCACCGGAGCCGTCCGCCGACGACCTGGACATCCGCCTCGCGACCACTCCCGAGCAACTCGCCGACTACGCGACGATCGTGGCGGCGAACTGGGACCCGCCGGCCGCCACGGTCCGCCGCTTCTACGCCGACGCGGCCGGGTCCGCCCTCCCCCCCGACTGCCCCGCCCGCTACCTCGTCGGGTACGTGGCCGGGCGGCCGGTCTGCTCGGCCGAGGTCTTCCTCTTCGCCGGGGTCGCCGGGATCTACAACATCGCGACCCTCGCCTCCGAGCGCCGGCGCGGTTACGGCGGAGCCATCACCCTGGCCGCCCTGCGCACGGCTTACGACGCGGGCTACCGCACCGCCGTCCTCCAGGCCTCCTCCGACGGTGAGCCCGTCTACCGCCGCCTCGGATTCCAGCCCTGCGGCCTGTTCACCGAGTACGCCGTCGCCCCCTGAACCCCGAACCCCCGGCCTCGTGGCACCGCGATTCGGCACACCGGCACTGAACTGCTAATATTCCTGATGTCGCGAGGAACATGATTCCTCGTCAGGCGTCAGCGGTACTACCAGAGTACGTCCTACTTTCAGTAGGAAGAGTCCGTGCAACCCGGGCCTGGCGCTCCACAGTCGGAAGGGTCCGGCACCACACAGGTGCCGGACCCTTTCGCGTTCCCCGCCCCGGCGAGGACGGCAACGGCCTCCCGTACCGGTGTTGATCTTTTGTCTACCAACTGGCGGTGCAATGACGCCACGGCCCGCGATCCGGCCGTGTCGAGCATCCAGTTCGGAGAACCCATGGAAAAGCGCCGCTCTCACCGCCGTTACCTGAGCGCCCTCCTGGCCTTATTCATGTCCCTGGGCCTCGTCGGCCTCCTCGCCCCGGCCGCGAGCGCCGAAGCGGACTCCTCGTGGCTGTCGTTCACCGCCGACAAGCGGCCGGACCTGTGCCTGGACGCGTCCAACGGCACCGGGCCCAAGGTGCAGCTGTGGACCTGCAACGGCTCCGACGCGCAGATCTGGTACTGGAACGGCGGCCTCTACCAGATCCGGAACAAGGCGACCGGCAAGTGCCTGTCCATGGAGGGCGGTCGGACGGACCAGCAGACGCCGCTGGTCCTCGACGCCTGCTCGAACCGGAAGAACCCCACGCAGAGCTGGTGGTACTACAACTCCAAGGGGACGCCGATCTACACCACCGAGGGCAACAAGCTCTGCGTGGACATCCCCAACGGCAACTTCGCCGAGGGCGTCCAGCCGTGGGCGTACGGGTGCAACAACTCCGACGCGCAGAAGTTCAACGCCGAGTGGCCCAAGGCCGTCAGCGACAAGGACTGGCTGCAGGCCTGCGCCCAGGGCTACTTCCCGGGTGACCCGAACAACACCGCCAACTGCACCTACCGGAGCGAGAGCTACACCCAGGGCTTCACCGACTACCAGCGCGGGGAGACCCACAGCAACTGCGCCCCGGGGAAGACCACGGCCGACACCATGTCCCTGAGCTTCCGGCAGTCGCGGACCTCCGAGGACAGCACGTCCGTCTCGGTGGGGCTGTCCACCTCGCCGGGGATCCTGGGCTCGCTCATCACCAAGGTGTCGCTGAGCATCGAGACCCAGTACGGGCACAAGTGGTCCTACACCAACGAGTACACCGGCACGCGCCAGGTGACCGTCAACCCCGGCCGGAAGGGCGCCCTCTACGTGCGCGTCGCGCACGCCGACAGCACCGGGACGTACACGGTGACGCTCAAGAACCCGGTCAACGGGGTCGCGAAGCGCGAACTGCGGAGCAGCGTCAAGCTCAACGCCCCGAGCGACGTCAACTGGTACGAGACCGCCTCGTACGAGGTCGGCTGCGGGCAGGAACTCCCCGCCACCGTCAACGACATCCCCAGCGGCGGCGGTGACCGCGGCACCCACGGCGCGGGCAACAACGGCCAGCGCGGCGGCCACCCCGACGGCTCCTGGGTCACCCTCGTCAACCAGGGCACCGGCCGGGCGGTCGACTCCGCCAACGGCGCCTTCGGCGACGGCAACAAGATCCAGGCCTGGAACCAGCACAACCCGAACGAGGCCTCCCAGGGCTGGCGGCTGGACCGCAAGGGGGACACCGGCGACGGTGTCCCGCAGTACGCGCTGACCAGCCGCCTCCGGGACGCGCAGGTCCTCAACCTCGCCGGCTCCAACAACCGCGACGTCCAGCTCTACCACTGGGACGCCACCGCCAACGGCATGTGGGCCTTCTTCGGCAAGGGAGACGGCTGGTACGAGGTCTACTCGGTGGCCGAGCGGAACAAGTGCCTGACCGACAACGGGTACGGCAACCAGATCACCATCGAACCGTGCACCGGGCGCGCCGAACAGCGTTGGGGCACCTACCTCTACTGACCCGGATCACCCGGCCCCGGCGTTCGCCGTCGTGGGCCGGAGCCCCCGGGACACGAACCCGCCCCCGCCGGATCCGCCGGCGGGGGCGGGAAGGTGTCGCCGGAGGCTCAGGGGGCGGCGGGGGCAACCACGTCCCAGAGCTGACGCGGGCTGTCGTCACGGAGCGCCTTCACCACGTTGGCGCCGTTGCTCTGCGCCGCGATGACGTAGTCCTGGTCCGTGGCCTCGGCGATGACGTACCTGTCGCCCGTCCGGTCGATCTGCCACTGCTGGGTCGGGATGTTGGGGTTGCACGCGACGAGCGGGATCGGCGTGCCGGGCTCCGCGAACGCCTGGAGGCACTTGTCGGGCTTCCCCTTGGACTCGATCAGGTAGCCGCCGGGGGTCGGGCGGAGGATCCAGTCCTGCCAGACCGTGCCGTTGGCCTGCCAGGTGATGGCGTCGGTCCCGTACTTGGCGGAGTCCAGGAAGCCGTTCACGGACTCGTTGTAGAAGCGCACTTCCTGGCCGCCGACGCGCACTTCGCCCGCCGAGGCGGGCGAGGCCGAGGCCACCGCGCCGGTGACGGCCAGGGCGGCGGTCGCGACGGCGGCCGCCTTCTTGATGCTGAACAAGGATTTCTCCTTCTGCGAGGGTGATTCCTCGAATTCCGTGACCGCGTACAGGGCCACGGAGCCGAGGGAACCACCCGCACCGGGCCCCCGCAACGGCAAGTAACCCGGGTGGAGTCAACGCACGAATCGCATTGCCCCGTCTGCCGCAGCGCGGAGTTGCGCCCGGGCTCCCCCTCCCTCCGGCGCAGTCCCTCGGCTCACCATTACGCCAGTCCTATTTGCGCATGATCAGAAAAAGGCCTGATCTCATCCTCTGCGAATTCCCGGAACGGAAGCCGGTTTTCCGCCACCGGGGGCCGGGGTAGGGCCGAGACGTTCGCATCCCGACCGTTTCATCATCACGGCGGGCGCGAAATCCTTGATGCTTTCTTATCGGAAGGACACCCTCATGCACAGGACCCTCCGCAACGCCCTCGCCACCGTCATCGTGACGGGTGCGCTCACCACCGCCGCCGCTCCCGCCGCCCTGGCCGCCGAGCAGACGCCGCCGACCGCGGGGGTGCAGGCAGAGCTCCGCAACCCGAAGACGATCAAGGTGGCCGACTACAACCAGGCCCGCGGCACCCTGATCAACGCCGGCAGCAAGACGGCCGCCAAGTCCCACCCGGCGCACGGTACGAAGGACGTCCCGGTCTCCCACGGCGTCAGCCTGCTGGCGGAGGCCCGCGACGAGTTCCGCGCCGCCGACAAGAACCTGCCGGCGAGCCAGAAGAGGTCCGACATGTCGATCCCGCACTACAACGCCATCCACAACGCGGCCAACACGATGCACATCGACACGTGGTGACACCGCCCCGCTGAGCCCGAACGCCCCGGCCCTCCCCCGGACTTCGGGGGAGGGCCGGGCCGGCCTCAGCCCTCCGGGGGCTTGGGCTCCTCCCGGGGCGCGCTCAGGCTGCCGTCCGGGTGGACGTCGAAGACCGTGAGCTTCTTGCGGCCGGTGATGGTGATCCGGTCCGGGCCGGACCAGTCGGCGCGCACGAAGTCGCCGCCCCGGGTGTCCCAGATCCCCATGCTCCAGTGGCGGGCCGACCAGCCGCTGCCGGCCACCAGCTCCACCCGGTAGACCGGATCGATCGAGGCCATGTTGGTCATGGTCAGCACCCGGTCCGGGTGGCCCGGGGCGGCCGTCCGCGCGGTCCGCCCCTCGCCGCTCACGAGCGCCAGGAACGCGATCAGCGGCCCACCGAAGACCAGCGCCACCATGGCGACGGCGCAGCCGATCTGCGACACCCAGGTCCGGAACTCCATCCCGATGTACAACGCGACGGCGGTCAGCACGACCGCCGTCCCGACCAGCAGGACCGGGTGGTCGAGCCAGCGCTCGACCACCACGAGCCCTCCCGACCGGGACTCGTACCGACCCACCGCGTAGGCCAGCAGCGCCAGGAGCGCCGCCCCTCCGAGCCCCCACACGATCCTTCTGCGGCGTACCGCTGTCACCTTCGCCCCCCGGCGGTTCTTGACCGAACTTTGGCGCGGACCCTACTACAGGCCCGCTACCGCGGCCGGGGCGTGGACGACGGGCCGCCCAATGTCCCGTCCTCGCCCACGGTGAACACCTGGACCTCCTTCTCCGAGGTCACCGTGATCCGGTCCGGGCCCGACCACTCGGCCCTGAGCAGGCGTTCGCCCGGCCCCCTGGCACCGAGGGACCAGTGGCGCGCCGACCAGCCGCTGCCGGTCAGCAGCTCCACCCGGCGGTCCGGCTCGAACGAGTCGGCGGCATCGGTGAAGACGAGCACCCGGTCCGGGTGGCCCGGGGCGGCCTCCCGCGCGGTCCGCACCCCGGAGTCCCCGGCCGCGAGCGTCGACAGCGCGAGCGGCACCCCGAGCAGGACCAGCGCCACCAGGCCGCCGGCCAGGCCGATCTGCGACTCCGGCGTACGGAAGTCCAGCTCGACGATCAGCGAGACCAGCACCAGCACGACCGTCGCCCCGACCAGCAGGACCGGCCGGTGGAACCAGAGTTCGAGCTCCACCAGCCCTCCCGAACGGGAGGCGTGCCGGCCCACCAGGTAGGCCGACAGCGCCACGAGCGCCACGCCTCTGAGCCCCCACGCGATCCCTCTGCGGCGTACCGCTGTCACCTTCGCCCCCCGGCGGTTCTTGACCGAACTTTGGCGCGGACCCTACTACAGGCCCGCTACCGGGACCGGGGCGTGGACGACGGGCCGGCCGGCGTCCCGTCCTCGCCCACGGTGAAGACCTCGATCTCCTTCTCCAAGGTCACCGTGATCCGGCCCGGACCGGACCACTCGGCCCTGACGAAGCCGTCCTCCTCCTCCCAGGTGCCGAGGCCCCAGTGACGGGCCGACCAGCCGGTGCCGGCCACCAGCTCCACCCGGTAGACCGGATCGATCGAGAAGGCGACGTCGGTGACGCTCAGCACGTGGTCGGAGCGGCTCGGGTCGGGCTTGCGGTCGACCAGCCGGCCGTCGCCGCCGAAGACGTACGCCAGGCCGCCGACCGCCGCCCCGATGACGAGCAGCGGCGACAGGACGGCCGCGAAACCGATCTGCGCCCACCTGGTGCGGAACTCGACCTGGGCCACCGCCGAGGCCATGGCCAGGGTGACGGCCGTGCCGAGCAGCAGCACCGGGTGGTTCAGCCAGCGCTCGACCTCGACCAGCCCGCCCTGGCGGGAGGAGAAGTAGCCCGGCAGGTACACCAGGAAGGCCGCCAGCGCCGCGCCACGGAGCCACCAGACGACCTGCCCGCGGCGCGTCACCGTCATTTGCTCCCCCCGGAGTTGCCCTTTGCCGGGACTTTACTACGGGGGTGCCGGGCGGCCCGGACGGCGGGTGCTCCGCTGTCCGGGCCGCCCGGCCTGGTCACTCCGCGCTGGTCACCCGGCCCTGGTCACTCGGCCCTGGTCACTCGGCGCACCGGCGATACCCCCGTCACCGCCGGTAGAAGACGCTCCGCGACCAGAAGTAGCCGACCAGCGTCAGCACGGTGCACCAGGCGAGGGCGATCCAGGCGCTGCTGCCGATCCCGGTGCCCAGCAGCAGCCCGCGCAGGGTCTCGATCATGGGCGTGAAGGGCTGGTACTCGGCGAACCAGCGCAGCGCCGTGGGCATGGAGTCCGTCGGCACGATGGCGCTGCCGATGAAGGGCAGGAACTGCAGCGGCATCGGCATGTTGCTGGCGCTCTCGACCGTCTTGGCCACCAGGCCGATGCCGGCCGATATCCAGGTCAGGGCGATGGTGAGGAAGAGCAGCAGCCCGGCCGCGGCCAGCCACTCCACCGGTCCGGCGTTGGGCCGGAAGCCCATCGCGAGGGCCGTGCCGACCACCAGCACCAGCCCGATCATGGTCTGGATGACGCTGCCGACCACGTGCCCCGCCAGGAAGGCGGAGCGCGAGATCGCCATCGTGCGGAAGCGGTTGACGATGCCCTCGGTCATGTCGGTGCAGATGCCGATCGCGGTCACCAGCGCCCCGGACGTGGCCGCCATCAGCACGATGCCGGGCGTGACGTAGTCGATGTAGTGGCCGCCGCCGATGCCGGCGCCCAGCGTGCTGCCGTAGGCGTAGTTGAAGAGCAGCAGCATCATGACCGGCGTCACCACGACCGCGAAGGTCAGGGACGGGTACCGCAGCGCGTGCTTGAGGTTGCGGCGCAGCATGGTCAGCGAGTCGCCGAGCGCGTGGCCGGCGGTACTGGTGGCCATACGCGTGGCCGTGTGCGTGGCCGTGTGCGTGGCCGTGCTCATCGCGCGCCCTCCCCGGTCAGTTGGAGGAACACGTCGTCCAGGTCGGCCGTCTCCACGACCAGTGACTCGGCCTGCACGGACGCGTTGTCGAGGGCGTCCAGCACGGCCTTCACCGTGAGGACGGAGTTGTCCCCCGGGATCTCCAGCCGCAGTGCCTCGGTGTCGGCCGTGGCGTACGGGAACAGGGCGGCGGCGGCGGCCAGCGAGCCGGCGTCGGTGAACCGGAGCCGGATCCGCCCGCCGGGGGCGTACCGCTTCAGCTCCTCGGCCGTGCCCTCGGCGACGATCCGGCCGCCGTCCAGGACGGCTATCCGGTCGGCGAGTTGGTCGGCCTCCTCCAGGTACTGGGTGGTGAGGAAGATCGTCACCCCGTGGTCGGCGACCAGGCTCCGGATGATCTCCCACATGGTGCGCCGGCTGCGCGGGTCCAGCCCGGTGGTCGGCTCGTCCAGGAAGATCACCCTCGGGTCCCCGACCAGGGTCATCGCGAGGTCGAGCTTGCGCCGCATGCCGCCGGAGAAGGTGGCGACGGCCTCGCGGGAGGCCTCGGTGAGGTCGAAGCGCCGCAGCAGCTCCTCGGCCCGCCTCCGCCCCTCCCGACGGCGGAGGTGGTTGAGGTCGGCCATCAGCAGCAGGTTCTCCTCGGCGGTGAGCAGGTTGTCCACCGCGGAGAACTGGCCCGTCACCCCGATCGCCTTCCGCACCCCGTCGGCCTCGCGTTCCACGTCGTGCCCGGCCACCCGGGCCGAGCCGCCGTCGGCGGGGATCAGGGTGGAGAGGATCTGCACGGTGGTGGTCTTGCCGGCGCCGTTGGGCCCGAGCAGGGCGAACACGCTGCCCGCCGGAATCTCCAGGTCGATGCCCCGCAGGACCGCCTTGTCCCCGTAGGACTTGGTGAGCCCCGTCGCCGAGACCGCCGGGAGCGAACGGACCGCCACGTCCGCCGGGGCCGCCGCGTTCGCCGCCATCACGCCCGCCGGACGATGACGTTGCCGACCTGGGTGCGGCCGCGGACCTCGACCGTCTCCACCGCGTCGCCCGGGCCCTTGGTGGGGCCGAGGTCGTTGCGGACGCCGCCGACCTTGCTGTGCACGTCGAGCCAGGCCGCCGTGCCCTCCGCGATGCCGACCTCCACGTCCCCCACGCTGGTCTGCAGGGTGACCTGGCCGCGGACCACCCGGCCGACCCGGATGTGGCCGTGCGCCGACTTGGCGGTCACGTTCCCCTCGGCCTGGCCGACGTGGATCCGCCCGTTGGAGGCGTTGGCGTGCAGCTCGCCGCGGACCTCGTCGATCTCGGTGTCGCCGCTGCTGTTCTTGACCGTCAGCCGGCCGCCGACGGAGCCGATCTCGATCCGGCCGGCTCCGGAGACCTCGGCGTCCCAGGCCGTCCCCCCGAGCCGGATGTCCCCGAAGCCGCTGTCGAGCCGGGCGCTGTCGGCGTGCTCGACCTGGATCCGGCCGAGCGAGGTCTTCAGCCGGCAGGCGCCGAGCGCCCCCTCGGTGACGAACTCGGCCATCGGGGACTCGCTGTGGACCTCGGAGCCGACCGGCAGCTCAACCAGGATCTCGACCGCGCCCTTCTTGCCGCTGAAGACGGAGCGCTGCTTGGGGGCCTTGATGCCGAGCCGGCCACCCGAGAAGTCGACCTGGGTCTGCTCGGCGGCCTTGACGTCCGCCTCCTTGGCCGGGTTGGCGGGCCGGACCTCGACCACGGCGTCGGTGCGCTTGCTCGCCTTGATCCAGACCGAGCCGATGTCGAACTCGAGGATGGCGGAGATCGGTCCGTCGGTCTCGTACGTAGGCATGGCTGTCCCGTCCTCTTGACTCGTGTGGGTGTCCCCGCTGGTCGGAGCGGGGGTGACGTCGAAGGTGCAGAAGGTGGTGCGGGAGGTGCTGCGGGCGCTACGGAGCTGTCAGTGGACCCAGCCGGTGAAGCCCTGGCCGCCGATGCTGCGCGGGACCCGGCTGCCCGGGTCGGCGACCGGCCGGCGGGCCGGCTCACCGCCCTCCAGGGCGCCGGCCAGGGCCCGGACCAGCCAGGCGTTGAGCGAGAGGCCGGCCTCGACGGCGGCCTCCTCCGCCCGGGCCTTGAGGTGGGCGGGCAGCCGGAGGTTGATCCGGGCGGTGCCCGTCTCGTCCGACTCCGACGCCACCGGAGGCACCACCGGTGGCACCACGGGCGGCACGACTGGTGCCACCGGCGCCGACGGTGGTGCCATATCGCCGTGGAAGGCATCCGATCCGGGCGGCGCCGTCACCACGAACTCCGGGTCGAGTCCGCGCAGGCGCACGTCCACCGAGCCGGGGGCGAGGTCGCGGGTGACTTCCCCCATGGCCGCCGACAGCGCGTTGAGCAGGGTGAGCCGCACGGCCGACTCCAGCGGGAGCGTCAGCCGCTCGGCCAGCGCGCGGGCTTCGTCCCCGCCGGTGGCGGCGGCCACCGCGAGCTCGTTCCGGAGGTTTTCCACATATGGCGTGAGGTCCATGGCCGTAAGCATGGCACAGCGGTGGCGCCATGTCGAGCATTTATGGCACCAATGTGGCGCCATCACCCGAACGGCGGTGACGCCAACCCGCACCGGAACACGGAACCGCCCCGCCGACCCCCGGGAACGAGGGGGTCGACGGGGCGGTTCACCAGGGGAAACGCGGACCGCGGGACGGTCAGGCCTGCTGCCAGCCCGCCAGGTAGGCGTCGATCTCCCCGGTCAGCCGGGTCTTGCCCGCCCCGTCCAGGAAGGAGGCCTCGACGGCGTTGCGGGCCAGCCCCGCCACCCCGGCCTCGTCCAGGCCCAGCAGTCGCGCCGCCACCGCGTACTCGGTGTTGAGGTCGGTGCCGAACATCGGCGGGTCGTCGCTGTTGACCGTCACCAGCAGTCCGGCGTCCACCATCCGCTTGATCGGGTGGTCCTCGATCCGCTCCACGGCCCGGGTGGCGATGTTGGAGGTCGGGCAGACCTCCAGCGGGATGCGGTGCTCGCCCAGGTAGTCGAGCAGCGCCGGGTCCTTCACCGCCTGGGTGCCGTGCCCGATGCGCTCGGCGCCGAGCATCCGGATCGCGTCCCAGACCGTCTCCGGCCCGGTGGTCTCGCCCGCGTGCGGCACGCTGTGCAGGCCGGCCGCCCGGGCCCGGTCGAAGTACGGCTTGAACTGCGGGCGCGGCACGCCGATCTCCGGGCCGCCCAGGCCGAAGCTGACCAGGCCCTCGGGGCCCAGCTCGGTGGCCAGCCGGGCGGTCTCCTCGGCGGACCGCAGCCCGGCCTCGCCCGGGATGTCGAAGCACCAGCGCAGCACCACGCCGAGCTCCTTCTCGGCGCGCAGCCGGGCGTCCTCGATCGCCTCCATGAAGGCGACCTCGGGGATGCCCCGGCGGACCGAGGAGTACGGGGTGATGGTCAGCTCGGCGTACCGGATGTTCTGCCGGGCCATGTCCTCGGCCACGCCGTAGGTGAGCGCGCGGACGTCCTCGGCGTCCCGGACCAGGTCCACCACGCTGAGGTAGACCTCGATGAAGTGCGCGAAGTCGGTGAAGGTGAAGTACTCGGCGAGCGCCGCCGGGTCGGTCGGCACCTTGGAGTTCCCGGCGTACCGGGCGGCCAGCTCCGCGACGACGCGCGGCGAGGCCGAGCCGACGTGGTGGACGTGCAGCTCCGCCTTGGGCATCCCGGCGATGAACGCCTCGATGCTCCGGTCGGTGGAGCCGATCCGGCTGGTGTGGGGGACGATCCGACTTCCGTCCGGCTGGACCACGGTGGTTCCCTTCTTCCTTCTCCGTGCTTCTACGCGCGTATCGCGAAGTTCGGCCCAGGATAGGCCCACGCCGGGGGCGCCGTCCCCGGATCACCCCCCGAGCGCGACCGCCACGGTGTGGATCAGCAGCCCGGCCAGGGCGCCGACCACGGTGCCGTTGATCCGGATGAACTGGAGGTCCCGGCCGACGTTGGCCTCGATCTTGCGGGAGGCGTCGTCGGCGTCCCAGCCCGCCACCGTCTCGGAGATCAGCGAGGTGATCTCGGTGCGGTAGGTGTCGACCAGGTACTGGGCGGCGTCCTGGAGCCAGCCGTCCACCTTGGCCTGGAGCTTGGGGTCGGTGGCCAGGCGCTCGCCGAAGCGGCGCACGCCGTCGCGGATGCGCCGGCGCAGTTCGCTGTCCTCGTCCTCGGCCGCGCCCATCACCAGGGTGCGCACGGCCGCCCAGGTGGAGTTGATCAGGTCCTGCACCTCGGGGCGGGCCAGCAGCTCGCCCTTGGCCCGCTCGACCCGGGCGATGGTCTCCGGGTCGGTCTGCAGCTCGGTCGCGAAGTCGGCGAGGAAGTTGTCGATCGCGCCGCGGGCCGGGTGGTCCGGGTCGTCCCGGATCTCGGTGACGAAGCGCATCAGCTCCTTGTAGACCCGCTCGCCGACCTGGTGGTCGATGAACCTGGGCGTCCAGCCCGGGGTCTTCTGGGTGACCTTCTGGACCACCTCCTCGTGGTTGGTGGTCAGCCAGCCGTGCGCCCGGACGGCGACCAGGTCCACCACCCCGTGGTGCCCGCCGTCCGCGACCACCTTGCCGAGCATCCGGCCCATCGGCTCGGCCACCGAGGTGGCCGCGGCCCGCCTGGTCACCGCCTCGGCGACCACCGCCCGCACGTCGTCGTCGCGGAGCACCGCGAGCAGGCCACGCAGCGCCGCCGAGGCCTCCTTGGTGACCCGCTCGGCGCTGCCCGGCGCGGCCAGCCACTCCCCCAGCCGGCGGCCGATGCCGAGCGCCGCCAGGCGGCCGCGGACCACGTGGCCGGAGAGGAAGTTCTCGCCGACGAAGTCGCCGAGCGAGCGGCCGAAGGCGTCCTTCTTGGTCGGGATGATCGCGGTGTGCGGGATCGGCAGGCCGAACGGCCGGCGGAACAGCGCGGTCACCGCGAACCAGTCGGCCAGCGCGCCGACCATGCCCGCTTCGGCGGCGGCCGCCACGTACCCGGCCCAGGGGCCGGCGCCGGCCGCCTTGGCCCAGGTGGCCAGGGCGAAGACCAGGGTCGCGAAGGCCAGCAGGCCGGTCGCGATGGTCTTCATCCGGCGGACGCCGCGTCTCTTCTCCTCGTCGGCCGCGGTGAACCGGACTCCGGGGCCGGTCCCGCTGAAGGCATCGTCACTCACCCCGCCAGTCTGCCCGTTGCCCGGCGCGGACGGGGGCGCGCATCGCGATCACGCGCCCCGGGGGCCTCACGGGGCCGGGCGAGGAGGGGCCTCACTCCCCGCCCAGCACCATCCGCCGCACCTCCGCGCCCGCCCATCGCTTCGGGTCCGTGCACCGCCGCCCGTCCAGCAGCACCCGCACCCCCGGCAGGTCCACCGGCGCCAGGTCCCGGTACTCCGGGTGGTCCGCCTGCAGCACCGCCGCCACCACCGGCTCCCCGCCGTACGGCGGCAGCCCGAGCGCCGCCAGCTCCTCCGCCTCGTACAGCGGGTCGCTGACGTACGGCCGCGCGCCCGCCGACCGCACCGCCTCGACCAGCGGGAACACCCCGGAGTACGCCGTCTCCTTGACCCCGCCCCGGTACGAGGCGCCGAGCACCAGCACGCCCTGCCCGGCGATCCCGCCCGGCACCGCGCCCGCCAGCACGCCCACCGCGTACCCCGGCACCGCCAGGTTGGCCTCGCGCGCCGCCCGGACCACCGTCGCCCCCGGGTCGTTCCACAGGTACAGCCGCGGGTACACCGGGATGCAGTGCCCGCCGACGGCGATGCCCGGCCGGTGCAGGTGGCTGTACGGCTGCGAGTTGCAGGCGTCGGCGATCTCCGCGAAGTCCACCCCGACCTCGTCCGCGTAGCGGGCGAACTGGTTGGCCAGCGCGATGTTCACGTCCCGGTACGTCGTCTCGGCGAGCTTGCTGAACTCGGCCGCCTCCACCGAGGCCAGCTCCCAGACGCCGTTGGGCCGGGGCAGGTCGGGGCGCGGGTCGAAGTCCAGCACCGCCCGGTAGAACTCGGCGCCGCGCCGGGTGGAGGACGCGTCCAGGCCGCCGACCAGCTTGGGGTAGCGCCGCAGGTCCGCGAAGACCCGTCCGGTGCGGACCCGCTCCGGACTGAACACCAGCGCGAAGTCCGTCCCGGCCGCGAGCCCCGACCGGGCCGACAGCCGCGGCGCCCAGCGCTCCCTGGTGGTGCCGACCGGCAGGGTGGTCTCGTAGCTGACCAGGGTGCCCCGGCGCAGCCCGGCCGCGACGGCGTCGGTGGCCGCGTCCAACAGGGCGAAGTCCGGGCTGCCGTCGGCGGCGGTGACCAGCGGGACGACCACGACGACGGCCTCGGCCCGGGCGACCGCGGCCGCGGTGTCGGTGGTGGCCCGCAGCAGGCCCTCGGCGACGACCCGCTTGAGCGCCTGGTCCAGGCCCGCCTCCCGGGGGAACGGCGGCACGCCCCGGTTGACGCTGTCCACCACGCCCGGCGCGATGTCCGCGCCGGTCACCCGGTGGCCCTTCAGCGCGAACTGCACCGCCAGTGGCAGGCCCAGCTTGCCCAGCCCGACCACGCAGACGTCCAGGCTCATCCCCGTCCTCCGTTCACCGAGTCGGCCAGCCGGCGCCACGCCGGGTTCCTCCGCAGCCCGCGCCGCACCTGCTCCGGAACGAGACCGCGCCACAGCTGCCGCGCCAGGTCCAGCGGCCCGGCGGCCGCCTCGACCTCCGCCACCGCCGCCTCCTCGCGCAGCAGGAACAGCTCGTCCGGCAGACCGAGCCGGGCGTCCCGGAACGCCGGGTAGCCCGCGTACTGCCGCCGTCCGTCCACCACCACCGGCGGATCGCCGTGCGCCGCCTCGTAGCGGACCTGGTCGCGCAGCGCCTCCGGCCGTACCGCGCAGGCGAGTTCGAGCCGCACCCGCTCGGCGACCGGCAGCCGGTGGTACACCTCGCGGGCACCGAACCGCTCGACCAGCCGGGCGGTCTCGACGCACACCCGCTCCTGCATGTCCGCGGTCAGCAGCAGGAAGCCCTCCCGCAGCAGCCGCGGCACGTCCCAGCCGAAGCTGCGGGCCCGGATGGCGTCCAACTCCTCGCCCGGCTCGGCCAGTTCGACGGCCACCTGCTGCAGCGCGGCGATCCCGCGCAGCCGGTCCAGCACCCCGGCCCGCTCGGTGACGTTGCCCCGGTCCTCGCGCAGCACCAGGAAGTAGCAGTCGTAGGAGGCGAGGACGGACACCCTGGCCGCCCGCAGGCAGGCCTCCAGGGTGAACGGCTGGTCCGAGAAGACCTTCAACCCCTCGTCGCGGCGCAGCCCGTGGCGCCGGACGAGGTCGAGCCGGAACAGCTTGGTGTCGGCCAGCGCCCAGGCCAGCGCGGAGTCGGCGAAGCCCACCGACTCGGCGTCGGCGTGGAAGATCCCCTGCGGCACCAGCCGCCCGTTCACCCCGACCTGCTTGGGCACCACCACGTCCGAGCCCCAGGCGTCGGCGGCCGTGACCAGCCGCTCCAGCGCCTCCTCGCCGAGCCAGTCGTCCGCGCCGAGGAACAGCACGTAACGGCCGCGGGCCAGCTCCAGGCCGCGGTTGGTCGGGCCGGCCGGGCCGCCCGAGTTGGACTGGTGCACCACCGTGAACAGCCCGGGGTGGCGGGCGGCGTACTCGTCCAGCAGCTCCCCGCCGCCGTCCGTGGAGCCGTCGTCCACCGCCACCACCTCCAGCCGCCCCGGCGCCAGGGACTGCCCGACCAGCGAGTCCAGGCAGGCGGTGAGGTACGGCATGGTGTTGTAGACCGCGACCACCACGGTCACGTCGGGTACGGCCATCGGGTGGCGGGCCTCCGGTTCCGGACATCGGCGAGTGATGCCGGGTCAACTCACGGTGGGGGCCGGGGGTCACGACGATCACCCACACCGGTGACGCGGAACAGAACGCACCCCCGGTCGTCGCACGGGTGAGCGACGGCCGGGAGGGCGAACCAGGCCCCGGCACCCGTCAGCCGATCGCGACCTCCGCGTACATCCGGGCGATCACGTCCTCGATGGCCGGCTCGCGCACCGACAGGTCCACCAGCGGGTAGCGCGCGGCGACCGCCGCCACGATCGGCGCGGCGCTCTCCTGGGCCGGGAAGGCCAGCCACTGGCGCGGCCCCTCGACCCTGGTGACCCGGGCCCCGGGCACCTCGACCGGGTGCCCGAGTTCCTGCGCGAGGTCCACCACCAGCGTCCGCTCGCTGCGGCCGGTGGCGTGCAGCCCCTCCAGCCCGCCGTCGTACACCAGCCGGCCGTGGTCGATCACCATCACCCGGCCGCAGAGCTGCTCGATGTCGGTCAGGTCGTGGGTGGTGAGCAGCACGGTGGTGCCCCGGTCCCGGTTGACCTCGCGCAGGAACTCCCGCACCCGGCCCTTGCTGACCACGTCCAGGCCGATGGTCGGCTCGTCCAGGTAGAGCACCCGGGGGTCGTGCAGCAGCGCCGCCGCGAGGTCGCCGCGCATCCGCTGGCCGAGCGAGAGCTGGCGCACCGGGGTGTCCAACAGCCCGCCGAGGTCGAGCAGTTCGACGCAGCGGTCGAGGTTCTCGCGGTACCGGGCGTCGGGGATCCGGTAGATCCGGCGGGCGAGCTCGAAGGAGTCGCGCAGCGGCAGGTCCCACCAGAGGGTGGTGCGCTGGCCGAAGACGACGCCGATCCGGCGGGCCAGCGCGACGCGCTCCCGGGCCGGGTCGACCCCGGCCACCCGCAGCCGTCCGGAGCTGGGGACGAGGATGCCGGTGAGCATCTTGATGGTGGTGGACTTGCCGGCCCCGTTGGGCCCGATGTAGCCGACGCACTCGCCGGCCTCGACGGTGAAGCCGAGCCCGTCCACCGCGCGGACCTCGCGCCTGGCCCGGCTGAACCGGCCGGTGCGGGTCCGCACGGTGAAGGTGCGGTGGACGTCCTGCAGTTCGATCAGTGCCATGGGGTTCCTCACGAAGCGAAGCGAAGCGGCGGGGGTTCAGCTGCCGGTGCCGCGGTAGGCGCGCAGCCCGGCCCGCCAGGCGAGTCCGGCGGCGAGGACGCAGACCGCGGCGGCCACCGGGGAGGCGAACTGGAAGGCGGTGGGCAGGCCGAGCGGGTCGGGCCGGTCGAGGATGCGCAGCGTGGGCAGCCAGTTGACGAAGGCCAGCGGGACGCCGAAGACCACCGCGGCGACCAGCTCCTTGGCGAAGATCGTCGGCGGGTAGTGCAGCAGGGTCGCGCCGCCGTAGGTGAAGGAGTTCTGGATCTCCTTGGACTCGCCCCACCAGAACTGGACGGTGGCGCCGCCGACGTAGACCGCGCCGAAGATGACGGTGCCGCAGAGCAGCAGGACGGGCACCAGCAGCACCCGGTCCCAGGTCCAGTGCACGTCCAGGGCGGTCAGCGACCAGACCAGCACGGCGACGGCCTGGAGCGGGCGGCCGAGCCGGCGCAGCGTGAAGCGCTCCGCGCACAGCTGGGAGAGCGCGGGCGCGGGCCGGATCAGCATGGTGTCCAGCGAGCCGCTCCGGATCCGCGCGCCCAGGCCCTCGGCCGAGCCGACCAGCAGGTTGGCCGTGCCGAGCGAGAAGGCCGCGGTGGCGTAGAGGAAGGCCGTCTCCGGCAGGCTCCAGCCGCCGAGCCGGTCGGTGTGCCGGAACATGATCACCAGCACCACGAAGTCGAGGGAGTGGGTGACCAGGCTGGCCACCAGGTTCAGGGCGAAGGAGGCCCGGTAGGCCATCATCGAGCGCATCCACATCCGGGCGCAGAGCCACCAGGAGCGCAGCGCCCAGGCGGTGCGGGGCCCGAGGGGCTCGCGGGGCCCGAAGGAGTCGCGGGGCCCGAGGGGCTCCCGTACGAGCTGCTCAGCCACCCTGCACCACCACCCTGCGGGTGGCCAGCCACTGGGCGCCCCGCCCGGCGGCGAGCAGCACCGCCGCCCAGCCGAGCTGGAAGCCGAGCGCCCCGAGCAGCGCGGCGCCGCCGGTCCGCTCCAGGAAGACGTCGGTGGGGACGTTCACCAGGGCCGACCAGGGCAGCACCCGGCCGAGGTCGCCGAGCCAGCCGGGGAACAGCGCGACCGGCAGCAGCATCCCGGAGAAGAACATCGAGACCACCAGCATCACCGAGCGCACCCCCTCCGAGTCGTGCAGCCAGAAGCCGGTGATCGAGACCAGGAAGCGCAGCCCGAAGCTGACGATCACCGCGAGCAGCGCGGAAAGCAGGAAGAACGCCCAGGTCAGCGGGTGTTCGGGCAGCCGGATGCGGAACACCAGCGCGCCGATCAGCATCGGCACGGTGCCGCGCACCAGCGCCTGGAAGCCGGCCCGGCCGAGGTCGGAGGCCAGCCACCAGCCCTGGAAGTCGACCGGGCGGTAGAGGTCGACGGCGATGTCGCCGCTGCGGAAGCGGTCCTGGAGGTCGTCCTGGAAGCCGCCGCCCCACACCGCGACGGTGACCAGCAGGCTCTGGCTGACCCAGATGTACGTGACGGCCTGGCTCTGGTCGTAGCCGCCGAGGCCGGGGCGGGCCTGCCAGAGGGCGAGGAAGGAGGAGGCCAGGATGATGCCGAAGACGGTGTTGGTGAAGGTGCCGGCCACGGTGGCGGCCCGGTAGGTGGAGTAGCGGCGGAAGGCGCCGCGGGCGACGGCGGCGTAGAGCATATTGTCTCCTTGTCGACAAATGTGGGCAGAGGGAGGCGCCCCTCGACATCCGCGCACGCCCCAGCGGCTCCGACCGGCCGTACCCGGGGGGTGCCGGGCCTGGCGGGCGGAGCTGCGGAAGTCGGTGCGCCGGAAAGCCGGTGCACTGGAAGGCCAGTGCGCCGAAAAGTCGGTGCGCTATGCGGTTTTCACCTTTCACCGTACCTCCGGCCCGCACCACCCGCACCCGGTTTTTCCGACCTGAGCCGACGTCAAATAGCAGATAATCTCGGCATGACCTTGAGCACCCGCCGCCAGGCCAAACGGGCCGCCCGCCGCGAGGCCCGCCGCGCCCTCCCGCTCTGGCGCCGGCTCCTGCCCACCTGGCGGATCACCCTCGGCACCCTCACCGCGCTGCTCCTGCTCGCCGCCGGCGGCTTCGCCGTGCTCTACGTCATCGTCCCGGTGCCCGACCCCAACGCCCACGCCGTCGCCCAGAACAACATCTACCTCTACGCCGACGGCACCACCGAGATCGCCCGCACCGGCGCCGTCAACCGCACCGACGTCACCATCGACCAGATCCCGCTCCCGACCCAGCAGGCCGTCGTCTCCGCCGAGGACCGCACCTTCTACCAGAACCGCGGCATCGACCTGAAGGGCATGCTCCGGGCCGGCTGGAACACCCTGCTCGGCAAGGGCATGCAGGGCGGCTCCACCATCACCCAGCAGTACGTCAAGAACTACTACCTCACCCAGGACCGCACCATCGAGCGCAAGGGCCGCGAACTGCTCATCGCCCTCAAGGTCGACCAGCAGCGCGACAAGCGCGAGATCCTCGCCGGCTACCTCAACAGCAGCTACTTCGGCCGCGGCGCCTACGGCATCCAGAGCGCCGCCCACGCCTACTACGGCGTCGACGTCTCCCAACTCACCCTCGGCCAGGGCGCCTACCTCGCCTCCCTGCTCCAGGCCCCCAGCCTCTACGACGTCAAGACCGCCACCCCCGCCAACCGCGAGAAGGCCGTCGCCCGCTGGAACTACGCCCTCGACGGCATGGTCCAACTCGGCTTCCTCACCCCCGCCGACCGCGCCGCCACCACCTTCCCCGACCCGATCGACCCCCAGCCCGCCACCGGCCTGGCCGGCCAGGCCGGCTACCTGGTCGGCGTCGCCGACGACTACCTCGTCTCCTCCGGCACCATCGACGCCGCCACCCTCAAGGCCGGCGGCTGGCGCATCACCACCACCTTCGACAAGCCCCGGCAGGACGCCTTCGCCAAGGCCGTCCAGGAGCAGCTCACCGGCGAACTCGACCCCCAGGCCCGCCCCACCACCGACACCGACGTCCGGGTCGCCGGCGCCTCCGTCGAACCCGCCACCGGCCGGGTCGTCGCCGTCTACGGCGGCCCCGACTACGCCAAGCAGCCCTACAACGACGCACTGCGCCAGGACAACCAGATCGGCTCCACCTTCAAGCCCATCGACCTCGCCGCCGGCCTGGTCGCCCAGCACGACCTCGACGGCCGCCCGATCACCACCGAGTCCCGCTACGACGGCACCAGCGAACGCCCCGTCACCGGCGGCCCCACCCCCTACGCCCCGCCCAACGAGGACGGCGTCGACTACGGCAACATCACCCTGCGCTACGCCATGGTGAAGTCCGTCAACTCCGTGTACGCCCAGGAGGGCGTGGACGCCGGACTCGCCCGCGTCCGGGAGACCGCCGTCAGACTCGGCATCCCCGACAGCGTCCGCGGCATGGACCCGGCCAACACCTCGATGACCCTCGGCACCGCCACCCCCAGCGCCCTCGACCTGGCCGGCGCCTACGCCACCCTCGCCGACCACGGCCAGGCGCACACCCCCTGGTCCGTCCTCAAACTCGAACGCGTCAACCCCGGCGGCGCCGTCGACGTCCCCAAGATGCCCGAGCACAACCCCACCGACGCCCTCGACCGGGAGATCGCCGACTCCGTCACCGACGTGCTGCGCGACGTCATCAGCCCGCGCGGCACCGGCGCCGCCGCCCTCGACCTCGGCCGCCCCGCCGCCGGCAAGACCGGCACCACCGACTCCAACCTCTCCGCCTGGTTCGCCGGCTACACCCCCGAACTCGCCACCACCGTCGGCCTGTTCCGGGAGAACCCGAAGACCCACGCCAAGGAACCGCTGGCCGGCACCGCCGGACTCAGCCGGATCAACGGCGGCGCCTTCCCCACCCGGATCTGGACCGCCTACACCGCCGCCGCCCTCGACGGCACCCCCACCCAGGACTTCGACCTCCGGACCGGGCACGGCGCCACCACCGCCACCCCCTGGCCCGGCGTGTCCGCTAGCAGCAGCCCCAGCGCCACCACCCCGACCACCGCCCCGGCCGCCGGCGGCGAACCCGCCACCACCGACCCGGCCCCCGGCACGCCCGCCGGCCACACGCCCAGCGCCCCCGCCGCCACCGGCCAGCCCCCCACCGGCCCCAACACCCCCAGCCCGCAGGCCACCAGGCCGACGACCACCGACCCGGAGCAGCCCAGCCCCACCCCGAAGCCCACCCTGGTCCAGCCGACCCGCCCCACGGCCCTGCCCAGTGCCACCGGCGGCCCCGCGAGCCACCCGGTGCCGCCGCCCCCGACGCCCTGAGCCCCCGATCGGCTCCCGGTCAGCCCCTGAGCTCCTTCTCCAGCGGGGTGCGGAACCGCGGCGTCACCCGCACCTCGCCCAGCCAGCCCGCCAACCGCTCCGCCTCCGCCGCGACCGCCCGCTCCGCCTCCGCCCCGGCCCCCCGGAACAGCCGCCACACCACCTCGCCGTCCGCGCGCTGTGTCCAGCCGCCCACCACCTCGCCGCACCACCACACCGTCGGCCCGGCGTTGCCCGCCCGGTCGAACAGCGCCGGCACGTCCTCCGGCCGCAGGTACCAGTCCCGCCCGCGCCAGCCCATCACCGCCGGGTCCAGCGCGGGCAGCAGCGCCGCCCACGGCTCCGGCTCCGCCACCGGCCCCTCGTCCCCCGGCAGCACCAGGGCGGGCGCCCCGCCGGCCAACGCCACGTCCAGCGCCCCGAGATCGGCCAGCGCCCGGCGGACGTCCCCCAGCGTCCAGCCCGTCCACCACTTCACGTCCTCGACCGTCGCCGGCCCGTACGCCGCCAGCCAGCGCCGCACCACCTCGGCCTTCGCCTCCCGCACCGGCACCTCCGGCCACTGCGGCACCAGCGCCCACGGGTAGCTGCTGCTCAGCCACGACCCGCGCGGACGGCAGCGGCGCACGTGCCCGTCCGAGGCCAGCAGCCGCAGCAGCCGGCTGCCCACGCTCTGCCGCGCCTCGTACGCCTTGCCCGCCGACATCAGCATCGTCTCGCGCAACTGCGGTACGTCCTCGGAGAGTTCCTTGGTCGTCGCCTCGCCGCGCCCGGCCAGCGCGGCCAGCACCTCGCGCTCCGCCTCCGCCAGCCGGGCCTCGTCCCAGCCCTCGGCGTGGTCCCGCAGGTGCTTCAGCAGCGTCGCCCGCTCCTTCGCCGCGATCGCCCGCGCCGCCGCCGAACTCACGTACGGGGCCAGGCCCTCCGTCACCGCGAAGATCGTCCGCCGCATCGACAGCAGCTTCACCAGCGAGACGTCCTCGTACAGCGCCCGGTCCACCTCCGCCGCCGAGGGCTCGGCCAGCCTCGCGCAGGCCGACAGGTACACCGTGGCCGCGTCCGTCGCGTGCAGCCCGACCACCGCGTCGGCCACGTCCTCCACCCGCGCCGCCCGCACCGACGGCGCCAGCAGCTGACGCCGCCCCAGCCTGGCCCGACGCTCCCCGTCCCCGATCACCGGCACACTCATGCCGGGACCCTAGCGCGCGGCACCGACAACGCCCCCGACCCCCGCGGCGGACCGCCATGTCGCGGACCCCCGCCGCGAAAGCACGGTGCCCCCGACCCGGGTCGGGGGCACCTCAGGGCACGGAGCGGATCAGACCGTCACAGGTACAGCCCGGTCGAGCCCTCCGTGTCGCCGAAGCGGGTGGCGGCGACGGCGTGCAGGTCGCGCTCGCGCAGCAGCACGTAGGTGGCGCCGCGGACCTCGACCTCCAGCTTGTCCTCCGGGTCGTACAGCACCCGGTCGCCGGGCTCCACCGAGCGCACGCTCTGGCCCACCGCGACGGCCTCCGCCCAGGTACAGCGCTTGGACAGCTCCGCCGTGGCCGGGATCAGGATGCCGCCGGTCGAACGGCGCTCGCCCTCGCCGCCCTCGATCCGCACCAGCACGCGGTCGTGCAGCATCCGGATCGGCAGCTTCTCGCCGAGCCGGTCGTGGCGGGCGGGCTCCTGCGCGTCGTCGGAGCGCGTCGGTTCGTGGTTCGTACTCACGGTCCCGAAGGTACCTCCCCCGGGCGCGGGGCGTGACGCTGGCCCGGTATCCGGAAGGCCCGGCAGGCGGAGCGCCGGGCGCGCGGAAGCCCGGGCACGCGAAAGGCCGGGCACCCGTCGCGCCCGGCCCCGCCGTCCCGCTGTGCGCTCAGCCCTTGCGGCGCTTGCGCGCCGAGGCGACCAGCAGCACCAGGCCCACGCCGACCAGCGCGGCCGGGACGATCCGCTCGCGGCGCGGCTGCCCCTTCTCGTCCACGAACTGCGCCCGGACCTTCTCCACCACGCCGCTGGCGGCCACGTACGCCCGGGCGGTCTTCTCCTCGACGGCGGCCACCGCCTTGGCCTTGACCTGGGCGGTCACCGTGCTCGGGTGGACGCGGACGGCCAGCTCGTCCAGGGTCGACGCCAGCCGGTCACGCGTCCGCTCGATGTCCGCCTCGATCTGGGCGGTCGTCCGCGCCGACTTGTCCTGCGTGCTCGCCTCGCCCACTCGGGCCACCCCATTCACTCGCCGATGTTGTTCCATCCGATCCCTGCGATCGGTGCGACTGACCCAGTGTGTCAGCTGCCGCACACGGTCGCGCGGCCCCACCCACCATCGGAGGTAAGTTTGCCGTGGTACGACCGCCCGTCCCAGCATCCAGGAGAGTACGACCGTGAGTGAGCGTCTCCAGCCCGGCGACACCGCGCCCGCCTTCAGCCTGTCCGACGCCGACGGCAACCAGGTGTCCCTCGCCGACCACGCGGGCCGCAAGGTCATCGTCTACTTCTACCCCGCCGCCCTGACGCCCGGCTGCACCAAGCAGGCCTGCGACTTCACCGACAACCTGGAGGTCCTCGCGGACGCCGGCTACGACGTCATCGGCATCTCCCCGGACAAGCCGGAGAAGCTCGGCAAGTTCCGCGAGGCCGAGAACCTCAAGGTCACCCTGCTGTCCGACCCGGACAAGGAGGTGCTGGAGGCGTACGCCGCCTTCGGCGAGAAGCAGAACTACGGCCGCACGTACCTGGGCGTCATCCGCTCCACGATCGTCGTGGACGAGCACGGCAAGGTCGAGCACGCGTTCTACAACGTGCGGGCCACCGGCCACGTCGCCAAGCTGCTGCGCGACCTCAAGGTCGGCGCGTAAGCGTCGGCGCGTAAGCACGGCCGGAACGACGAAGCGGTGGCGGCACACCCCCCGACCGGGTGCACCGCCACCGCCGTCCTCACCTCAGCGGACCGCCCTGATCAGCAGGTCCCGAGGTCGCTCCAGACGCCCCACGAGCCGCTGGCCGCGGGGTCGTCGCCCTTGGTCCACCACTTGTTCTGGTAGTAGTGGCCCTTCCACGAGACCTTGGTGGGCGTCGCGTAGGTGGTGCCGGCGTCCCAGCTCGGGGCGGCCGCGCAGGTGCCCGAGGTCGGGGTCGCGGTCGGCGTCGGCGTCCCGGTCGGGGTGGCCGTCGGCGTGCCGGTCGGCGTGCCCGTGGGGGTCGGCGTCGGGGTGGCCGTCTGCGACGGCGTCGGGGTCGGCGTGCCGCCGTCCACCGCGCCGCGGGTCAGGTCGCCCTTGATCCCGTACAGCGTGCCGCCCACGTTGACCGTCCAGTTCGACGGCGTGGACACCGGCAGGTAGTAGACGAAGTCCATGTCGATCGAGGCGCCCGGCGCCAGCGACTGCCAGCCCGGCAGCTTGACCGACACCCGGTTGTAGGTGCCCTTCAGGCCGCCCACGTTGCCCGGGCCCGGGTTGTCCTGCTTGATGACCTGGAGGCCGAAGCCGGACTGGTCCTTGGCGTTGCCCGGGGCCGAGTTGCCGTAGTCGAACTGGAACTCGGTGCCGCCCGGCAGGGTCAGCGTCGAGTTGTTGACGATGTGCAGCTTCGGGTTGATCGGGTAGTTCGAGTCGCCCAGCGCGAAGTTGGTGAACGACACGTCGATCGGCAGGGTCTGCTGCGGCAGCGCGGTCGTCGCGCGGACCGCGCCGTACGGGGCCGCCGACTTGAACTTGTCGTACATCAGCGAGGTCAGCGTCGAACCGGGCACGTACTCGCCCTTGCCGCCGTTGGCGGCCGCGTCCCACTTGTAGTCGCCCGCGAGCTCCCAGATCATCGCGCCGCCGGCGCCCTGGTTGACGATGTAGTCCGCCTTGGCGCCCACCGACTGCTCGTCCTCGGTGGAGAGGAACACCTTCTTGGCGTCGTTCCACAGCCACGGCGCCACCAGCGCGGAGCTGTAGTTGCGGGTGTAGGTGCCCTGCAGCGCGGTGTCGGAGACGCCGTACTTGGCCAGGTAGTCGGGCAGGATGCCCTTCTCCAGGTTCTTGGCGTGCCACATCGGGTTCGACCCGGCCGGGGACTCCTTGCCCGCGTCGTCCTTGTCGTTCCAGATGTTGTCGATGCCGACCGCGCCGTCACCGCAGGCCGTCAGGCCGGAGCCGGCCGGGCAGGTGGTCGCCGAGGCGGTGCCCCAGAGGCCGTTGGTGCCGCCCTGCACGTTCTTGAAGCCGCGGGTGTAGTACGGCAGGCCGACGTTGATCCGGCCTCCCGGCATCGAGCCGCGGAAGTAGTGGTACGACCAGTCGGCGTTCAGGTAGCCGATGCCGCCGTACTGCCCGGTGCCGTAGACGTTGGCGGCGGCCAGCTCGCCGTCCTTGCCGTCGTCGTACAGCGAGGCGTTCGGGCCGACGTACTTGTTCCAGGCGCCGTGCAGGTCGTACGACATGATGTTGACGTAGTCCAGGTACTTCGCCACCTGGAAGGTCTCCATGCCGCGCAGCAGGTAGCCGGAGGACGGGGCGGCGACCGACAGCAGGTAGTGCCTGCCGTCGGCGGCGCCGGCCTTGTCCAGGCTCTCGCGCAGGGTCTTCATCAGCGCCGCGTAACCCTTGGCCAGCGAACCGCGCTTGGCGTTGGCGAGCTGCCAGTCCAGCGGGTTGCCGGCGTCCTTCATCGAGGTCGGGTACTCGTAGTCGACGTCGACGCCGTTGAAGCCGTACTTGCGGATGAAGTCGACCGAGGAGGCGGCGAAGGTGTCGATGCCGGCCTGGTTGACGCTGCCGTCCGGGTTGACGGTCATCGAGTAGAAGCCGCCGGAGTTGACGCGCTTGCCGTCGTCCCCGAAGTAGCCGCCGGTCTCGGTCCAACCGCCCACCGAGATCAGGGTCTTGACGTTCGGGTACTGCTTCTTGAACTTCGCCAGCAGGTTGAAGTGGCCCTTGTACGGCAGGCTCGGGTCCAGCTCGGCGCCGGGGACGCCGGGGAAGGAGATCCCGGTGGCCTCGTTGGTCGGGCCGTCGGTGCCGACCGAGAGCTTGTTGTCGCCGCCGACGTGGCCGAAGGCGTAGTTGAGGTGGGTGACCTTGTCCCAGGGGATGTCGGTCGCCAGGTACGGGGCGTCGCCGTTCTTGCCGGTGCGCCAGCCGGTGAAGTAGCCGATGATGCGGCGCTGGTGGTCCGCGCCCATCTTCTCGCGCCCGCTGGTGTCGTAGACGGAGCAGTACGGGACGTCCACGCCGGGCGTCTGGTACAGGCCGTCGGGCCGACAGGCCGCGTTGTCGACGGCCGCCGACGCCTGCGAGGGCGCCGCACCCAGCGTCGCCATCAGCAGTCCGGCCAACGAGGCCGCCGCGAGCGAGGCCACACCGGCGCGGGCCGCCGGGCTCTTCCGGCGGTGCGCGGCGGTGGGACGCCGCTCCGCCGTGTTTCGGATCAACACTCGGTCCTCCAGGAGAGAGTGTCGGCGCGTGCCTGTGGGGGAGCACGCACGTGGGGGTTGCAATTGGCGGAGAAGCTATGTGGTCTGAACCACATAGGTCAATAGGTCTGTACCAATTGGTAATCAACAGCCAAACATCACAGGTCGGGAGCGCGCGACATCCAGTCAGCCCCCTGGCCGAAACCCACTCCCGGCACCCCCGGGGCGACCCGACGGACCCGGCGCCACCGCCGCCGCGGGGCCCGGACGCGGCACCGGCGGGGCGACGGCGGAAGTCGCTGTCCCCACACTCGGCGAAGCCCTAGACTGGTCGCCATGCGGCCTTGGCGGAATTGGCAGACGCCTGGGTTTTAGGTGCCCATGGGAGAAATCCCGTGAGGGTTCGAGTCCCTCAGGCCGCACTGGCCTTAAATTCGAAGGCCCGCCCCGAGAGTGATCTCGGGGCGGGCCTTCGACGTGTCCGCCGGACGGGGTGTCAGGCGATGAGGTCCTTCACGACCGGGGCGAGGGCGCGGAAGGCCTTGCCGCGGTGGCTGATGGCGTTCTTCTCGTCGGCGGTGAGCTCCGCGCAGGTGCGGGTCTCGCCGAGGGGCTGGAGGATCGGGTCGTAGCCGAAGCCGCCGTCGCCGGCCGGGGCGGTGCGCAGGGTGCCGAGGAGGCGGCCCTCGACGACGCGCTCGGTGCCGTCGGGGAGGGCGAGGGCGGCGGCGCAGAAGAAGTGGGCGCCGCGGTGCGGCTCGGCGATGTCGGAGAGCTGGGCGAGCAGCAGGTCGAGGTTGGCGCGGTCGTCGCCGTGCTTGCCGGACCAGCGCGCGGAGAAGATGCCGGGCGCGCCGTTCAGCACGTCCACGCAGAGGCCGGAGTCGTCGGCGACGGCGGGCAGGCCGGTGGCGCGGGCCAGGGCGTGGGCCTTGAGCAGGGCGTTCTCGGCGAAGGTGACGCCGGTCTCGGGGACGTCCGGGATCTCCGGGTAAGCGTCGGCGCCGACGAGTTCGACGTCCAGGCCGGCGTCCGCCAGGATGGCGCGGAGCTCGGTGACCTTGTGCTGGTTGCGGGTGGCGAGGATCAGGCGGGTGGACATATCGCCCACCCTACCGAGTGGCCGGAGGCGGTCAGCCGGTGCAGAGCGAGGTGAGGTTGCCGGCCGCGTTGCCGAGCGGCTTGAGGTCCGGGACCTCGTTCCTGTCCGCCGCCCGCTGCACGTTCTCGACCTGCTTCTGCAGATCGGTCACGGCCTTGGCGACGTCGGTGTTCTTGGAGTTCTTCCCGACCTGGTCGAGGTCGTTCTTGAGCTTCTGCAGGGCCTTCCCGGCGGCCGCCGAGTCGTTGCTCGCGTTGTCGTACGCCTGGGTGACGTCGGCGAGGTCGCCGGTGATCCTCACGGCGGTGTTGCCGCAGTCGAGCGCCTTCTGGGCGGCGGAGCAGCTCACCATGCTGAGCGGGAGGATCGCGATGAGTCCGGCCACGGCGAGGGCGGCGGGGCGGGCGATGCTCGACGGCATCCGATCCTCCTGGGGGGCGCGGGTTCCGTGGGGTGGGACGCGCGCAGAGGGGTGCGCGGTTCCCGCAGCGGGGGTGCTGCGGGAACCGTACGGTCTCCGGACCCGGCCTGTACAGCAGGCCGACCGTCAGGTCGACCCTTCGGCGGGCCGTTCGCCCCGCGGCCCCACCCGCGGCCCGTACGCGCGTCCGTACCGGTCCGAACGGCCGTCCCCACCCACGGGTTGACCGTCCGTCCGTTCCGCTCCACGGCCGCGGGGCCCTCGCCGGTTCAGCCTTCCAGGGCCTTGCGCTGGATCTCGTCGAGCTCCGCGCAGCCGAGGCTGCCGAGGTCGAGCAGCCGGTCGAGCAGCTCGCGGTCGAACGGGGCGCCCTCGGCGGTGCCCTGGACCTCGACGAAGCGGCCGTCGGAGGTGCAGACGATGTTCATGTCGGTCTCGGCGCGCACGTCCTCCTCGTACTGGAGGTCGAGCATCGGGACGCCGTCGATGATGCCGACGCTGACGGCGCTGACGCCGCCGGTGATCGGCTGGCCCTTGGCGCGCAGCAGCTTCTTGTCGCGGGCCCAGGCGACGGCGTCGACCAGGGCGACGTAGGCGCCGGTGATGGCGGCGGTGCGGGTGCCGCCGTCGGCCTGGAGGACGTCGCAGTCGAGGACGATGGTGTTCTCGGCGAGCGCGCGGTGGTCGACCACGGCACGCAGCGAGCGGCCGATGAGCCGGCTGATCTCGTGGGTGCGGCCGCCGATGCGGCCCTTGACGGCCTCGCGGTCGCCGCGGGTGTTGGTGGCGCGCGGGAGCATGGAGTACTCGGCGGTGACCCAGCCCTCGCCGCTGCCCTTGCGCCAGCGGGGCACGCCCTCGGTGACGCTGGCGGTGCACAGCACCTTGGTGTCGCCGTAGGAGATGAGGACGGAGCCTTCGGCGTGCTTGCTCCAGCCCCGTTCGATGGTGATCGGGCGGAGCTGGTCGGGGGTGCGGCCGTCGATGCGTGACATAGGCACTGAGCGTAGTCGCTCCGGGGGGCCGCTTCCGGAGGCGAGCCGGAGAGGGCCGGGACGCGCCACGGCCCGCCGTCCCCCTGAGCGGGTCGGCGGGCCGGGCGGGCTGAACCTGGGTGGTTCAGCTCACATCATGTCCTCGATGTCGGCGGCGATCGGGTCGGCGTCGGTGCCGATGACGACCTGGATCGCGGTGCCCATCTTCACGACGCCGTGGGCGCCGGCGGCCTTGAGGGCGGCCTCGTCGACCAGGGAGGCGTCCTTGACCTCGGTGCGCAGGCGGGTGATGCAGCCCTCGACCTCTTCGATGTTGTCGATGCCGCCCAGACCGGCGACGATCTTCTCAGCCTTGCTGGCCATCTGGTTTCTCCCTCTGTCTCGGCCCTTCGGCGGCTCTGCCGGGTGCCGTCCTGCGCTGGTGCTGGGTGTCCCTCGACCGTCGTGCGGTGAGGTGCGTGCCGGTGGCTGACGCGGGTTCGGCCGCGGTCGGCCTGCGAGCGGCGCGACCAGCATCACCCGTGCCGGTCCGGTCCGCCACGTTAGTCCACTTTCGGCCCATTCCGGCGGGCAGGCTCCGGATCGCCGCCCGAGGATGACGATCAGCGGGGCTCGCGCCTCCGGAGTGCGACCTGCGTCAAGTGGTCTACACCAATATATGTGTACTCCGACGAACGCGGGAACGGCCCCGGGTGTTCCCGAGCCCTGCCCGAGGGTCCCGCCGGGCCCCCGGCAGGCAACTGCTCTCGGAGGGCGAAGGATGAGTTCGGCAGGCGCCACGGCCCCGCAGGCCAAACGATGGCACATCTTCTACGGCGGCCTCCAGAAGATGGGCCGCTCCCTGCAGCTCCCGGTGGCGGTGCTCCCCGCCGCGGGCATCCTCAACCGCCTCGGCCAGCCCGACGTGTTCGGCAAGGACGGCCTCGGCTGGGACAACGTCGCGAAGGTCTTCGCCTCCGCCGGCGGCGCGCTGCTCGACTCCTCCTTCGGCCTGCCGCTGCTGTTCTGCATCGGCGTCGCGATCGGCATGGCGAAGAAGGCGGACGGCTCGACGGCGCTCGCCGCCGTGGTCGGCTTCCTGGTGTACTACAAGGTCCTGCACGCCTTCCCGGAGAGCTGCAAGCCGCCGACGGTGCTGGTCAGCGACCAGTGCGTGGACTACAGCTCGGCGAAGGCGGCGGCCGCGACGTTCCAGAACCCGGGGGTGCTCGGCGGCATCCTGATCGGCCTGATGTCGGCCTGGCTGTGGGTGCGGTTCCACCGCACCAAGCTGGTCGACTGGCTCGGCTTCTTCAACGGCCGCCGCCTGGTGCCGATGATCACCGCGCTGGTCGGCATGCTGACCGCCGTGGTGGCGCTCTGGGTCTGGCCGCCGATCGGCCGCGGCCTGAACGACTTCTCGCAGACCCTCTCCGACCTGGGCGCGGGCGGCGCCGGCATCTTCGGCCTGTTCAACCGGGCCCTGCTGCTGATCGGCATGCACCAGCTGCTGAACACCTTCGTCTGGTTCCAGTTCGGGGAGTTCACCAGGCCGGACGGCGCGATCGTGCACGGCGACATCCCGCGCTTCCTGGCGGGCGACCCGACGGCCGGCCAGTTCCAGTCCGGCTTCTTCCCGATCATGATGTTCGCGCTGCCGGCCGCCGCGCTCGCGATCGCGCACTCGGCGAAGCCGCACCGGCGCAAGGAGATCTACGGCCTGATGCTCTCGGTCGGCCTGACCTCCTTCGTGACGGGCGTCACCGAACCGATCGAGTACTCCTTCGCCTACATCGCCCCGGCCCTGTACGCCGTGCACGCGCTGCTGACCGGCGCCTCGATGGCGGTGACCTGGGGGCTCGGGGTGCACGACGGGTTCAGCTTCTCGGCCGGCCTGATCGACTACGTGATCAACTGGGGACTGGCCACCAAGCCGTGGCTGATCATCCCGATCGGCCTCTGCTTCGCCGTCGTGTACTACGCGCTCTTCCGGTTCATCATCGTCAAATTCAACCTGAAAACTCCCGGTCGGGAGGACGAGGCCGAGGTCGAGGACGTCACCAAGGCCTGAACCCGGGCGTCACCCGAGTTATCCCCGCAAAGGCCTCCGGACCACCGGTCCGGAGGCCTTCGGCATTTCCGAAAGCCCGGCCGACCGGGCCCAACGCGCCTGGCAGGGCCCACCGGAGCACGCTGTGCTTTTGTTGCGCGATTAGCCAAAATCGATTTTGTTGCGCAGTCGGCCAAAATCCCAATCGCGGTCGCTACCATGATCGCCATTCGGTAAGTAGGTTTCGATTTCATAGCGCTTCCCGGCGACACCGCTTTCCGGGGTTCCTCGACTTCTCCACCCGTGCTACAAAACTGGTCTACACCACGTGTGGTGTAGACCAGTTCGCGGTTCGGCCCCTGTGCCTTCCCCCCGACCGACCGCCATGCCGTTAGGAACCCACCCCCATGAGTCAGTCTGCGCAGGCACCGGCGCCCGCCACGGCTCCGGCCTCACCCAGCCCCGCCAAGAAGTTCGGCCAGAACCTCCTCCAGGGTC
The DNA here is from genome assembly GCF_053598475.1 of Kitasatospora sp. NPDC001119. Taxonomy (NCBI): domain Bacteria; kingdom Bacillati; phylum Actinomycetota; class Actinomycetes; order Kitasatosporales; family Streptomycetaceae; genus Kitasatospora; species Kitasatospora sp. NPDC001119. The sequence continues at coordinate 110,612 of NZ_JBSFKI010000020.1, forward strand.
TGCAGAAGATCGGTCGCAGCCTCCAGCTGCCCATCGCCGTGCTCCCCGCAGCCGGTCTGCTGATGCGTCTCGGCCAGGACGACGTGTTCGGCAAGGACGGCCTCGGCTGGGACAAGGTCGCCGCGGTGTTCAACACCGCCGGCACCTCGGTCTTCGACGCTCTGCCGATGCTCTTCGCGGTGGGTATCGCGATCGGCTACGCCAAGAAGGCGGACGGCTCCACCGCCCTCGCCGCCCTGGTCGGCTTCCTGGTGTACAAGAACGTGCTCACCGCGTTCCCGATCACCGAGTACAAGATCCTCCCCGGCAAGGACGAGGCGGCCACCTACCAGAACCCGGGTGTGCTCGGCGGCATCGTGATCGGCCTACTGGCCGCGGTGCTGTGGCAGAAGTACCACCGCACCAAGCTGGTCGACTGGCTCGGCTTCTTCAACGGCCGCCGCCTGGTCCCGATCATCATGGCCTTCGTCGGCACCGCCGTCGGCGTCTTCTTCGGTCTGGCCTGGGGCCCGATCGGCGACGCCATCAAGAGCCTGAACGACACCCTGATCGGCGCCGGCGCGTTCGGTGCGGGCGCCTTCGGCCTGGTCAACCGCGGTCTGCTGCCGGTCGGCATGCACCAGTTCGTGAACTCCTACGCCTGGTTCCAGACCGGTGACTTCACCAAGCCCGACGGCACCGTCGTGCACGGCGACCTGACCCGCTTCTTCGCCGGCGACCCGACCGCCGGACAGTTCATGTCGGGCTTCTACCCGATCATGATGTTCGCGCTGCCCGCCGCCGCGCTGGCCATCGCCCACGCCGCCAAGGCGCACCGCCGCAAGGCCGTCACCGGCATGATGGTCTCGCTGGCCCTGACCTCCTTCGTGACCGGTGTCACCGAGCCGATCGAGTTCGCCTTCGTCTTCATCGCCCCGGTCCTGTACGTCATCCACGCGCTGCTCACCGCCGTCTCGATGACCGTCACCTGGGCGCTCGGCGTGCACGACGGCTTCACCTTCTCCGGCGGCCTGATCGACTACGCGCTGGCCTGGAACAAGGCCACCGACCCGTGGATGATCATCCCGCTCGGCCTGGCCTTCGCCGCGGTCTACTACTTCCTGTTCCGCTTCGCGATCACCAAGTTCGACCTCAAGACCCCCGGTCGCGAGGACGACGACGAGATCGAGGACGTCACCAAGGCCTGACGCCCGCGTCACCGCCCGCTCCCGAGGCCCCGTCCCGCCGCTGCTCCCCCAGCGGCGGGGCGGGGCCTTCGGCGTACCCGGGCGCGCCCACGCGGCTCCGGCGGCTCCCCGACCGGACTCCCGCCGGGCTCAGGCGGGCGGAAACGACGGTTGACGAACCGCCGGACGCCCTGGTCAACTGAAGCGGTGAACGCCTCGTGCCCGCTGGTCACCCGCAGCCACATCGACTTCGGTCGCGTGTGGTCCGCGGCGTGTCGCGGCTGAGCTGACCGTTCCCCCACCGCCGCCCGGCTGACGTCCCGCCCGGCACCGGTCCTCCCTCCCCCGCCCGTACGGGCTCCGCCCGCGGGCCGCCACCGCGCTCCGGCGCGCCCCCGCGCACCCGTGTCCCCGTACGGGCGCGCCGGTGCCCGCACGCGTCCGCACGAGGAAGCCAGGCTCACCATGCCCCGCCAGTTGCACCTGTCCGCAGCCCTCGACAGCCCCGGCCGTCTCGACGCCGGGCACTACACCGCCCTCGCCCGCCTCGCCGAGCGGGCCACCCTGGACTTCGTCACCCTCGACGACTCCTTCGCCGCCGAGCCGAGCCGCCCCGACGCGCTCGCCGCCCTCGCCCGGACCGCCCCGCTGACCGGCCGGGTCGGGCTGGTGCCGACCGTCACCACCACCCACACCGAGCCCTTCCACACCTCGATCTCGGTCAACACCCTGGACTGGGTGAGCGAGGGCCGGGCCGGCTGGCTGGTCGGCGTCTCCACGACCGAGGCCGAGGCGCGGGCCTTCGGCCGCCGCCCCGTCGCCGCCGAGGACGAGCTGTGGGCCGAGGCCGCCGACGCCGTCGAGGTGGCCGCCCGGCTCTGGGACAGCTGGGAGGACGACGCAGAGATCCGCGACACCGCCACCGGACGGTTCATCGACCGCGACAAGCTGCACTACATCGACTTCGAGGGCCCGCGCTTCTCCGTCCGCGGCCCGTCCATCACCCCGCGCCCGCCGCAGGGCCGCCCGGTGGTCGTGGTGCCCGTCGCCGCCGCCGACCTCGCGCCGGACGCCTCCCCGGGCGGGCGGGCCCGGGTCGACGCCGCGATCCGGCACGCCGACGTCGTCCTGCTCGACGCCCCCGACCGGGCCACCCGGCTGACCGCCGCCACCGAACTGCGGCTGCGGGCCGGCGAGAACCTGCGCGTCCTCGCCCGGCTCGACGCCGCCCTGTCCGCCCTGCCCGACCGGGCCGCCGACGAGCGGCTGCTCGCCGAGCTCACCGCGCCCGGCACCGGCGTCGACGGCTTCCACCTCTCCCCCGCCGACCCGTCGCGCGACCTCGCCGCGCTGGCCGACCGGATCGCCCCCGCCCTGCGCGCCGCCGGACTGCTGCGCACCGGGTACACCGGCCGCACCCTGCGCGACCACCTCGGCCTGGCCCGCCCGGCCAGCCGCTACGCCGCCCGCCCCGCCGACGGCTCCCTTACTTCCCCCGCCTCCACCGCCGCTCCCGCCCTCGCCGAGGTGACCCGATGACGGACCGACCGCTCAAGCAGATCCACCTCGCCGCGCACTTCCCCGGCGTCAACAACACCACGGTGTGGAGCGACCCGGCCGCCGGCAGCCACATCGAGTTCTCCTCCTTCCGCCACCTCGCGCAGACCGCCGAGCGCGGGAAGTTCGACTTCTTCTTCCTCGCCGAGGGCCTGCGGCTGCGCGAGACCAAGGGCCTCATCCACGACCTCGACGTGGTCGGCCGCCCCGAGTCGATCACCGTGCTGAACGCGCTGGCCGCCGTCACCGAACGGCTCGGCCTGGCCGCCACCGTCAACGCGACCTTCAACGAGCCGTACGAACTGGCCCGCCGCTTCGCCTCGTTGGACCACCTCTCCGGCGGCCGCGCGGCCTGGAACGTGGTCACCTCCTCGGACGCCTTCACCGGGGAGAACTTCCGCCGCGGCGGGTACCTGGACCGCGCCGACCGCTACACCCGGGCCGCCGAATCCGTCCAGCTGGCACGGGAGTTCTGGGACGCCGGGGAGGAACCCGTCCGGCACTCCGGCCCGCAGTTCGAGGTCGAGGGCAGGCTCTCGCTGCCGCGACCGCCGCAGGGCCACCCGGTGGTGATCCAGGCCGGGGACTCCGACGAGGGGCGCGAGTTCGCGGCCGCCGCCGCCGACGTGGTCTTCTCCCGGCACTCCACCCTCGCCGACGGCCAGGCCTTCCACGCCGACGTCAAGCGCCGGCTCGCCGCGTACGGCCGCAAGCCGGACGAGCTGAAGATCATGCCCGGGGTCACCTTCGTCCTCGGCGACACCGACGCCGAGGCGGCCGAACGGGCCCGGGAGATCCGCCGGGCCCAGGTGAGCCCGCAGACCGCGATCGCCTTCCTGGAGCAGGTCTGGGGCGTCGACCTGTCCGACCACGACCCGGACGGACCGCTGCCGGCCGTCGACCCCGACCCGGACAGCGGCCTGGTCCAGGGCCGGGTCCGGCACGCCGACCCGGTGGCCGTCGCCGAACGGTGGCGGGCGGTGGCCGCGGAGAAGAGGCTGACCAGCCGCGAACTGGTGATCGAGCTGACCGGCCGGCAGTCCTTCATCGGAGCGCCCGCCACCGTCGCCGCCGAGATCGACCGCTTCGTGCAGAGCGACGCGGCCGACGGCTTCATCCTCGTCCCGCACCTCACCCCGGGCGGCCTGGACGAGTTCGTCGACCGCGTGGTCCCGCTGCTCCAGGAGCGCGGGGTCTTCCGCACCGACTACACCGGCCCCACCCTGCGGGACCACCTCGGGCTGCCCGTCCCCGGCCTGCGCTAGCCGTCCGGCCGGGGACGGCACTGCCGTGCGCGGGGTCAGCCGGTGCGGCGGCGGCGGATCAGCACGAAGGCCCCCGCACCGGCGCCGACCAGCAGCGCGCCGACGCCCGCGATCAGGCCGGTCCGGTCGCTGTCCGCACCGGTGGAGGCCAGGTTCGCGTCCACCGGCCGGGCGGCCGCGGCGGGAACGTTGTCCGCGGACAACACGGCGGGCTGCGAAGCGGCCGGAGCGGGGGCGGCGGGCGCCGTGGTGGTGTCGCCGGCCGGCTGGGCGACGCCCGCGCCGCCGTCCGGCTTCGGCTGCGAGCCGTCGGAGCCGGCCGGCCCGGTCGGGGGCTCGCCGGCCTTGTGGGTGCCGGTCGGTGAGGGCTTCGGCGCGGGGGCGACGACCTCGGTGGTGGCGCCCTGCGAGCACATGGTGGTGCCCCGGAAGGGCATGTCCTCGCCCTCGTTGACGAACACGCAGGGGTTCAGCGCCGTCCTGCCCAGCGGGCTGTCGGCGGGGTAGCTGACCCGGACCCGCCGGGTGGTCGAACTCTGGGGCGCTGCCGAGGAGTTGCGACCGTCCAGGTAGTGGCCCGCCACGGGCTCCGCCGGGGCCGTGACGCCCGGCACGGTGGTCCACTTCCCGTCGGCGCCGCGGACCTCGACCTTGGCGAGGCGGTCGGTGAACAGCACGTTGCCGAGGTTGGTGTAGGCGGACGGCGTCGGGTTCGAGAGCACCGCGTCGAACTCGACGGGCTCGCCGCCCGCGACGACCTCGGCCGGGACCCCGGACACGCCGTTGCTGATCCCCTCCACCTTGACCACGTGGCTGTCGGTGAGCGGCGGCTCGACCGGGGAGTCCTGCGACCAGCCCTTGACGCCGGTGCGGAAGGTGAGGCTCGGGCCGGTGCCGCCGTTGGTGGCCCCGTCGTGGGGCCTGCCCATCGGCACGCCGAGCCGCAGCCGGACGTCGGTGCCGCCCGCCGGGACCACGACCTTGCCGGTGCCGCCCGCGTTGACCACCTTGTCCGCCCCGGGGCGCTCCGTCAGCTCCACCGGCAGCCAGCCGCCGGTCAGGTCGCTGAAGTAGTCGAGGCTCAGGGCGTTCGGCGGCGTCCCGAGGTCGCTCTCGATCTCGAAGTCCAGCACGACGGAGGTGCCCTGGTCACCCGGGTTGCCGAGGTGTTCGGTGAACTCGACCGGCCCGCCCGCGAAGCCGACCACCGCCGGGGTGTGCACGGTGAGGCTGAGCGGCCCGGCGGCGGCGAAGGCCGGGGCCGCGGTCACGGCGCCGCCAGCGAGCAGCGCGGCGGTCAGCGCCAGCGCCGGGGTGAGCCGGCGGGCCCGGTTCAGGGCACGGTTGGTCTTGCGCATGGGATTTCCCCCTGGATATCCGTCCCGGACCGGTACGACCGGATCCGGGCAGCACGAAGCGGGCCTGATGAGTAGTGTGATCGCGTCCGTGCCCGACGGGCCGGCCGTTCCGGCGGCGTTTCCCGCCGCTCACTCACAAGGACGTGCGGGGGGCGCGGAGGTTGCGGGTCGCCCCGAAGCTTTTTCCGGGAACCCCGCCCGACCTCGCCGACCCGCTCTCAGACCTCGCCGGTCCGCTCTCAGACCTCGCCGGTCCGCTCTCAGACCTCGTACACCGCGCCGGCCCGGGCGACCTCGACCGGCCCGGGGTAGGCGGCCGCGGCGTCCCGCCGGTTGTGCTCGGCGTCGGTCCACGGGGGGATGTGGGTCAGGACGAGCCGGCGGGCGCGGGCCGCGGCGGCGTGCTCGCCGGCCTCGCGGCCGTTGAGGTGGACGGCCTGGTAGGTGTCGCGCCCGTCGATGTACGCGGCCTCGCAGAGGAAGAGGTCGGTGTCGCGGGCGAGTTCGACGAGTTCGGCGCTCTCGCCGGTGTCCCCGCTGTAGACCAGCGAGCGGCCGTCGTGCTCCAGCCGGAAGGCGAAGGCGTCGACGGGGTGGTTGACCTGGGCGACGTCGATCCGGAACGGGCCGAGCCGGAAGCCGCCGGGGGTGAGGGTGCGGAACTCGAACACCTCCTTCATGCCGGGGTTCTCCGGCATGTCGTAGGCGCGGGCGAGCCGCTCGGCGGTGCCGGCCGGGCCGTACACGGGCAGCAGTTCGGGGCAGCCCTCGGCGCGGTAGTTGCGGGCCACCCAGTAGGCGCACAGGTCGACGCAGTGGTCGGCGTGCAGGTGGCTGAGCAGGACGGCGTCGACGTCGTAGAGGCCGGTGTACTTCTGGAGGGCGCCGAGGGCTCCGTTGCCGAGGTCGAGCACGACGCGGTAGCCCTCGGCCTCGACCAGGTAGCTGGAGCAGGGCGAGTCGGCGGCCGGGAAGCTCCCCGAGCACCCCACCACGGTCAGTTTCATCCGAGCCCCTCCGCCCCGACACATCCTGGCTGCTGCTGGAAAACGGCATCGCCGTCCTCCACGGGCACAGCGTGGAAAACAGCATGGAAAACGGCAGGCCGGGCCCGGTGGACCGGCCGGTAGCACTGCGTTGGTGTGTCGAGGGTAAGGGCGGAGCGGCACTTTGCCCCCGTCCCCGTGCCGGGCTGTGGGCGGAATCACCAGAACGCCCGGGGCGGGGGCGCGGGCGGTTGACGGGCCGGGGGATCAGCGGCGGCGGGGCCGGTTGCGGGCCCAGCTGCGGATGGTGAACGGGTACCACCGCGGGTGGCCGCTGCCGTCGATCACGTCCGGATCGGGCAGCAGCCGGTGCCTCCGGTAGCTGCGGACGGTCTCGCGCCGGACGTTGATGTGGCGGGCGATCTCGGCGTAGGACCACAGCTCGGGGCCACGGGCCACGGGGCACCTCCGGGGGACGGGGGCGGACGTTCGTGACGCAGCCTTGCCGGGACGGCCGGGGCTCCGGGCGCAGAACGGGCATTGTGGCAGTTCCGTGACGAACCGGGAGCAATGCGCGGACAAATGCCCGGACGGGTGTCCGGCCGTCGCGGTGGTGGCGTTCACCCCCGGCCCGGTACGGTTCGCCGCATGAACGGCATGACCGCTACCTGGCTCGTCCTGTCGCTGCTGGGCGTCGCGCTGCTGGCCGCCGCCGCGGCGGCGCTGGTGCGGCGCACCCGTCCGGCGCCGCGTCCGTCCGGGCCGGCCGGTCCGCGACCGCGGCCGGGGGCCGGCCCGCGGCCGCAGGAGGTCTGGTGGGCACTGGTGCCGTTCGAGGACGGCCCCGGTGCCAAGGACCGCCCGTGCCTGGTGCTGCGGGTGCACGGCCGGACCGCCACCGTCGCGAAGATCACCAGCAAGCACCACGCGGAGCGCCCGGGCGTGCTGCCGCTGCCGCCCGGCGTGGTGGGCGACCGGCAGGGCCGGGCCAGCTGGCTGGAGACCGACGAGCTGCGCGAGGTGCCGCTGGCGGACTTCCGCCGCCGGGCCGGCACGGTGGACCGGCAGGTCTGGGCCCGGGCGCGGAAGGTGTCGCAGGGCGGATAGGCCCTACGCCCAGAGCTGGCCCTGCAGCGCCTCGACCGCGGCCTCGGTGGACTCGGCGGTGTAGATGCCGGTGGAGAGGTACTTCCAGCCGCCGTCCGCGACCACGAAGACGATGTCCGCGCGCTCGCCGGCCGCCGCCGCCTTGCGGCCGACGCCGATCGCCGCGTGCAGGATGGCGCCGGTCGAGACGCCCGCGAAGATGCCCTCCTGCTGGAGGAGTTCACGGGTGCGGCGGACGGCGTCCGCGGAGCCGACCGAGAACCGGGTGGTGAGCACCTCGGCGTCGTACAGCTCGGGGACGAAGCCCTCGTCCAGGTTGCGCAGCCCGTACACCAGGTCGTCGTAGCGCGGCTCGGCGGCGACGATCCTCACGCCGGGGACCTTCTCGCGCAGGTAGCGGCCGACGCCCATCAGGGTGCCGGTGGTGCCGAGGCCGGCCACGAAGTGGGTGACGGTCGGCAGGTCGGCGAGGATCTCGGGGCCGGTGCCGGTGTAGTGGGCGCCGGCGTTGTCGGGGTTGCCGTACTGGTAGAGCATGACCCAGTCGGGGTGCTCGGCGGCGATCTCCTTGGCCATCCGGACGGCGGTGTTGGAGCCGCCGGCGGCCGGGGACGGGATGATCTCGGCGCCCCACATGCGCAGCAGTTCGCGCCGCTCCTCGCTGGTGTTCTCGGGCATCACGCAGACCATCCGGTAGCCCTTGAGCTTGGCGGCCATGGCCAGCGAGATGCCGGTGTTGCCGCTGGTGGGCTCCAGGACGGTGCAGCCGGGGGTGAGCCGGCCGTCGGCCTCGGCGCGCTCGATCATGTGCAGGGCCGGGCGGTCCTTGATCGAGCCGGTGGGGTTGCGGTCCTCCAGCTTGGCCCAGAGGGTCACCAGGCCGTCGGCGTTGCCGGGGACGGCGGCGGACAGCCGCGGCAGGCGGACCAGCGGGGTGTTGCCGACGGCTTCGAGCGGACTGTCGTAACGCAAGGGAGGCCTCCGGCCACGGCGGTGAGGGTGGAGAGGGATGGTTCCCCCGCCGTGGCGACGGGGGAACCGGTCAACGCTAGCGGGCGCCGCCGGCCACGGCGGGCAGGATGGTGACGCTGTCGCCGTCGGCGAGGGCGGTGGAGATGCCCTCCAGGAAGCGGACGTCCTCGTCGTTCAGGTAGACGTTGACGAAGCGGCGCAGCTCGCCGCCCTCGACCAGGCGGGCGGCGATGCCCGGGTGGCGGGCGTCGAGGTCGGTGAAGAGTTCCCCGAGGTTGCTGCCGTTGCCCTCGACGGCCTTGGCGCCGTCGGTGTAGGTGCGGAGGATGGTCGGGATGCGGACCTCGATGGCCATGGGTGCGCTCCTGTGCGAGTCGTGGAGTGGGTGGGCCGCGGCGGACGCGGCGGGGCGGGCGCCCGGCGTCGCCGCGGGGCGGTGGGCCCGGGTGAGGTGGTGAAGCGGCTCTCAGCGCGAGCGCGCGGGCGTGCCGGGACAGATCGCACCGGCGTGCCGGCACAGGTCGATGTGCAGGCGCGCCACGAGGCGGGTGCCCGGGGCCTGGGTGCTCACATCGACGGAACGCATGGGCTCATCGTATAGATTCCCGGGCTCGCTTAGACATGCCCGTCTCGGGATCCGGATGTTCCCGTTCCCAGGGCTGAGACGACGACGGCCCGCCGCCCCCTCGGAGGGGTCGGCGGGCCGGGTCCGCGCTGGTACCGGTCACACCAGGTAGGCCTCGACGACCTGCACGTCTTCCTCTGTGATCTCGCCGTCCACGATGCGGAACGAGCGGAACTGGTAGGGGTCCTCCTCGCCGTTGCCCTCGGCGGTGGAGACCAGGACGTAGTGGGCGAACGGCTCGGAGGCGTAGCTCACGTCGGTGCGGGAGGGGTAGGCCTCGGTGGCGGTGTGCGAGTGGTAGACGATCACCGGCTCCTCGTCCCGGTCGTCCATCTCGCGGTAGAGCTTGAGCAGGTCGCCCGAGTCGAACTCGTAGAAGGTGGGCGAGCGGGCCGCGTTGAGCATCGGGACGAACCGCTCGGGCCGGCCGCTGCCGGCCGGTCCGGCGACCACGCCGCAGGCCTCGTCCGGGTGGTCGGCGCGGGCGTGGGCCACGATCCGGTCGCGGAGTTCTCGGGTGATGGTCAGCATGCGGTCAGGATAGCCACGCCCCGGCGGCCGTCCGCCGGGTGTCCGAGGCTCGGTCAGCGGGCGTCCACGTTCCCGTCGAGGGTGTTCCCGGTGGAGGCGGGCGCCCCGTCCGGCGCGGCGCCGAGGACGGCCTGCGGGTCGCGGTGCTTGAGCACCTGGTAGCCGCCGACCAGCAGCAGGGCCCAGACCGGGAAGACGAACAGCGAGATCCGGTTGTCCCGGTCCAGCGCGATCAGCACCACGACCACCGCGAGGAAGGCGAGCGCGGCCCCGCTGACCCAGGTGCCCCCGGGCGCCTTGAAGGTGGGCGGCGGCAGGTGGCCGGCCCGCCAGGCCCGGCGGTAGCGGATCTGGGAGATCAGGATCATCGCCCAGGTCCACAGGCCGCAGACCGTGGCGACCGAGGTGATGTACTCGAACGCCCGCGCCGGGACGACGCCGTTGAGCACCACGCCGATGCCCATCAGCAGACAGGAGACGGTGATCGCGAAGGCCGGGGTGCGGCGGGAGTTGAGCCTGGTGAGCCGTCCCGGGGCCTGCCCGCGCAGCGCGAGGTCGCGCAGCATGCGGCCGGTGGAGTACATCCCGGAGTTGCAGGAGGAGAGCGCGGCGGTGAGCACCACGAAGTTGATGATGCCGGCCGCCGCCGGGATGCCGATCTTGCCGAAGGCGGCGACGAACGGGCTGACGCCGGGCCGGAATTCGGTCCACGGCACGAGCGAGAGGATGACCACCAGGGCGCCGATGTAGAACAGCATGATCCGCCACGGCAGGGTGTTGATGGCCCGCGGCAGGGTCTTCTCGGGGTTCTCGCTCTCGCCCGCGGTGACGCCGACGAGTTCGACGCCCAGGTAGGCGAACATGACGATCTGAAGGGTCATCACGGTGGAGCCGATGCCCTTGGGGAAGAAGCCGCCGTCCTGCCAGAGGTGGCCGAGTGACGCGGTGTCACCGGCCTTGCTGAAGCCCAGGGTCAGCACGCCGACGCCGATCAGGATCATGCCGATGATGGCGGTGACCTTGACCATGGAGAACCAGAACTCGATCTCGCCGAACAGCTTCACCGAGATCAGGTTGGCCGCGTAGAGCAGGACCAGGAAGGTCAGCGCGCTGGCCCACTGCGGTATGCCGGGCGCCCAGAACCGCACGTAGACGGCGGCGGCGGTGGTCTCCGCCATGCCGGTGACGACCCAGAACAGCCAGTACGTCCAGCCGGTCACATAGCCGGCGAAGGGACCGAGGAACTCCCGGGCGTACTCGGCGAAGCTGCCGGAGACCGGGCGGTAGGTGAGCAGTTCGCCGAGCGCCCGCATGATCACGAAGATCACCAGGCCAGCGACGGCGTAGGAGAGGATCAGGCTGGGACCGGAGCGGGAGATCGCGGTGCCCGCGCCGAGGAACAGGCCGGTGCCGATCGCACCGCCGATCGCGATCATCTGGATCTGGCGGCTGCCGAGCCCGCGCTCGTAGCCCTCCGCATCCGGTGGAGTATCGACCCTTTCGTCGTACAACTTCTCGGCCACTGTGCACCGTCCTGGTCGGTCTCGGGGGTGGAGAAGTCGTACCACGCAGGGTTCGGATAGCGGCGTCCATCTGAGCGTTATTTGAGCATGACCTGGTATGTTCTGTCCCATTTTGATGGGAAAAGCCCCGGCTGATCGTCCATATTCTGGACAAAACGGCCGGGGCTTGCCCGGAATCGGGCAGGATCGACCCCGCAGGGCGATCCGTGCGACACGGTGCGTATACGGCGACCCCCGCGGAGCGGTCCGCGCAGAGCGGTCCGCGCAGGTCAGTCCGCCATCGCCTCCAGCAGCGACTCCTGCAGGGCGCCCAGCCACAGGTACGCCATCACCAGCGGCTTGCGCTCGTCGTCGTCGGGCAGCTCGTAGAGGCCGTCCTCGTCGTCCTCGGTGACCTCCAGCCGGACGCCGACGGCCAGCCGCAGGTCGTTCAGCGCGCCCAGCCAGCGCAGGCAGTCCGGCGCGGCCAGCTTGAGCACCCCGCCGCCGCCGAGCCCGTCCAGCGCCCGGACGACGAACAGCGCGTCGTCCCGCTTGCGGGCCCGCAGGTCCAGCTCGGTGAAGCGGCGGAACTCCCCGGACGCGACCTCGGCCTCCTCGTCCGCCGGCTCCTCCGGGTCGCTGTAGGCGTCCGGGAAGAACCGGGCCAGCACCGGGTCGGCGGGCGCCTCGGTCGGGCCCTCGGCGAACAGCGCGGCCAGCGGGTCGTCGCCCTCCCCGCCCGGACCGGGGCCGATCAGCTCCAGCACCTGCACTTCCAGCGAGCGCAGGATGGAGGCCTCCCACTCGTCCAGCGCGATCGCCGCGCCACCACTGCCGGCGCTCTCGAACAACCCAGCCATCTGTATCGGTCAGCCCGTCTTCGTCGTCTTCGGTCGTACGGCCGGCGCCGGTCGGCCCGGTGTCAGTCGGCTCGGCGTCAGTCGGCTCGGTGTCAGTCGTGCTGCAGCGTCGCCCAGAGGCCGTAGCCGTGCATCGCCTGGACGTCGCGCTCCATCTCCTCGCGGGAACCGCTGGAGACCACCGCCCGGCCCTTGGTGTGGACGTCCATCATCAGCTTCCGGGCCTTGTCCTTCGGGTAGCCGAAGTAGGCCTGGAAGACGTACTGGACGTAGCTCATCAGATTGACCGGGTCGTTGTGCACGATGGTCACCCAGGGCGTGTCCGGCTCGGTCACCGGCACCCCCTCGACCTCCGGGCGCTCGATCTCCACGGGCGCGACGCTCACCCCGGTCCTCCTCGCTGCACAGTCGTCCGTAACCACTCATGCCCCATGCTGCCATCCGGGGGACACCCGGGCGATTCCGCCCCGGCACGCTCGACGAGAAATCGTCACTCTGACGCTAAGTGGTAGTAGCATCATCCGTATGGACGCCACTTCCGTGCGAGCGGCCGCTTCGACCGCCCTGCTCACCGACCGCTACGAGCTCACCATGCTGCAGGCCGCCCTGCGCAGCGGGGCCGCGCACCGCAGCTCCGTCTTCGAGGTGTTCACCCGCCGCCTGCCGAGCGGCCGCCGCTACGGCGTCATGGCCGGCACCGGCCGGGTGCTGGACGCCGTCGAGAACTTCCGCTTCACCTCGCCCCAGCTGGACTGGCTGGCCGACCAGGACGTGGTCGACGAGGAAACCCTGCGCTTCCTCGCCGACTACCGCTTCCGCGGCGACATCCACGGCTACCCCGAGGGCGAGGTCTACTTCCCCGGCTCCCCCCTGCTCACCGTCGAGGGCACCTTCGCCGAGGCCGTGATCCTGGAGACGGTGATCCTCTCGATCCTCAACCACGACTCGGCCATCGCCGCCGCCGCCTCCCGGATGACCGCCGCCGCCGGCGGCCGCCCGGTGATCGAGATGGGCGCCCGCCGGGCCCACGAGCACGCCGCCGTCTCCGCCGCCCGGGCCGCCTACGTGGCCGGCTTCGCCGCCACCTCCGACCTGGAGGCCGGCTTCACCCACGGCATCCCGACCACCGGCACCGCCGCCCACGCCTTCACCCTGGTGCACGACAGCGAGCGGGACGCCTTCAAGGCGCAGATCGCCTCCATGGGCAAGGGCACCACCCTGCTGGTCGACACCTTCGACCTGCGCGAGGCCGTGCGCACCGCGGTCGAGGTGGCCGGCCCCGACCTGGGCGCCGTCCGGATCGACTCCGGCGACCTCACCCTGCTGGCCCACCGGGTCCGCCGCCAGCTGGACGACCTCGGCGCCGACCGGACCAGGATCATCGTCACCTCGGACCTCGACGAGTACGCGATCGCCGCCCTGGCCGCCGCCCCGGTCGACGGCTACGGCGTCGGCACCAGCCTGGTCACCGGCAGCGGGCACCCGACCTGCGCGATGGTCTACAAGCTGGTCGCCCGGGCCGAGACCGACGGCGGGCCGCTGATCCCGGTCGCCAAGCGCGCGGCCGGCGGCAAGACCAGCATCGGCGGCCGCAAGTGGGCGGCCCGCCGGCCCGACGCCGACGGCGTCGCCGAGGCCGAGGTGGTCGGCACCGGCCCCGTCCCGGACTACCTGCGCCCGCACCTGACGCAGGTGCCGCTGGTCCTGGGCGGCGAGACAGTCGGCCGGGAACCGCTCAGCGCCGCCCGCGACCGGCACGTGCGCGCCCGCGCCGCGCTGCCGCTGTCGGCCACCCAGCTGTCCAAGGGCGACCCGGTGCTGCCGACCGAACTGGTCCTGCCGGCCGGCCCCGGCCGCTGACCGGAACCCGGGGCCGGACCACCGGACCGGCCCCGGGGCTTCCGTCGCCGCCCCCGTCCCCGCGGACGGGATGTCCCGGACCGGCCCCGGGGCTTCCGCCCCCGGGCGCCACTCCCTAGAGTCAGCCGTAGAGTTCCCCGAGTTCCCCCGGAGCTCCCCGAGTACCCCCCGCGCCCGGCACGGCCGGCCGCGTACTCCCGAGGGCTCCCCCACCGGGGCGCCGCCTCCCGCGGGCCCCCGAGATCCGAGGATGCGAGTCATGCACCGGGCACTGATCGTCGTCGACGTGCAGAACGACTTCTGCGAGGGCGGCAGCCTGGCCGTCGCCGGCGGCGCCGAGGTGGCCGCCGCCATCACCGACCTGATCACCGAGTCCTCCCCCGGCTACCGGCACATCCTCGCCACCCGCGACCACCACATCGACCCGGGCGACCACTTCTCCGCCGAGCCGGACTACGTCGACAGCTGGCCGCCGCACTGCGTGGCCGGCACCGAGGGCGTGGGCTTCCACCCCAACTTCGCGCCCGCCGTCATCTCCGGCGCGGTCGAGGCGGTCTTCGACAAGGGCGCCCACTCGGCGGCGTACAGCGGCTTCGAGGGGCTGGACGAGAACAACCGCGGTCCGGTGGAGTGGCTGCGCGAGCGGCAGGTCGACCAGGTCGACGTGGTCGGCATCGCCACCGACCACTGCGTCCGGGCGACCGCGCTGGACGCCGCCCGGGCGGGCTTCACCACCCGCGTACTGCTGGACCTCACCGCCGGGGTGAACCCGGAGACCACCGCCGCCGCGCTGGCGGAGCTGCGGGCGGCCGGGGTCGAGCTGGTCGGCGCGCCGGTGGTCCGTTTGTAACGGCATTCGGGGGGTCGTGCCGTACGGGCGTGTTGTGCGGGCGTGTTGTGGGTGCGGCCGCGCGTCCCGGTCGGCCGGCGTGTTCCGGTCGGCCGGCGTCGCCCGCTCAGACCACCAGCAGCTCCACCACGTCCGTCCCGCCGACCCGGTACGCCTCGCGCAGTTCGCCGCCGACCGCGTCCGGGTCGGCGGCCAGCGCGGCCCCGCAGACGTACACCACCCGGATGCCCAGGTACTCCATCCGGTGCTGCCCGCCGCGCACCCAGGCGGCCTCGCCCTCGCTCACGCTGCGCAGCTCCGAGTCCACCTCCACCGCGACGCCCCGCTCCGGCCAGTAGAGGTCCGGGACGGCGATGTACGTACCGCCGCGCATCCGCAGCTCGGGGGCGTTCAGCGGGGCGGGCAGCAGCCGCTCGTCCACCAGGCGGCCGATCCGATCCAGCGCCAAGTCCCGCTCGACGGCCAGCAGTTCGTCCAGGGCGGCCCGCACCCGCGGTTCGCAGGTCAGCCCCGAGTCGGTCAGCTCGGACACCAACTCCCGTACCGTGCAGCGGTTCCCGGGCAGGGCGACGGCCTCCCGCAGCACCTCGCGCACCGGCGCCGCGCCACCCGGCTCCGCCGTCCACTCGACCAGCGCGTCGGCGACCGCCCGGGCCACCGGCGCACAGGCCAGGCCGTGCACCGAGCGGGCCACCAACTCCCGTTCGGTGCGCCGGATCCGCACCTCGCCGACGTCCTTCAGCCGGCGCTGCCGGGGCACCAGGACGTCCACCCCGGTCACCGCCGGCAGCCGGGGCACAACCGTGAAGCCGTACAGCGCCAGCGCGGCCGTACCGGTGATCACCGCCCCCTCCCGGCGGCCCTCCTCCCGGCCGTTCTGCGCGGCGTACAGCAGCGCGGCCCACATCCGCTGCTCCGGGGTGGGCTCGGCGGACTGCAGCAGGTAGACCCGGGGCAGCACCCGCCGCCAGGGGCCGCCCCGGCGGCAGTGCTCGGTGATGATCCGGGCCGGCACGCCCCGGGCGCGCAGCTGGCTCGCGGTGACGACGTTCTGTTGACGCTTCGCCAGCTCCTCCAGGGACGGCGGCGGCGACGGAATCCGGTAGCTCATGCCGACACCATCCCCAACCGTCCGGACCCGCGACCGAGACCCTGACGCACTGTTACCCAACCGTCGCGAAACCGGGATCAGCCCGCACTAAAGTCCTCATACCCTCACTCATTTGGAGTAATTGACGCTCATCAGGTTGTCATATGTGATCGAAAACGATCGCCGACCTGGTCGCCTGACCCAGAGTGATCAAAGGCATACGGCGAGGGACCCCCAAGGCGTCAATCCCGCCCCGGGGATTGCCTAGGCTTACGTCATGTCACGTGACGAGACCGCCGGCCTCCGCGCGGCCCAGCTCCGCCTCGGCCGTCTGCCCGGATACGTCCGCCGCCCGGACCCCGCCCGCCGCAGCGGCGAGAAGGGGCATACGTACAAGAAGGGCTGGGAGGTCCGCTTCACCGCCCGCAGTGAGGCCGAGATAGCAGAGATCCGCGACCTCGTGGTCGCCGCCGGGTTCGCCCCGGCCAGGCCCTTCTTCAAGGGCCACCAGCTCATCCAGCCCGTCTACGGCATGGCGGCCGTACAGGCCTACCTGGCCGCTAGACAGGCCGCCGAGGAGCATGCCGCCCGGGCCGCGCTCGGCCGCCGACGACGGGCCACCGGACACGCCCCCGGGGCGCTCACGGGGGGCGTGCACGCCCCCGCCGCGCACGCCACGGGTGTGCACGCGGCGAGCGCCCACGCCGCGGGTCCGCATGCCGCCGGCGCCCACGCCGCGGGTCCGCATGCCGCCGGCGCCCACGCCACGGGCGCGGCGCACACGGGCGCGGCGCACGCGGGCCCGGCGCACCGGTGCGAGCGCGAGGAGGCCGCCGCCGCAGCTGCGGCGGCTGCGGCCGCGGCAGCCGCGGCGGCGCAGGCGGCCCGGCGACGGGCCGTCGAAGCCTTCCCGACCCAGGTCGAACGGGACACCGCCGTCGACCGGATCTCCCCCACGGAGGCCCGGACGACCTCCTGACGGACAGCCGGCCGCTCCGCCCGCCCTCCCGCCCCCGGCGTTCCGCCCGGCCCGACCCGGGCCGCCGGGGTGTGGCGGACGCGCCCGGCGGCACACCGGCGGTCGCGGGACCACCCCGTCCAACGGCCGCCCCACCAGCGCGCCCTCCGCCCCGGCGCGCGGCGGGCGCCGGGTCCACCGAGTCCACGGCGCACCCGTTCCGCGCACGCCGTCCGGCCCGCCCGCGCGGACGTCATCGCGGTGACGACCATGCCCTCTTCCGTGGCGATCTTCCCCACGATCGTGAGTGCGGTTGTGCGGGTGGTTGTGCGCACCCAGGTTCGCGCCCTGGGCGTGGACGCCAGCCTCCACAGGGCCTACGGTGGCAC
Source organism: Kitasatospora sp. NPDC001119 (assembly GCF_053598475.1). NCBI lineage: Bacteria > Bacillati > Actinomycetota > Actinomycetes > Kitasatosporales > Streptomycetaceae > Kitasatospora > Kitasatospora sp. NPDC001119. The sequence goes on from NZ_JBSFKI010000020.1 coordinate 127,691, forward strand.
ATCAACCGCCCTGCGGCCGCCGTCGCCCCACACCCTCTGACCAGCCGCGACACGCTCGCACCTACGACTCCCGCGCCACTGCGCAGCACCGCTCCACCGGCCCTCGCCGGCCCTCCGCCCGGCCGTCCCGCCACCTCGCCGCACCCGGTCGCCACCGGAACCGGCCTGGCGGCGGCGGGTTCCGGGCATTCCATCGGATTGGTCACCCAGCGCACCGAGGGCCTACCGTAGAGTGAGCACAGATGATCGACCGTCAGAAACCCATCTCCCTTTCCGAGAAGCCGAGATGACCAACCGTCACGAGAGTTCAGCCGAGCCGCCCCCGAGGCCCGGCGAGCCGGCGGAGGTGCCCCTGGAGTTCACCGCGTTCTGCGAACTCCACCGCCCCCGGTACCTCAGCTACGCGCGCGTGTGGCTGACCGAGCACAGCGCCGCGGCCGTCGCCGTCCAACAGGCCTTCGCGGAAATCGCGGTGCACTGGCGGGAGTTGATGGGCAGCTCCAACCCCACCGCGCACGCCTGGGAGATCCTGCGCGGCACCGTCGCCGACCACACCCGCCAGGCGACCCCCGCCCCGGACCGCCACCCGGCCGACGACGACCTGGCGATCCTGCACTACGTCGTCGGCCTCGCCGCCCCCGAGATCGCCGACGTCATCGGCACGGACGCCGCCAGCGTGGCCGGACGGCTGCGCCGCACCATGCTGCGCGAGGCCTCCGGCTGGTGACCCCGCGCCCCGGCCGCCTCCGGTCCGGCCTCAGACCGGGCCTCGGCCCCGCTCCCGGGCCCGGCTCCAGGCCCGGCTTCAGGACCGGCTTCAGACCCGCTCGCCCGTCACGTCGAACAGGTGGTGCACCGGGTCGTGGATCAGGTACCGGGAGAACGACTCGACCGTGAACCGCGCCCCGTCGCTGCGGTTCCCGGTCCGCGCCCACTGCGCCCCCGCCACCCGCTCGAAAGCGGCGGCGAGCGTCTCAGCGGCCTCCGCCAGCTCCCCGGCCACCACCTTCGGGTCCTGCTCCCCGTAGCGCTCGGCGACGGCCGTCTCGTCCTGGTCCCAGTTGGGGAACAGCGGGTCGTCCAGGTCCAGCATCAGGTTCAGCCGGACGTCGAACAGCCGGAACACGTCCCGGACGTGGCACGCGTACTCCAGGTCCGACCACACCCCCGGAGCCGGCCGCCTGCGCAGCCCGTCCACATCCCCCGCCAGCACCGCCAGCCAGCCCTCCGCATTGGCCCGGACCATCCCGGCGACGTCCTCCCGCACCACCCGCGGAGTCTCCAACCCGCAGTCGGGGCACGGGCGTTCCAGCACCCAGGTCCAGTCCTTGGTGTCGGGGACGATCCCGTCGTCGGCGGTGTTCGTGGCGGCGATCGACGTGCTCTCGACCCGCGTGCGCTCAGGAGTGCTCATGGGCCCAGCATCTCCGCCACCGGGGGAACCCCACCAGCGGCAATGACGCCAGCGGTCGCCGAAATACTGCCACCCCCGGCGCATTCACCCGGCGCGACCGCCCGACACACGCCCCCGTCCCCGCGCGCACCCCAACCGGTGCGCGCCCGCACGCCAGGACTAAACACGTGGACGAACCGGAAGCCGACCATCCATCCTGGCCGCCATGACCGCTCCCACCGATCTCGCCGCCCTCGCCGTGAAGCCCACCCTGCACGGCCCCACCACCCGGCTCGTCCCCCTCGACGAACGGCACACCGACCCGATGTGGGAACTCTGCGCCGACGAGACCACCAAACGGCTCACCGGCACCCGCACCGCCTTCACCCGCAACCGCATCCACCAGTGGTGCACCACCCGCGCCCAACAGCCCGACCGCCTCGACCTCGCCGTCGAAGACCCCGCCACCGGCCGCTTCCTCGGCGAGGCCGCCCTCAACGACGTCGACCCCGACAACTCCTCCGCCGGCTACCGGATCGCCCTCACCCCGGACCACACCGGCCGCGGCATCGGCACCGAAACCACCCTCCTGGTCCTGCGCCACGCCTTCGAGACCATCCGCCTCCACCGCGTCCACCTCGAAGTCTTCGAGTACAACGAACGCGCCGCCCACTCCTACCGCAAGTCCGGCTTCACCCTCGAAGGCCGCTCCCGCCAAGCCCACCACTGGGACGACCGCTACTGGGACGTCCTCCAGATGGCCGCCCTACGCGACGAATGGCTCGCCACTCACTGACCCGCCCCCCGCCGCCTCCGCACCACCAACACCCCGACAAGGGCAACCACCAACACCAACCCCCCGGCCGCCACCCCCACGACCACCCCGACCCCGTTCCCGCCGCTCCCCTTGTCCCCCTCGGGGACCATGGGCACGACGGCGGGCTCGTCGGTCTCCTCGTCCACCGGAGGCGGAGTGCCCTTCGCCTCCATCCGCCCGAGCAGGGGGTTCTCCCGGGGCCCGTTGTCCACGGCGGGATTCGCCTCCAGGGCCTTCGCCGGCGCGACGAGCCCGTAGCCGTACTGACCGTTGGGCACCGCCGGCCCACCGGCCGGGCTCGTGGCCGACTTGATCATCCGATTGATCACCTGCCCAGCGGACAGGTTCGGGTACTTGGAACGGATGAGCGCCGCCGTCGCGGAGACGTAGGCAGTGGAATCCGAAGTACCGTTCCTCCGCTCGTAGCCCGTCGAGGACTTCGGAGCGGAACGGTAGATCCCCACGCCGGGTGCAGTGAGCGTGGTCTCGGGGCCGGACGTGGATCGCTCCCACACAACCCCGCTGGAGTCCACGGCTCCCACCGCCACCACGCCGGGGAAGGCGGCCGGATACTCGACCCCCAGACCGGCCCCGTTGCCCGAACTGGAGACCAGCACGATGTCCTTGGACACCGCGTAGTTGACCGCCTTCCGCAGCTTCGAGTCGAAGCGCGAATATCCTCCGATGGACATGTTGACGACCTTCGCACCGTGGTCCGCCGCGAAGCGGATCGCGTCCGCCAGGTCGTTCTGCTGAGGATCCGGGGTCGGCTGCGGCTCGGAGGTGGACTGGGAGTCCGGGCCGTCGCCGCCAGACTTGATCTTCACCGGGAGGATCTTCGCCTTCGGGGCAAGGCCCATGATCCCGTCCTGGGAACCGTGTCCGTGTCCGGCGATCAGGCTCGCCATCCCGGTGCCGTGGCCGTCGTTGTCCACTCGACCGTCCGTGTTGCCACCGGAGAAGTCACCGCCGGGAAGCACCTGTCCGGTGAGATCCGGCTGATCCTGGCTCACGCCCGTGTCGATCACGGCGACGACCACACCATCGCCTTGGCTCGTCGGCCAGACCTTCGTCTCCGCCTCGAGCGCCTTCAGAGCCCACTGCTGGTCCCTGATCTGATCGGCCGATGCCACCGGTGCCCCGACACCCCAGATCAGTGCCCCAGCGGCAAGGGTCGCCGTACCACGTGCCAACCGGCGGCTCGTCAAACCTGGTCACCCCACTCAGCGCGGCATCCCACAGGTCACCGACCTGCGGGATGCGATCAGAACCGTTGTCCGCTCACGGACCGGCTTTCATTCCACCACGTTCGGATTCGCGGGCTTCTTCGACGCCCAGGTCTCCTCGTCCTCAACGAGGTAGTCGGGCCGCTTGCCGTCCTTCCCCCGCTCCTTCTTGCGTCCTTGTGCTCCACCCAGCGGGATACCGGGAGACGCGCCGTTCGTCGTAGCGGGGCCCGACTCACCCCTGAGGCGATTGCGTGCTCCCAGCCCGGACCCGCCTTCCGTGAACGACTGCTTGCCCTGTGCGCCACCCGGCTTCGCCGTCTCTCCCGCGACCCCGCCAGGTCGCGCCAGAGAACCCCCGGACTGCCGGCCACCAGAAGCTCCAGGGCCTCGGGCGCCCATGACCGGACTGACCTCACCGGAACCACCGGGAGCCCGACCGCCACGCGGACCGGAACCCTCGACCGGCACCACGCCACCCGCGATCTCCCGGCCTCCGGGGCCGACCTTCCCCGGGCCGACGATCGGCGCGGCCGGAGAGACGGTCGTCGGGCTGGTGGTGCGAGGGGTCTCCGGACCATTGGCACCCCCGAACGGCCCGGTGGCGGTGCCCCCGGCCTGCACGAGCTCCACTCCGGAGGTCTGTGTCCCGGCCAGCGCCGGACTCGGCATGCTTCCGCTCGCGGGCGCCACTGGCCTGCCGGAGATGCCGTCACCGGAACCACGACCCGGTGGGACCGAGGGCTTCGACGGAGTCTGCGCCGTACCGCCCTTGATCCCCGAGTCGGTCGGAGCAGGCGTACTCCTCGCCACGGGCCGAGCCGTCATCGGCGGCTGGGCGGAACTACGTTGAGAAGGCGGGACGGTCGTCGGCCGTGTCGATGCTCCCGCCGCTCCCACCGAGGTGCCCGACATCATCGCGGCCGCCGTCGCCGCGGCACCACTCGGATCACCCTGGGCGCCGTCTGCGGGGTCGTCCCGGATCGGCTGCCGCGGCCTCGCATCCAACGCCGGCGGGGGCTTCAGGGCCGGGGTGGCGACGCGGTAGTGCATGGCGAGGGTTTGCATGATGGCGGCCGCTTCGGCCTTCTTGCGGTCGGCGAGGGGGATGTGTTCGTCGTCGTCGCCGAAGAGGGCGTCGCCGACGGTGTCCTTGACCTTGTCCCAGTTGCCGGGTTCCTCGGGCATGTCGCGCTTGGCCTTGGCCATGGCTTCGGAGGTGTTGTGGAGGGTGTTGGCCGCGTCGTTGGCGTAGGCGGCGGCGTTGTTGATGCTGGCGGCCAGGGTGAGCATGCGGGTGTGGAAGGCGTCGCTGGTGGTGCCTTCCCAGGAGGTGGCGGCTTCGGTGCTGGCCTTGGTGAGGGTCTGGCGGATCTGCTTGAGGGTGTCGGCGGCCTTGCGCCAGGGGTCGCCGGCGGCCATCACCGCGCCGGGGTCGAGGGCCTGTGCCATGGTGCGGAGCTGGGCGTGGCTGTACTTGGTGAAGTCGGTGTAGACCACGGGCGGTCGGCCTCCGTTCGGGGCGGGCGGGCGGCGGTCAGACGGTGGCGTTGCCGCGGGTGGACGGGGTGCGGTTCTGCTGGGCCGCGGCCTGGCTGCTCGCGGAGGGCTGGGCGACGGACCAGCCGTCGTCGCCGAGCTTGAGCTTCGTGGCGGTGTGCTGGTCCTGCTCCTCGTAGTTGGTGGCGGTGAGGTCGGCCTTCTGCTGGGCCTCGTTCACGGCTTCCTGGAGCTGGTTGAGGACGTCGCGCAGCGCGTCCCGCATGGTGCCGTAGCGGCCGTGGATCTCGGCGGCCTCGGCGAAGGTCCCGAAGGCGGTCTTGCCGATGCCGCTGCGGCCGTGGGCGTCGGTGCCGTCGGCGTGTTTCTGGAAGTCGGCGAGCAGCAGCCGTACTTGGCCGGCGAAGGCGCGGAGCTGTTCGACCTCGACGCGGTAGCCCTGTCCGGCTCCGCCGGTCGATCCGGTTCCGGTGGTCCCTGTGCCCATGTCGGCGCCTCCCCCGTGCGTCCGTCCCCCTGGCGGCCGGGGCCGGGCCCCGGTGTCTCATGTCTAACACACCGGGCCCGAATCCCGCCCGGGGCATGGTCAGTTCGCGTTCGTCCCGGTGCGTCGGGCGTCGGCGAGGGCGCGGCGGCAGAGCGAGTCGGCGTGCCGGGTGGTTTCGGGGAGGCGGTAGTGGCGGGCGAGGTCGAGGGTGGTGCGGACGGCGGTGTCGAGGCCGGTGCGGTGGCCGACGGAGACGAAGACGGGTTTGACGCCGGCCCTGGTGCGGACGGCGCGGCCGACCTCCTCGCCGGTGGCGGGGTCGGTGAGGGGGGTCCAGGAGCCGCGTGCTGCGTCGGGTTCGTGGTGGTCGAAGGTGAAGGGGGTCTTGGCGACGCCGAGGGTGCGGAGTCCGGTGAGGATGCCGAGGTGGCTGGCGAGGCCGAGGCGGCGGGGGTGGGCGAGGCCGTAGCCGTCGCAGACGACGGTGTCGGGGGTGCGGGTGAGGGCGGCCAACGCGTCGAGGACGGCGGGGAGTTCGCGGAAGGCGAGCAGTCCGGGGACGTACGGGAAGGCGATCCGGCCGACGGCTGTGGCCTGTTCGACGACGTCCAGGGTGTCGCGGTCGAGCAGGACGGCCGCGGCGGCGACGAGGTCGTGTTCGTCGTCGTAGGCGACGTCCACGCCGGCGATCAGGGTGCCGGGGGCGGCGGGGTCCCGGCCCGGGTCGTCGTGGGGCTGGACGAGCGGGCGCAGCCGCTCCTGTTCGGCGAGTGCCTCGGCCTCGGTGGTGGGCCAGTCGGCGGGGATGGGCATGGTCGGTTCCCCCGGGTACGTGGTGCTCGGTGATACGTGCTCTGCGACAGTGCGTGGCAGGTGCCGGTCTCACCGTACCGAGCGGGCCGGACGACCCCGGGGTGAGCCCGTGCGCCCCCTGTGCCCCCGCCTCCGGGGGCTAGCCTGGACGTACCCGTCCTCCCCGCGGGGTAGCACCACTGGAACCGGCTCCACTCCCGCCCGTTTCCCCCGACGTGCGAAGGACCCCCGCCATGCCGCGCCCCTCCGTCGCCCAGGCCTGCCTCGGCTCGTTCACCGTCGTCGCCACCACGGTGGCACTGCTGGCCGTCTCGGGCGCCTCGGGCGTCCTGGCGGTCGTGGTGCTGGTGGGGTTCGCGCTGGCGCTCGGCACCGTGGTGACGGTGCTTTCGATGTCCGCCGCCGCGGCCAGGTCCGCCACCGTGGCGTCGGGTCCCGGGGCCCCGGCCGCCCCGCCGCACCCCACCGCGACCGCTGCCGGGCACGCGTACGCCCGGCAGCGCTGATCCGCCGCCGGGCGCGGGCGCGTCCCGCCGCGCCGCTCAGACCTCCGTGGTGACCACCACGGTCTTCGCGGCCTTGTCGTGCAGGCACTGCCGGTAGGGCTTGTCGAAGACGCCGAAGAGGCCGTCGACGATCCACCAGAGCGCGGCGCAGCAGAGCACGGCCGGGAGGATGAAGACGGCGGCGCGGGTCCAGGCGGCGGACTGGGTGGGCTTGTTCCCGTCGACGAGCATGGCGACGCGGATCTTCATCGCCTTCTTGCCGAGGGTCTGGCCGTCCCGGCTGAGCATCAGGGCCTCGTAGACGAGGTAGATGGCGCAGCCGAGCCAGAACGCCTCGGTGGAGCCGTTGCGCGTGCTGAGGTCGGTGAAGGGGCCCACGATGATCACGCCGACGGCCTGCATCAGGAGGTAGTCGATCAGCCGGGCGAGGAACCGCTTGGGCCAGGTGCCGATCGGCGGCATGCCGGGGACGGGGCCGCCGCCGGGGGTGCCGTACGCGCCGGGGCCGTAGCCGGTGCCGTGGCCGGGCGGCGGCTGGTCGTACGGGTTCTGGCCGTACGGGTTCTGACCGGGGGTCGGTTCGCCGTACGGGCTTCCGCCGTAGGTGCCCTGGTAGGCGCCGGGACCGCCGGACCGGTCACCGGACGGGTCGTGGGACGGGGTCGGGCCCGACGGCTCGCCTTCCGGCGTGCCGCCGCCCGGCTGCGGGGGCTGCTTGTCGAAGGAGGGCGTACCGCCCCCCTCCGGCTGGGGGCCTGAGGGGTCGTGGGTGCTCATGCCCCCGAGTAGAACATCACATATTCTCGATGTTCGGGACATTTTGTCCGTTTTGCACCGGGCCCTACCAGCCCTCAGCCGCGCACCACCCGGGTCCGGGCCGCGCGGTCCTGCCAGCCCCGCCGCGCCGTACGGTCGAACACCGGCCAGACCAGGCCGAGCAGCAGCACCGCGCCCAGCTGCCGCACGGCCCAGCGGAGCAGCGAGCGGCCGAGGCTCAGCCTGGTGCGGGCCGCGGGGGCGGCGGCGTCCACCACGCGGATCCGGACGATCCGCTTGCCGAAGGTCTGTCCGGTGCGGGCGACCGGCAGCACCTCGTAGAGCAGGCTGACGAACAGCAGGATGCCGATCAGCACGGCGATCTTGCCCAGCACCACGTCGTCCACCAGCCAGACCTGGACCTGGCGCCGGGTGAGGGCGCTGGCCATCCGGGCCTGGTCGACCTTCTGCCGGAGGTGGTCGGAGACCGAGTTGCCGAGCGGGATCCCTGCGGCGACCGCGACCACCAGCAGCACGGCGGTGTCCACCGTCCGCGCCGCCAGTCGGCGGCCGAGGCCGGCCGGCCCGGGGATCCGGGTGGTCCGGGCGTCCCGGGAGGTCCGGGCGGCCCGGGAGGGCGCGGGGACGGGGGTGGCGGCGGGCGGGCGGGGCTGGACGGCGGTCTCCCGGACCGCCCGTACGGCGGGCAGCGGAGCGGCGTGGGCGGAGGCGGTCGCCGCCACCGCGGCCAGGGGCTTCGAGGCGGCCGCGGCCGCGGCCGGGGCCGGGGCCGGGGCCTGAAGCGGGCCCCGGAGCATCTCCTCGCCGACCACCGGCACCGGGCCCGAGGCCAGGACGGCCGGCACCGGGGCCTCCCGCACCGCCACCGCCACGGCGGGAGCGCCGGCGGCGGCCAGTTCCGCGGCAATCGGAGCACGCTCGGGCTCCGCACGCCCCTGCTCCACCTCGGGCGCCTCCGGAAGCACCCCCCAGGAGACCCAACGGGGCGCGTCGCCCGTCTCCATCAGGCCCCGCTGCGCCCGCGGATCGGCCTGCCAGCCGGACTCGAAATCCCCGGCGACCGGAGCGGCGGACGGGGCCGGAGCCGGGCCCAGCCCCAGCCCCAGCCCCGGGACGGGGGCCGCCTCGGGCACCGCGCCGAAGGCCACCGACGCGTCCACGACCCCGGGCGGCTCGGCACCGGCGAAACCCGACGGCCCCCCGGAGGGCACCCCGAACGGCACCCCCGGCGAAACCCCCGACAGCACCCCCGGCCCGTCGACCGTCCGGAACACCGGCCCGCCGATCACCTCCGCCACCCGCGGCCCGAGCACGAAGGACGCCCCGCCCGAGGTCTGGTCGAAGTACACCGGCCCGGTGTCGCCCCCGCCCGCCGGCAGCCCGCCCCGCACCTCCGCCACGGACCCCGGGGGCGCCACCCCGGAAGGCGCCGACCCCGGGGGAACCGACCCCAGCGGCACCGCCCCCAGGGCCACCGGCTCCGGAGCCACCGGTTCCGGGGCCACCGGCCCCGCACACCCCGCCTCCGGCGCCACCGCCTCCAGCAGCACCACCGGCGGCGGCACCGCCCGCGCCGCCGGCCCGCCCGGGACGGGAGGGCGGGTCGCGTACCGGGGCGGCGCCGGCACCTCGCCCTCGGCGGGCGCGGGCCGACTGGTGCCGGGCACCCAGGCCGAGCCGCCCCAGTACCGGATGAAGCCGGGGATGGAGGGGTCGGGGTAGTAGCCGGGCTCGGGTGCGACGGCCGGGTCGCCGGCGGCGGCGAAGGGGCGGTCCGTCATGGGGGTCTTCTTTCCTGGCAGGGCCTGACGAGGACGGTGCGGGCCGACCGGGCCCGACCACCGCAGACGCGTCCCCCCGCGCGCACGACCAGGCGCGCGCCCGGCGTTCGGCGCGCGTGGGGGAGCCACCGATGGGCGGACAGTCGCCGGGCAGTCACAAAGGGTAGTACCTCATCGAAGCCGTGACGGAAAGTTCGCGAATCCCCGGACAGCGGAGGGTGGCTCAAGGTAAGGAACCCAGCGCACGACGATGGCCCGCGCGCCGTGCCACCCGCCGTTCACCACCCCTCACCAAACTTCCCGAAGAAATCCCGGAAACGTGTGTAAGAGCCGGTGCGGACCGCCCTCTCAAAGGTCACAGGGGCCCGGAACCGGGCACCGCCCGAAGGCAGAGAGGAAGACGATCATGGAGCGTCCCGTCAGCGTCGTCGAGCACGAGCTGGAGCTCAACCTGGTGCTCTCGCCGGAGCACAGCGTCCCCGTCCCGGCCCGACTGTCCTACGGCAGCCACGACCCGTACGCGGTGTACATCACCTTCCACCTGGACACCGGTTCCCCGGTGACCTGGGTGTTCGCCCGCGAGCTGCTGGTCGAGGGCACCTTCCGCCCGTGCGGCCAGGGCGACGTGCGGATCTGGCCGACGCGCTCGGGGCGGCGCAGCGTGCTCTGTCTGGCCCTGAGCTCGCCCGCCGGGGACGCCCTGCTGGAGGCCCCGCTGCCGATCGTCGCGGCCTGGCTGGAGCGGGCGCACCGGCTGGTCCCGCCGGGCAGCGAGCTGGCCGCGCTGGACATGGACGGCTCGCTCGCCGAGCTGCTCGCCTAGGCGTGCGCCGCAGCGTGCACCGGCACGGACAGCAGCAGGGACACGGACACGGACACCCGCGAGAGCACGGCCACGACCGCGACCACGAGCACGGGCAGCGGGCTCGGCGGGAACCGCGAGCGCGGGAACAGGGAAGCAGGAGCGGCGCCCCCGCCGGCTCAGCGGGCCGCGGGGGCCTGCTGACGACCGCGGGCGGCGTCCGGGCCGCCGGTCTCCCGCTGTCCGGGCAGCCGGACCAGCGGCGCGCCGGCCGAGCGCCGTCGGGCCCTTATCCGGACGGCGGCGGCGATCAGGAAGCAGAGTCCGACCCACGGGTAGACGGAGGTCGGCAGCTGGCGCCACGGTGACATGTCGAGGACGGCCAGGCCGACCGGCTTCGCGGCCCACATCGCGAAGGACAGGAACGCGACCAGCGTGGCCCAGAAGGCGGCCCGCCAGCGCAGTCGGCGGACGCCGGCCGGGCGGGCGTGCTCGACCGAGGCCTCGGCGGCGAGCAGGACGAGCATCGGCACGCACCAGACCCAGTGGTGGGTCCAGCTGATCGGCGAGATCAGGACGGCGGTGACGGCCGCGCAGCAGACGCCCCAGGCCTCGGCCCGGGGCAGCCAGCGGCCGCTGCGCGCGGCCCAGGCGGCGACGGCGAGGCCGGCCACCGCGACCAGGCCGGCGCCGAGGGTGGCGACGGTGCCGGGGTCGGCGCTGTGCAGCAGGCGGGCGAAGGCGCCGCGCATCGACTGGTTGTCGACGATCCAGGTCTTGCCGACCCGGGAGGAGTCGTAGAGGTACTTGGTCCAGAAGCCCCAGGTGGCGTCGGGCAGGACCAGGGCGCCGAGCAGGAAGGTGCCGAGGAAGGTGAGGCCGGCCACGAAGGCGGCCCGGATCCGTCCGGTGACCAGCAGGTAGACCGCGAACAGGCCGGGGGTGAGCTTGATGCCGGCGGCGATGCCGATCGCCACTCCCTTGCTCCGCCGCCCGTCCGGACGGGTGAGGTCCCAGAGGATCAGGCAGGCCAGCGCGAGGTTGATCTGGCCGTAACGGAGCGTGGTGAAGACCGGTTCGAGCCAGACCCCGAGGCCGGTCACCAGGATCACGCCGATCGGCCGCAGCTCGCGGCGCGGCCACCCGGCCAGCTTGAAGGACAGGTGGGTCAGCAGGGCGAGCAGCCCGATGTTGCCGAGAGTGATCGCCACCCGGAGGAAGGGGACCGGGAACCAGGTGGTCGGGACGAACAGCATCGCCGCGAACGGCGGGTAGGTCGCGGGCAGGTTCCACTCGGTGACGCGCAGCGCGTACAGGTCGGTGCCGTTGGCCACGGCGGCGCCCTCGGCCCGGTAGACGATCATGTCCACCATCGAGGTGTGCACGAAGTGGCGGACCACCGCGTACACCAGCAGGGACAGCAGCGCGACGGCGGAGGCCGCCAGCAGCGGGCGGCGGGGGGCCTCGCGCAGCGCCCGGACGGGGGCGCCGAGGGCCCGGCGCAGCCGGTCCGACAGGGGGGCGGGCGAGGGGTCGGGTGCGGTCCGCACCGGGCTGCGCTCGTCTTGCACCGCTGTCACTGTCCACTCCGTCCACGGCTGGGCCAACCAGCGACGATACCGGATGCCGCCCGGGCGGAACCGGACACGATCGACTACCCGGCGTGACAGACCGGCCCTGACCAGCCGTCCTCCGCCGCGAGCGGGGCACGGACGGCCAGAGCCGGGAATCAGGCGATCACGCGATCACGACCCTCAGCCCGTGTACGCCCCCAGGGCCCGGGTGAAGTCCACCTGCTGCTGGACGACGCTGGAGCACGTCGCGTCGGCATGGGCCTTGGCCCCTGCGACCAGGTCGTACGGCGGGTGGAGCGGGGTGTCCACGCACAGGGTGTGTCCGGCCCCGGCGCCGACCGGGGGAACGGGCACACCGGTCGCCGTGGGGGTGACGGCCGGGGTGGGGTCGGCGCCGGGGTGGAGGTCGGCGCGACCGACGCTAGCGGTGGGCCGGGGGCGCGACGGGCGGGCTGAGCGAGCGGTAGAGGTCCCTTAGGCCGCCGTTAAGGAAGAGCGCACGGGCGCCGTAGCGCCACACCTGGCGCCCGGCCACCCCGATACCCCGTCACTTCTGGAACAGCGCGCCCCGGCTCCGCCGCCGTCCGCCCCGCGCGGGCGCCGCCTCCTGCGGCCCGGTGCGCAGCCGCAGCCGGGTCTCGGCGCCGCCGAGCACCGCGGAGCGGCCGAGCGCGAGGTCCCCGCCGGTGGACTCGGCGAGCTTGCGGACGATGTCCAGGCCGAGGCCGGTGGAGCCCTCGCCGCCGTGCCCCTCGCCGCGCTTGAGGGCGGCGGCCGGGTCGCTGTACCCCGGTCCGGCGTCGCCGACCAGCACGATCACCGAGCAGTCGGTGGCCAGTACGTCCACCGAGAAGGCGGTGCCGACGGCGGTGTGCCGGAAGACGTTGCCGAGCAGCGCGTCGACGGCGGCCGCCAGGTCGCCGCGCTGGACGGGCACCGGCGCCGCCCGCTCGGCGCCGGCCAGCTGCCAGCGGCGCCCCTCGTCCTCGGCCAGCGCCGACCAGAAGGCGACCCGTTCCCGGATCACCTCGGCGGCGTCGCAGCCGACCGCGACGACGGGCGCGTCCTCGGGGGCGCGGCGGGCCGAGCGGATGATCTGGTCGACCTCGCGCTCCAGTTGGGCGACCGCGTGCCGGGTGGCGTCGGCCGCGTCGCCCTCGCCGAGCGAGGCGGCGTTGAGCCGCAGCACGGTCAGCGGGGTGCGCAGCCGGTGCGACAGGTCCGCGGCCAGTTCCCGTTCGGCGGCGAGGAGTTGGACCACCCGGTCGGCCATGGTGTTGAACGCCTGGCCGGCCTCGCGCAGTTCCTCCGGGCTGCCCGCGACCAGCCGGCCCTCCACCGGGACCCGCACCGCGAGGTTCCCGGCGCCGAGCGAGCGGGCGGCGGCGGCGAGCTTCCGCGCGGAGGCGACGATGCGGCTGCCCATCCGGTCGGCGACCAGCACCGAGATGGCGACCAGGCCGAGCGCCACGGCGGAGAGCACCTGCCAGGCGGTGGCCACGCCCCGGGTGAGGTCGCTCTCGGCCACGAACACCTCGACCACCGCGGTCCGCCCGGTGTCCACCGCGACCGGCTGGAGCAGGGCGTACCCGCCGGCCACCTTCACGGTGAAGGAGCGGCCCTTTCCGCCGGCCGTGGCCACGTCGGCCGCGGCGGCGCGCCCCTCCCCCAGCATCGGGCCCTCGGGCTCGCCGGTCCCGGCGGCCGCCACACCGGGGCCGCCCCCGCCCGTCCCCGCGGCCACCGTCCCGGGGCCGCCCCCGCCCGTCCCCGCGGTCGCCGCCTCGGCGCCGCCCGCTCCGGCGGGCTGCCCGGCCGCCGGAAGGTGCACCGCCATCCGTCCCTGCCCGCCGGCGTCCGTACTGGCCAGGGCCCGGTTGACCGCGTCCTCGTCGGTGGTGATGGCCAGGGCGGGCCCGAGCGCCGCGGCCTGCCGTTCGGCGGCGGTGAAGGCCCGGTCCCGCGCGGTCTGTTGGACCATCAGCCCGAGCGGGATCAGGAAGGCCAGCGCGACCATGGTGGTCCCGGCCACCGCGGCCTTGATCAGGGCCCAGCGCAGCGAGCGCCCGAACCGCCTCATGTCCGGTGCTCCGGCAGTCCTCCGGCGGCCTCCAGTCGGACCCCGACGCCCCGGACGGTGTGCAGGTAGCGGGGGTTGGAGGCGGTCTCGCCGAGCTTGCGGCGCAGCCAGGAGAGGTGGACGTCGATGGTCTGGTCGCCGCCGTAGGTCTGCTGCCAGACCTCGGCGAGGATCTCCTTGCGCGGCACCACCACGCCGGGCCGGGCGGCCAGGAAGGCCAGCAGGTCGAACTCACGGCGGGTCAGGTCGAGCGGCCGTCCGTCCAGCGCGGCCTCCCGCCGCTGGAGGTCGATGGCCAGTCCGCCGACCCGCAGCACCTGGGCGACGGGGGCCGCGCCGCTGCCGAACCGCCGCAGCACGGCGGTCATCCGGGCGCTGAGGTGCTCCCCGGAGAAAGGTTTCACCAGGTAGTCGTCGGCGCCGTCGTTGAGCAGCCGGATGATCTCGGCCTCGTCGTCCCGGGCGGTGGAGATGATCACCGGAACGTTGGTCAGGCCCCGGATCATCTTGAGCGCCTCGCTGCCGTCCAGGTCCGGCAGGCCGAGGTCGAGGATCACCAGGTCACAGCCGACCTGGGCGACCTCCCGCAGCGCCTCCAGAGCCGTGCCCACACTGCGGACCGCGTGACCGGTGTCGGTCAGGTGCCGGATGAGGGCGGATCGTACGAAGGGGTCGTCCTCGACCACGAGCACTGTTGCCATGGGCCTGCACGGTACGCCATCGCCGGTCAGTGGTCTGTACCTCGGGGGTGGGTCCGGACATTGTGCAACTGCCCTGCTGAATACCGGGGGTGCCGGTCTCCATCCGTATGGAAATACGGCAGGATGTGCGGACGATGCGGAACGGACTGGTACAGCTCGGCGCCTGGGCGGCGGCCACCGGGGCGGCGGTGGCGCTGTCCTGGCTCGGCGTGCACGCGGTGCTGACCGGCGCCGCGTTCGAACGGCCCACGGCGCTGCCGCTGCCCTCCCCGAAGGCCGACGGCACGCTGCACTCCGCGCCCGCCACCGCGGACCAGCCGCGCTCCGCCGCACAGTCCACGACCCCTTCCCCGGCGGCCTCCCCGACCACCGGCACCACCAACGCCGCCACCGCCGCCACCGCCCCGCACGGCCCGGCCCCCGCCACCACCGCCGCCGCGCCGCCCACCCGCCGGCCCGTCCCCACCGCCACCACGACGTCCACGGTGAAGAGCTACCCGATCCCGGGCGGCAAGGTCGCGCTGGACCTGAAGCCGGACCGGGCCACCCTGGTCTCCGCCACCCCGGACCCGGGCTGGCAGATGCAGGTGTGGACCGACGGCCAGTGGCTGCGGGTCGACTTCACCCGGGGCGACGAGGCCAACTCCGTCTTCGCCTCCTGGAACGGCCACCCGCCGATCGTGGAGACGGCGATCCGCTGAGGCGCTTCCGGCGGACCGTCAGGAACCGGTCCGCCGCACGACGCCCCGTCAGAGGCCGTCGCACGGCACGTACCCCGGCAGGTACGGCCCCACGTACCCCGCCCGGTCCACCAGCGTGTGCCTGGTCCCGCCCGGTACCCCGATGGTGGCCAGCACCACCGCGCCGTAGTCGTCCCGCGCCTCGTACGGCTCGGCCAGCGACAGCGCGCCCCGGTCCACCGCGTAGTCGTAGGCGTAGTAGACGTCCGGCACGCTCACCGCGAGGTCCAGCACCCCGTCCCCGTACCGGTCCAGGTACGCGGTCAGCTCCCGGCCGCGCGGGCCGCCGGTCCGCACCCGGGGCGCGGTCCGGGAGGCGGTCCGCACCGGGGCGGCGGGCCCCGGCGAGGCGGCGGGCACCGGGGAGGTGAGCACGATCCGCGTGCCCGGCGCCGCGAGCACGTACGAGAGCAGCTCCGGCTCGCCGGTCTCCGGCCCGGCGTACGCGGTACATCGCAGCCCGAGCGCGGCGCAGTAGCGGCGGGCCGCCCGCTCGGCGTCGGCGACCGCGAAGACCACCGCGTCGGCGCGGCCCATCGGCAGCGGCCCCGCCTCCGCCAGGTCCGGTGGGAGGTCTGCCCCGAACAGGGCGGGTTCGGCGGCGGTGTCGGTCATGACTGCCCTCCCGGTAGGCGTACGGACCATCGTGGCCGCCCCCGGCACCGGGGGTGGGGCCCTGCGCACGGGGGTGTGGCTGGAGGGTGTCGCCGGGCCGACCCGCGCGCAACTGTTCCGTTTCCTCCTGGTCAAGCTGTGCCCCGGAGCGGGAGAATCGGCCGCGCCGCTGTACAGAATGCCCACCACAGGACGGTGCCGCGAATGCCCCCCGCCCACTCGCCGAGCTCCCCCGGCTCCCCCAACTCCACTGCCCCTCAAGGGAATTCCATCGTGGGCAGTACGAACGACACGATCGACCCGCTGGACGGCCGGCTGATCCGGCTGCTCGCCGAGGAGCCCCGGATCGGGGTGCTGGAGTGCTCGCGCCGGCTGCAGGTCGCCCGGGGCACCGTCCAGGCCCGGCTGGACCGGCTCCAGGCCAAGGGCGTGATCGGCGGCTTCGGCCCGGAGGTGGACCCGGCGGCGATCGGCTACCCGGTGACGGCCTTCGCCACCCTGGAGATCTCCCAGGGGCAGGGCGCGGACGTGCGGGCGCACCTGGCGAGCGTGCCGGAGGTGCTGGAGCTGCACACCATCACCGGGATCGGGGACATGCTGGTGCGGATCGTGGCCCGGTCCAACGCCGATCTGCAGCGGGTGATCGACCGGGTGCTGGGCTTCGACGGGATCGTCCGCTCGTCCACCGCGATCGTGCTGGAGAACCCGGTGCCGTACCGGATCCTGCCGCTGGTGGACCAGGCCGCCGCCGAGTAGGAGGGTCCGCGCCACGCCACGCGCCGATTCGGCATAGGCAGGAGGCGTCGGGGGCCGCAAGATTTATGTATGAACGTTCTACAAATCCTGGCGCCGCTCTCCGGCCCGCTGATACCCGTGGCGGCCGCGCCCTCCCCCTGGTCGGCCCCCGCATGATGAACGCCGTCGCGGCCGACGGTACCGCCCCCACCCTCATCGCCTCCGCCCAGCGCGCCCTGCGCCTGCTGGCGGCGGCCGCCCGCTACCCCAAGGGCGCCACCGCCAAGCAGCTCGCCCGGGACACCGACCTCGCCCTGGGCACCGCCTACCACCTGCTGCGCACCCTGGTGCACGACCACTACCTGGAGCGCCACAGCGGCCGCTACCTGACCGGCCCCGCCGTCACCGGGCTGGTCCGGGACGACGGCCCGGCCACCGACCGGGCCCGGCTCAGGGCCCTGCTGGGCCTGCTCGCCGACGAGCTGTCCGCCGCCGTCTACTTCACCTGGTACCGGCACGGCGAGGTGGAGCTGATCGAGGCCGCCGAGGCCCCCGGCGCGCCGCTGATCGACCGGCACAGCTGGCGGGTCGGCGCCCACGCCCACGCGGCCGGGAAGACCCTGCTCGCCCTGATGACCGCCGAGGAGCGCCGGGCCCACCTGGCCCGCTACCCGATGGTGCCGTTCACCCCGTACACCCTGCGGGACCCGGCCTGCCTGCCGCTGCTGCCCCGCCAGGGCCCGCGGCGGGCCGTCCCGATCACCCAGTTCCAGGAGTACGCGCTCGGCTCGGCGGGTGCGGCGGTGCCGATCGTCGCGGGCAACGGCATCGGCGCGATCTCGGTCTCCCTGCCGATGGCCCAGGCCCACCGGCTGGCCGGGATCGCCGCCGAGCTGCGCACCCGGCTCGGCGAGGACTTCGCCGCGGTCGCCTTCGGAATCTGACCGCGCGGGCCGGGCCGACCCCGTGCGGGGGGACGCCCGGCCGGTCGGAGGCCCGCACGAGGCCGGCCGGGGGTCAGCAGGACGGGACGCTGCCGCCGCTCTTCAGCGCCTCCAGGGCGGAGACCGCCTCGCCGAGGGTGCCGACCGGCACCAGCCGCAGCGACTTCGGGGTGTTCACCTTGGCGTCCGAGCACTCGTCCTTGGGCAGCAGGAACACCGTCGCGCCGTCCCGGGCGGCCGCCTGCGTCTTCAGGGGGACGCCGCCCACCGGGCCGACGGTGCCGTCCGCCTCGATGGTGCCGGTGCCGGCCACGGTGAGCCCGCCGGTGAGGTCGCCGCCCTTGCCGTCGCCGGCCAGCTTGTCGACGATGCCCAGCGCCAGCATCTGGCCCGCGCTCGGGCCGCCGACCGCGCCCAGGTCGACCTTGACCTTCACCTGGTCCGGCGACAGGCGGAGGTAGTTCAGCGCGGCCGCGGTGGCGGCGTCCTGGGACTCGGCCATCTGCGCGGCGGTCGCCTCGTCGGCCTTCACCGGGTTGCTCTCCGGGTAGACCGTCTCGGTCGGGCGCACGGCCTCCTTCGGGTCGAACCAGGCCTGCATCGAGCGCCAGAAGGTGTTCTTCTGCCCCGGGTTGGTCGCCGTGATGGTGACCATCCGCAGCTCGCCCTCGGTGGTGCGCAGCGGCGCGCCCGTGATCGTGAGGACCGGCTTGTCCTCGTACGAGCCCAGGGTGTCCGCGGTCAGGCCCGGCCAGGTGATCGTGTACGGCAGCGGGACGAAGGCGGCCACCCCGAACAGCGCGGCGACCAGCACCCCGCACAGCGTGAGCGCGCGGGTCCGCGGGGAGGTGAGGGCCTTGGAGAGCTTGGTGTCGGACACAAGGGGAATCCAAACACACCCGACACCGGGTGCGGGCGCTACCTCAAGGCGTCGGCCACCTCGGTCGCCGCCTCCACCACCCGGGGGCCGACCCGCTCGGGCACCATGCCGTTCAGCATCACCACGCCGACGCTGCCCTCGATGCCGCTCAGTCCGACCAGCGCGGCGGCGGCCCCGCTCGCCCCGGACTGCTCCTCCGCCCGGGTGATGACGAAGCCCTGCTCGGGCCGGCGCTGGCTGGGGAAGGTGCGCGCCTCCAGGATCGCCCGGCCGGCCGCGCTCTCGGTGAGCGGGTGGCGCAGGCCGGTCCGGTAGGCGACGTGGAAGTCGGTCCAGCTGGGCTCGACCACGGCGACGGCCAGCGCCTCGTTGCCGTCCACCAGGGTCAGGTGGGCGGTGGCGCCGAGGTCCTCGGCGAGGCTGCGCAGGGCCGGCAGCGCGGCCTCGCGCAGCAGCGGGTGCACCCGGTGCGCGAGGCGCAGCACGCCGAGGCCGACCCGGGCGCGCCCGCCGATGTCCCGGCGGACCAGGCCGTGCTGCTCCAGGGTGGCCAGCAGCCGGTAGACCACGGTCCGGTTGACGGCCAGCCGGGCGGCCAGCTCGGTCACGGTAAGCCCGCGCTCGGAGTCGGCGAGGAGCTTGAGGACCCGGACGCCGCGGTCCAGGGTCTGGGAGGTCTCGGCTGTCACGACGGGCAATCCTTTCCGCGGCGCTCGCGGGGCGGGCGGCGCCGTTCCAAGGTCGGTGTCGCGCGCAGGTGGGGGTGGCCGCGCTCGGGCCGTACGGCGTCGTCGTTGACGCGCACGGCCCTGCGACGCCGTCCCGCGGGGGTTGCCCGACGGAAGAGCGTGGGGGAAAGGTAGTGAAGGAAATGACGCGACGGAAGTGGTTGTCCAAAATTCGGGCGTGATCAACTCCAACAGCGCCTCGAATTCGGGACGAACCCCCGCGATTCGCCGGGTGCGTCGGGCTCCGGACGCGCCCCCGGTCCGGTGACCGGACGCGCCGCCCTTCGAAGCCCCTCCGCCGACAGGCCCTAGTTGGCCCACTCCCGGATCTTCACGATCCGCGCCTTGAGCTGGTTGGCGGTGGCCTGCGCGGTGAGCGGCCCGCCGCACTGGCGGCGCAGCTCGTTGTGGATGGTGCCGTGCGGCTGGTTGGTGCGGTGGTGCCAGGCGGCCACCAGCGCGTTCAGCTCCTTGCGCAGCTCCCGCAGCTCCTGGTGGGTGACCACCGGCCGCTGCTCGGCCGGCAGCTCCAGCAGGTCGGCCTCCTCGGCGGGCTTGGTCTTGCTGCGCTGGATCTGCCGGTGCTGGCGCTTCTGGAGCAGCATCTGCACCTGGTCCGGCTCCAGCAGGCCCGGGATGCCGAGGTAGTCCTCCTCCTCCTCGCTCCCCGGGTGGGCCTGCATGCCGAACTCCATGGCGTTGTACAGGACCCGGTCGAAGACCGCCTCGGAGCCCAGCGCCTCGTAGGAGAACTCGTCGCCGCCCGCGCCGTCCGGCCCGTCGTTGGCCCGCTCGGCCTCGGCGAGCAGCCGGTCCTCCTCGTCGAAGAGGCCGTCGCCCTCCTTCTTCGGCCGGTCCAGCACGTGGTCGCGCTGGAGCTCCATCTCGTTGGCGAAGCCCAGCAGCATCGGGATGGTCGGCAGGAACACCGAGGCCGTCTCGCCGCGCTTGCGGGCGCGCACGAAGCGGCCGACGGCCTGGGCGAAGAACAGCGGGGTGGAGATCGAGGTGGCGTAGACCCCGACGCACAGCCGGGGCACGTCGACACCCTCGGACACCATGCGGACGGCGACCATCCAGCGCGAGGTCCCCTCCGCGTAGTCGGAGATCCGCTTGGAGGCCTCGGTCTCGTCGGAGAGGACCAGGGTGACCTTCTCGCCGCTGATCTCGCGCAGCATCTTGGCATAGGCGCGGGCCACGTTCTGGTCGGTGGCGATGACCAGTCCGCCGGCGTCCGGGATCGCCTTGCGGACCTCGGTGAGGCGCCGGTCGGCGGCCTGGAGGACGGAGGGGATCCACTCGCCCTGCGGGGACAGCGCGGTGCGCCAGGCCTGGGCGATCAGGTCCTTGGTCATCGGCTCGCCGAGCCGGGCCTCCAGCTCGTCGCCGGACTTGGTGCGCCAGCGCATGTTGCCGCTGTAGCTGAGGAAGATCACCGGGCGGACGACGTGGTCGGCGAGCGCGTGCCCGTAGCCGTAGGTGTAGTCGGCGATGGACTTGCGGATGCCGTCGCTGCCCGCGTCGTAGGCCACGAACGGGATCGGGTTGGTGTCGGAGCGGAACGGCGTACCGGTCAGCGCCAGCCGGCGGGTGGCCGGTTCGAAGGCCTCGAAGCAGGCCTCGCCCCAGGACTTGGAGTCACCGGCGTGGTGGATCTCGTCCATGATCACGAGGGTCTTGCGGGCCTCGGTCCGGTTGCGGTGCAGCATCGGGTTGACCCCGACGCCCGCGTAGGTGACCACGATGCCGTGGTAGTCCCGGGAGAGCGGCCCGGAGGAGTACGCCGGGTCCAGCCGGATGCCTATCCGCGCGGCGGCCTCGGCCCACTGCTTCTTCAGGTGCTCGGTCGGTGCGACGACCGTCACCTGCTGCACCAGGTGGTTGTGCAGCAGGTACGAGGCCAGGGTGAGCGCGAAGGTGGTCTTGCCTGCGCCCGGGGTGGCGACCGCGAGGAAGTCGCGCGGCTGGGTCTCGATGTACTTGTCCAGCGCGCCCTGCTGCCAGGCCCGCAGCTTGCCGGCGGTGCCCCAGGGGGCGCGGCCGGGGAAGGCCGGGGAGAGGTGGTGCGAACCGGCGGGCGCGGCGTGGCCGACGGATCGGACGGGCGCCTGCGGCTCCGGTACGTCGGAGAACAGCGGCATCGAGGAGGCGGCGGCAGTACTCACGGTCTCCGAGGGGGATCATCGCAGGTCAGAGGCGGTTTTGCGGCCTCACCCCGCGGTCGGGCGGCAATCGGACAACCCGCCCAGCGTACCGGGTCCGGCGCCGTTCGGGCCTCCAGGCGGCGCTCCGCGCCGGGCCCGCGCGGCCGGAAATCGATGTGACCCGGATCACACCGATTGCCTCGTGGAATCCGGTAAGCACCACCCGTCCCGGGACTCTCACCAGGGTGAGGCCGCAGCAACCCTCACTGCTGTCACGCAGCCTCGCACCGAACCGAAGGGACCCCGCCCGTGCGCACCGTCGAAGAGACCGTCCAGGCCCGCCTGATCCTCTCCTCCCACCGCTCCGTCCGGCTGCGGGTGGGGCTCTCCTACCTGCCGGAGGACCCGCTGGCCGTCCGGATGGCCTTCCCCGCCGAGTTCTCGCTGGACGACCCGGCCGAGCGCCGGGGCTCCGAGGACATCGTCTGGGTCTTCGCGCGCCAGCTGCTCTCGGCCGGTCTGGAGCTGCCGTCCGGCGCCGGGGACGTCCACGTCCGGCCCGCGGTCGGCCGGCGCACCATGGTCGAGCTGCGGGCGCCCGAGGGCACCGCGCTGCTCCAGTTCGACGCCGCCGACCTGCGCCGCTTCCTGTGGCGCAGCCGGCTGGTCGTCCCGGAGGGCGAGGAGCACCTGCACCTGGACGCCGACCGCGCGCTCGCCCAGCTGCTCGGCTGACGGGGGCGCCGGCCCGCGGGAGCGCCCCCGTGCTTCCGGGCCGTGACGCGCCCGCCCGCGTGGTGAACCGTCCGTCCGCGTCCGTCGCGCGGCGACCCGGGTCCGGGGCCCGGGAAGCCCGTACGGTCGCGCCCCCAGGGGCGGGTCAGCCCGAGAGCTTGCGCATCAGCCGGACGCCCTGGGCCGCCGTCAGGTGCGGCAGGTACGCCTTGCCGATCGCCCTGGTGATGCCGGGCAGCGCGGCCGGGTCGGGGTACGCCATGTACATCGGCCGGTACTCCGGCTGGAACTTCGCCTTGAACGCCAGCAGCGAGCGGAAGCCGTACACCGGCTCCAGCACCTTGCCCATCCAGTCCAGCATCCGCTGCAGGCCGGTGGGCTCCTCGTCCTGCCCGGTCCGGGCCAGCGGCGCGCCCGACAGCGACAGGAAGCGCGCGCCCTCCTCCTTGAAGCCGAGCGCCGCCGAGGCGATCAGGAACTCGCTGACGCCGCGGAAGCCGTCCGAGCGCCGGCGCATGAAGTCCAGCGTCCAGCCGACCGGCACGCCGTTCTCGTACACCGGCATCCAGCTGGTCAGCCCGTGCACCACCCGCTGCTCGTCCACCGCGATCAGCACCCGCACGTCCGGGTCGTCCAGCTCCTCCAGTCCGCCGAGCGTGAAGCCCATCTCCGGCAGGCCCTTCTCGGAGACCCACTCCTCGGAGATCGCCCGGATCTGCTCCCGCAGCGCGAGCGGCGCCTCGTGGTACGCCCACCACTCCGCGGAGATGCCCTGCTTGCCGGCCTTGTTGAGGGCCGTGCGGATGTCCTGCCACTTGCGGCCGGTGAAGGCCAGCTCGGGCAGCGGCACCACGGTGTCCTCGGCGACCTGCACCGAGCGCCAGCCGAGCTGCGCGGTGGCGGCCCTGGTCTCGCCGCTGACGCTGTAGAAGCACGGCGTCCAGCCGCGCGCGTCGCAGTACCGGGCGAAGCCGGCCACCGCCCGGGCCCGGTCCTCCGGCGCGCCGAACGGGTCGCCGGTGGTCAGCGCGACGGTGCCCACCACCCGGTAGGCGACGGCCGCCCGGCCGCCCTCGTCGAACCAGTAGTGGTTGCCGTCCCAGGTGGCGATGAAGGAGAGCGTCCCGCCGCCGTGCTCGGCCAGCAGCGCCCGCGCGCGGGCGGCCGCCGCCGCGTCGGTGTGCAGCACCGGCCGGCGGAAGACCGACAGCAGCACGGCCAGCGCGACCGCCCAGAACGCCAGCCCGCAGTACGTCTCCAGGAAGCGCGCCACCGGCCCGACCGCGATCGGGTAGTCCGGCAGCAGGTCGTTGTACGCGGGCGGCAGGAACTGGGCCGGCAGCCCGGCCACCAGCCGGCGGGCGGACGCCCCCGGCTCGAACTCCCCGGCCACCAGCCGCCCGACCCCCACGTAGGTGGCCGCGGAGGCGAGCGCCGCGCCGCCGAGCACCAGGGCCAGCCGGCGCACCGAGCGGCCGGACAGCCGCAGCAGGAACCGCTTGCGGGTGGCCACCAGCAGCGCGGTGGTCAGCAGCGGCAGCAGCAGCGCCTCGACGAAGTACTGCACCACGTCCCGGCTGACCGGCCCGGCGTCCAGGTAGAGCCAGCACAGCAGCGCCGCCCAGAGCAGCTCGGTGGCCACGGTGACCAGCCAGGCGAACCGCAGGCCCCGGCGCAGCCCCTCGGCGAGCACCAGCAGCAGCGCCGGGATCAGCGCGGCCATCATCCGGCCCGGGGTGTCGAAGATCCGGACGACGGCGTGCGCCCGGGCGCAGTCGTGCGCCGACTGCGCGCAGAAGTCGGCCACCTCGTCCGGGCTGAGCCGGTGCGAGAAGTACAGCTCGGAGAAGGTGTTGAACGGCCCGCTGGCGTTGTCGTACAGCGAGGCCAGCAGCGGCCCGAAGGCGGCCGCGACCAGGCAGAGCGCCACCAGCACCCGGGTCTCCGAGTGCGAGGAGCGGTGCGTGCGCAGGTGCGGGCGGCCCCGGCTGACCAGCGCGCCCAGGCCGAGCCCGGCCAGCGCGGCGGCGCACCGCTGGACGCTCTGCAGGTGGCCCACGTACAGCGTCATCACCAGCGGGACGAGCAGCACCAGCAGGTGCAGCCGGCGGCGCCAGAGCACGGTGAGCCGGTACCCGAGGACCCCGGCCAGCGCGAACACGCCGACGCCGGGGCCGACCGAGATCTGGTCGGCCACCGAGGCGGTCCACTGCTCCCCCGCCGAGGAGCCGAACGCGACCAGCCCGGTGCCCAGCAGGGTGCCGACGACCTGCCCGCCGACCAGCACCGCGAGGGTGCGCAGCCGCCCGAGCCGGTGCTCGGCGGCCGGGCCGACCAGGAGCAGCAGCAGGCTGGTGAACACGTACGAGCCGCGGCCCGAGCACCAGAACATCGAGGTGACCGGCGTCCACCAGTGGCCCTCGGCCAGCGTGGACAGGCCGATGCCGGCCCGCTCCAGCAGCCGGTCCGACGGGCCGTGGCCCAGGCTGCGGGTGGCCGCGCCGAGCAGCCAGAGCCCGGCCAGCAGGGCCAGCGTCAGCGGCGCCGAGCGCAGCCTGGCGCCGAGCACCCCGGCCGCCCGCCGGACCTTCTGCGGGCGCGGCTCCGGCGTCCGGGTGACCGGCGCCCGGTCGGTGCCGCGCTCGGCCGAGCGCTCCGCGTCCGGCCCCGGCCCGCGCTGCTCGCCGACGGTGGCCAGCGCCGTCCCCGCCCCGGTCACCGGGTCAGCCCGGTCTGCTGGGCGAGCCACGGGAGCTGCTGGGCGATGCCGGGCCGGAAGACGACCCAGCCGTGGCCGCCCGGCATCAGTTCGAACTTGGACTTCATTCCGGCCGCCTGCGCGGCCTGGTAGACCTTCTCCATCTGCGGTCTGAACTCCTCGTCGGTCTCGCCGACGACCAACGCGACGTTGGTGTCCGGGAACTTCTTGCGGGCCATCACCTGGAGCGGATCGACCGCGTCGAACTTCTTCTCGTCACCACCGAAGGCGGCCTTGACGGTCTGTTCCCGACTGCCCAGGGTCGGTTCCTCCTGCCCGGACATGTCGAGGACGGTGCCGTACACGTCGGAGGCGTTGACGCCGAGCTGGAGGGCGCAGGTTCCACCCATCGAGGCGCCCCCGATCGCCCAGGACTTCCGGCCGGCCGCCGTCTGGAGGTGCTGGTGCACCCACTCGGGGACGTCCACCGCCAGGTAGGTCTGGGTCTTGGCGATCTTGGAGTCGAGGCAGAGCGTGTTGGCCCAGGTGGAGCCGAGCTGGTCGGGCATCACCACGATCGGCGCGAGGCCGCCGTGGTCCGCGGCGTAGGCGTCCAGCGCCTCGTTGATCTGCGCGGAGAGCACCCAGTCCCCCGGGACGCCGGGCTGACCGGTGATCATCACGATCACCGGGAGCAGCGGCCGCGGGGTGGCCTGGTAGGCGGGCGGGAGGTAGACGTACGCGTCGCGGGCCTTGAAGCCCGACTTGGTGCCGGGGATCGGCACCACCGACACGGTGCCCTTCTCGGGCAGGTCCGCCGGGGGCTGCCAGACCTCCTCCAGCGTCTTGCCCGGCGGGGCGGCCACGGTCTGGCCCGCCTTGTCGGCGACCAGCCCGTCGGTCTTGGTCAGCCACGGCGCGAGCATCACGCGCCCGCTCGGGAACTGGCCGAAGCCGATGTTCACCTCGGAGGAGGCCATCAGCACCACCAGGCCGCACAGGCCCAGCGCGAGCCCCCGCCGCCGCCAGGTGAGCCGGCGCATCCGGTAGCCGGCCAGGCAGAGCCCGGTCAGGGCGATGGCTATCCACCAGGTGACGTACTTGGGCGTGCCCTCCGGGAAGGGGTGCCACCAGCCGTCGACCACGACGTCCAGCAGCCAGCTGAGCGCCGCGGCGGTGATCAGGGCGGCGGG
Source organism: Kitasatospora sp. NPDC001119 (assembly GCF_053598475.1). NCBI lineage: Bacteria > Bacillati > Actinomycetota > Actinomycetes > Kitasatosporales > Streptomycetaceae > Kitasatospora > Kitasatospora sp. NPDC001119. The sequence goes on from NZ_JBSFKI010000020.1 coordinate 153,560, forward strand.
CAGGCGGACCCGCCACCAGCTCCGGCCGCGGCCGACGGCGAGCGCGATCAGCGCCGCCCAGCCGGCCGCCAGCACGGCGTGCGGGATCAGGCCCTCGGTGAGCGGCCAGTCGATCGGGTTCCAGCGGGAGGCAAGGGTCAGCGTGCTCATGCGGCTTTGCCCGGCGGGGTGGTGTCGGCCAGGAAGCCGTAGGCGACGACGTTGCCGTCGTAGCCGTGCTCCTCGCTGTACGAGCCGCCGCAGGTGATCACCCGCAGCTGCGCGTCAGTGGCCTGACGGTAGACCCGATCGTCCGGGAAGTCCTTTCGGTCGTGCACTTCGATGGCGTAGAGCTGGTAGACGGCGGTGGCGCCGTCCGCCCGGGCGATCTCGATCCGGTCCCCCCGACGGAGCGCGCCCAGATGATAGAAGACCGCGGGGCCGGTCTTGTTGTCGACGTGTCCCGCCAGGATCGCGGTACCGCGCTGGCCGGGGCTGGCCCCGCCCCGGTACCAGCCCGCCAGGTTGCGGTCCGCCTCGGGCGGGGTCTGCAGGTGGCCGTCCGCGTCCAGTCCGAGCGCGGTGACCGGGGCGTCCAGGCGCACCGCCGGGATGCGGATCCGGGTCGGCGCGGACGGGCCCAGCGGAGGGACGACCGAGACCGGCGTGATCCCGGCCTGGGCCTGGCCGGCCCCCGGCGCGGGCGGCAGCGACGGGCCTCCGTCGTGCACGAGCCAGGCACCGAGCACCAGCGCGGCACCCGCCGCCAGGGTGCCCGGCCAGGGCCCCCTGCTCTGCTGGACGCCCACGGGCGCTCCCCTCTGCCGACGGAACCCCGCTTCCTGGGAGTTTCCTGGGAAACAATTCAACCGGAACGGACTGTAAGGCACGTCCATACGACGGTCGTACCGGCACCCGCCGATCGGCAGGGCTGACGCCCTCTTTCGTGCGCCCCGTGGGCACCCGGTCGCGGAGCGCGACGGCCGCCCCCCGCATACGATCGCCGCAGGAACACTCCCGACACGAGCTACCGACGGTTCTACGGACCCGATCGGTTGCGGCGTTCGGGCGATCGCTCCGGACGACGCGCTGCGCCTCTCCGACCGGCCCCGCCCCCGTGCCATGCTGACCCGGCCACGGGTTGTATCACCCACTTGTCCGACCGGACTCCGCACTCCCGCACGCCGCCCCACCGCCCCACGAACGGAGTGACCATGGAAGCCCTCTCACGCCGCACCCTGCTGGCGGCGGGCGCCGCCACCGCCGCCACCCTGGCGGCCGGCTGCGGCAGCGACCACGCCACCGGCGGAGTGCGGGTGCCCGGAGCCGTCGTCCCGGCCACCGGCGCGGCCGACGAGCGGGGCGACACCCCCGCCCCGGCCCCGGCCCCCAAGCCGCAGGCCGTCCTGATCGGCGACGGCTCCACCTCGGACACCGGCGCCCAGCCGCACCAGCCGGTCCCCGACCGGCTGCAGCCCGGCCAGCGCCCGCCGCAGTTCGTGGTCTTCTCCTGGGACGGCGCCGGCGAGCTCGACAACGGCCTGTTCGCCCGCTTCCGCCGGCTGGCGCAGGAGCACGACGCGAAGATGACCTTCTTCCTCAGCGGCCTCTACCTGCTGCCGGAGTCCAAGAAGGACCTCTACCGCCCGCCGCAGCACAGGGCCGGCGCCTCCGACATCGGCTACCTGAGCGACCAGCACATCCGCGACACCCTGGAGAACGTGCACGCGGCCTGGCTGGAGGGCCACGAGATCGGGACCCACTTCAACGGCCACTTCTGCGGCTCCACCGGCGTCGGCAAGTGGTCCCCCGAGGAGTGGGACAGCGAGATCCAGCAGGCGATGGACTTCGTGACGAACTGGCGCACCAACACCGGCTTCACCGACCTGCCGGCGCTGCCCTTCGACTACCGCAAGGAGCTGATCGGCAGCCGCACCCCCTGTCTGGAGGGCCAGCGCAACCTGCTGCCCACCGCGGTCAAGCGCGGCTGGCGCTACGACAGCAGCGGCAACGGCACCCAGGTGTGGCCGCAGAAGATCCAGGGCGGCGCCCTGTGGGACCTCCCGCTGCAGTCCATCCCGTTCCCCGGGCACACCTTCCAGGTGCTCTCGATGGACTACAACATCATGTACAACCAGTGCGGCCCCAACACCAAGGCCGACCCGGCGCTCCACCCCGGCTTCCAGACCCAGGCCCGCGACGCCTACCTGATGGGCTTCGACCGCACCTACAACGGCAACCGGGCGCCGTACGTCATCGGCAACCACTTCGAGGAGTGGAACGGCGGCATCTACATGAACGCCGTCGAGGACGTCCTCCGGACCATCGCGGGCAAGCCGGAGGTCCGGCTGGTCTCCTTCCGGCAGCTGGTCGACTGGCTGGACGCCCAGGACCCGGCGGTGCTGCGCAAGCTCCAGACCCTCGCCCCGGGCCAGGCGCCGGCCGGCGGCTGGGAGGCCTTCCTCGGCGCCCCGGCGGGGGCCGGAGCCCCCGCCGGGTCCTGACCGTCAGGCCTTCGCCCGCACCCGGCCGGCCAGCAGCGCGCCGAGCAGCGCCACCCCGGCCATCGACAGCAGGATCACCGCGAAGGCGCCGGGCGAGCCGGCCGCCCCGCCGCCCTCGTGGGCGGCGGCGAGCGAGCCGCCGCCCAGCGCCGCGAACAGCACCCCGGCCATCCCGGTCAGCAGCACGTTGCCCAGCGCGTCGCTCATCTGCAGGGCGGCCGAGTTGGCCCCGGCGTCCTCCGGCGTGGAGAGCTTCATCATCAGCACGCTGACGCTCGCGATCGCCATCCCCATCCCGATGCCGCCGACGCCCCAGGCCACCGACGCGACCCAGGCCGGCACCGCCGGGAACAGCACCAGCGCGGCGCCCCCGATCGCCACCGCGGTCAGCAGCAGGCCGCCCCGGATCATCGCCTCGCGGTAGCGCTCCGCCCCGGGCCGGCCCTGGAGCCAGGAGCCGACCGCCCAGGTGAGGCCGCCGCTGGTCAGGGTCAGGCCGGCCAGCGTCGGCGAGAGGTCCCGCTGGGTGGTCATCATCAGCGGGACGAAGGCCTCGGCGCCGAGGAACGCCCCGGCCGCCATCCCGCGCAGCAGGATCACCGCCGGCAGCCCCCGCCCGGCCCGCAGGGTCCCGGTCGGCAGCAGCCCCAGGACCGCCGGCACCAGCAGCGCCGCCCCGGCGATCCCCGGGAGCAGCCCGATCAGGTCGCGCCGCTGGCCCGCGTACTGCAGCAGGCCGGCGCCGACCGCCGCCATCGCGGCCAGCAGGGTGCGACGGCGGTCGAAGGCCGCGCCCCGGACCACCGGGCGCTCCCGCTCCGAGCGGGCCAGCGCCGGGCCCATCACGGCCAGCGGCAGCAGGATCAGCGCCGGCACGGCCAGGAACACCCAGCGCCAGCCCAGGTGCTGGGTGACGGCCCCGGAGACCAGCGGGCCGACGATCGAGGGCAGCACCCAGGCGGAGGAGAAGGCCGCGAACACCGCGGGCCGCAGCCGCTCCGGGTAGGCCCGGCCGACGACCACGTACAGCGCGACGATCACCAGCCCGCCGCCCAGGCCCTGGATCGCCCGGCCGGCCACGAACACCCACATCCCGGGCGCCGTCCCGGCCACCACCAGCCCCACGCCGAACACCGCGATGCCGCTGAACAGCGGCCTCAGCGGGCCGCTCCGGTCGCACCACTGGCCGGAGACGACCAGGGCGAACAGGGTGGTGGTGAAGTAGCCGGAGAAGGCGAAGGCGTACAGCCCGAGCCCGTTCAGCTGGCGGGCCGCGGTCGGCATCGCGGTGTTGACGGCCGTCGCCTCGAAGGCGATCACCAGGACCACCGAGACGATCCCCAGGGTCAGCGCGCGGTAGCGGCCGCCGAGCACCCCGCCACCGGGGTCGTCGTCGAGGGGTATCGGAACAGGGTCGACCGAGGTGGGGGAGGCAGTGGTCATACGTAACATCGTAAGAGCCGTCCGCCCCGATGACCCCTGACCCCGGTCGGTGATCGACTCCGCCCCGGGACCTACGCCGCGGGCCCGCCGGGGCTCAGTGCAGCACCTTGAGGCCCACCACGCCGGAGACGATCAGCAGCAGGCAGCCGATCCGGGCCATGGTCACCGCGTCCCCCAGGACGGCCATGCCGTAGACCGCGGTGCCGACCGCGCCGATGCCGACCCAGACCGCGTAGCCGGTACCGATCGGAATGGTGCGCATCGCGTACGCCAGCCCGCCCATGCTGAACAGCAGGGCCACGCCGAAGACGAGGCTGGGAACGAGGCGGGTGAAGCCCTTGGACGATTCCAGGGCGACCGCCCAGACGGTTTCGAGGAAACCCGAGAGGATCAGAACGAGCCAGGCCATGACGGTGGTGCCTCCGCAGTCCACAGCGGCCGGATTGCCGCTGAACTGCGCCGTCTTGTCGTCACCGGGTACGACGCGCTCGTCCGGGGTGGCGGAAATGCCGCCACCGGTCTCCGACGGTAGCACACACTGCCATACAGAATTTACAAAGGAGCGTTGACCGCTCTCCCCGGATCGGCCACTATGAATTCACTGGCCGTGTGCCCGAGTGGCTTAGGGAACCGTCTGCAAAGCGGTACACGCGGGTTCGATCCCCGCCATGGCCTCGTGGAGAAAGGAATTGCCGGTCGACCCGGAAAAGTCGGCCGGCAATTCCTTTCCGCTGTTTTCACCGCTTTCCGTCGCCTTTCCGAACCGGCCGGTCAGGCGGTGACGGCGTCCTCCGCCCGGATCGGCAGCCGGCCGACCGGCAGGCCGGTGGCGGCGCGCACCGCCGCGGCCACGGCCGCCGGGGCGACCACCGCGGGGACGGCGCCGACCGCCTTGGCGCCGAACGGGGCCACCACGTCGCGCTCCTCCAGCAGCGCGGCGATCCGCACCTCCGGGGTGTCCAGCGCGGTGGGCAGCCGGTAGCCGGTGAGCGAGGGGTTCTGCAGCACCCCGCCCTCCGTCCGCAGGTCCTCCAGCAGCGCCAGGCCGACGCCCTGGGCCACCCCCGCCTCGATCCGGTCCTCGATCTGGCGCGGGTTCAGCGCCCGGCCGACGTCCTGGGCGACGGTCATCTCGACCACCCGGACGGCGCCCAGCTCGATGTCCACGTCCACCACCGCGCGCATCGCGCAGAACGAGATGGAGACGAAGGCGTCGCCCTGCCCGGACTCGTCCAGCGGCTCGGTGGGGTGCGGGCGGCACTGCGCGGTCGCCCACAGCTCCTTGCCCTCCAGCGCCTCGGCGACCGGCATGCCGAGCACCCCGTCGTACGAGGTGATCTTGCCGTCGGCGATCTGGAGCAGCTCCGCCGACATCCCGAAGTTCGCCGCGATCGGCTGCAGCAGCTGGTGGCGGACCATCAGCGCGGCCCGCTCGACGGCGCCGCCGGAGACCCAGGTGTGCCGGCCGCGGGCGGACGGCCCGGCGATCGACTGGTCGCTGTCGGCCGGCGCGATGTAGACCTCGCTGACGCCCAGCACGGTCTGCACGATCTGCCGGGCCAGCGTGGCGAAGCCCTGCCCGGCGTCGACCGCCGCGCAGATCACCGTCGCGTGGTCGCCGCTGACCCGCACCGTCGCGGTGGAGACCTCGTCCTCGCCCTCGGCGCCCAGCATGTGCACCATGCCGACGGCGTAGCCGATGCCGCGCCGCACCGCCGCCGGGTCGCCCGCGCCGCCGGGCCCGCCGGGCAGCAGCCACTCGGCGTCCGGGTCGTCCACCGGCAGGGCCGGCAGCGGCTCGGCCGCGACCGCGTCCAGCAGGGCGCGCACCGGCGCCGGGCAGGTGACGGCCTGTCCGGTGGGCAGCGGGTCGCCGGTGGACATCGCGTTGCGGCGGCGGATCTCCACCGGGTCCACGCCGATCCGGGCGGCCAGCTGGTCCAGCTGGGACTCGTACGCGAAACAGGCCTGCAGGGCGCCCTCGCCGCGCATCCGGCCGGCCGGCGGGTTGTTGGTGCGCACCGCCCAGGCGTCCACGAAGACGTTCGGGCAGACGTACGGACCGGCCGAGAAGGCCGTCGCGGCGGCCAGCGCCTCGGCGGAGACGTCCGCGTAGGCGCCGCCGTCCAGCAGGATCTGCGCCTCGACCTTCACCAGCGTGCCCTCGGCGTCGGCGTGGTGGCGGTAGCGCAGCAGCGCGGGGTGGCGCGAGGTGTGGGTGTGGAAGGACTCCTCGCGGGTGAGCGTCATCTTCACCGGGCGGCCGGTGCGCAACGCCAGCAGGGCCAGGGTGACCTGGAACGAGAGGTCCTCGCGGTCGGTGGTGGCGCCGGGCACGCCGGTGGCCACCAGCCGGACCCGGTCCGGCTCCAGGCCGAGGCAGGCGGCGGTGCGGTCGCGGTCGCCGTGCGGGTCGGTGGAGGACAGGTGCAGTTCGACGCCGCCGTCCGGGCGCGGCACGGCCAGCCCGGCCTCGGCGCCGAGCGGGGCCGGGTCCTGCCGGCCGACCTGGTAGAGGCCCTCCACGATGATCTCGCCGACCGCGTCCGGGTCCCCGGTGCGCAGCGGCAGGTGGCGGAACAGGTTGCCGTCGGGGTGCAGCGGCGGCGCGGTGAAGGACTGCTCCGGGTCGGTGACGGCCTCCAGCGGCTCGTAGTCGACCGCGATCAGGCCGACCGCCAGCCGGGCGGTGTCCGGGTGGTCGGCGGCCACCGCGGCGATCGGCTCGCCGTGGTGGCGCACCACGCCGGCGGCCAGCACCGGCCGGTCGGAGACGATCGGCCCGGCCGGGGCGCCGTCGGGGGTGCCGTCCGGGCCGGGCGGCAGGTCGGCGGCGGTGACCACGGCGTGCACCCCGGGCAGCGCCAGCGCGGCCGAGGTGTCGATGCCGCGGATCCGGGCGTGCGGGTGCGGCGAGCGCAGCACCGCGCCCCACAGCAGGCCCTCGGCCCAGAGGTCGGCCGCGTACGGGTAGATGCCGAGCGCCTTGGGCAGCGCGTCGCCGCGCAGCGGGGAGCTGCCCAGGCCGATCGGCTCCGGTGCGCCGCCCTCGCCGCCGTCCTGCTGGAGTGCTGCGCCGATGTCGGTAGGCGACGTCATGATGCGTGGTCGTCCTCGGGGAGCCGGATGCCGTGGGCGGGGGTGGCCCCGTACGGGACACCGGCCGGGGCGCCGCCCTCGGCCGGGGCACCGTGCGGGTGCGGAGCGGGGTACGGGGTGCCGTGCGGCGGCGTGCCGTCGTAGCCGGCGCCGGGCAGCGGGGTGCCGTGCGCGGGGGTGCCGTGCGACGGCGTGCCGTCGTAGCCGGTGCCGGGCAGCGGGGTGCCGTGCGCGGGGGTGGGCTCGTAGACCGGGGCGTCGTACCCGGTGTCGTAGCCGTTCTGCTGCTGGTGGCCGTCCGGGTAGGGCAGGTAGGTGCCGTGCGCGGGGGTGGCCTGGTAGGGCTGCTCGGGGTAGCCCTGCGGCGGGTAGTACACCTGCTCGTCGGCGGCCTGGGCGGGGATGGCGTCCCGAATCGGGGCCAGCACGGTGGTGTCGTACACGCCGGTGTCGTAGCCGCCCTGGGGGTCGCCGTACGGCACTCCGGCCGGGGCCGGCCCGACGCCCGGCTGCCCGACGGCGTGCTGCGGGACGGCGTGCTGCTCGACGGGCTGCTGTGGGACGGGCTGCTGCTCGACGGCCTGCTGCGGGACGTGCTCGATCCAGTCCCCGGCGTCGGCGTAGACCGGCGGCTCGACGGCCTGCCCGGGCTCGACCGGCGCCTCCGCCGACCGTGCGGCGGGCGGCTCGGCGACGGGCTCGGCGACCGGCTCGGCCGGCGCCTCGGCGACGGGCCCGGCGGCGGCCTGCGCGGCGGCGGCCTCGGCGGCCTCCTCCGCCTGCTCGGCCTCCAGCGCGCGGGCGTCCGCGACGGTCTGGACGGCGGCCAGCACGCCCCGGTAGCCGGTGCAGCGGCAGAGGTTGCCGCACAGGGCCTGACGGGCCTCCACCTCGGTGGGCCGGTGGTTGCGTTGGAGCAGGTCGTGCACCGCCATCGCCATGCCGGGGGTGCAGTAGCCGCACTGGACGGCGCCGGAGGCGGCCAGCGCCTGCTGGACGGCGCTCGCGCCGCCGGCGGCCGACAGGCCCTCGACGGTGTTGATCTCGCTGTCGGCGGCCAGCGCGGCGGGCACCAGGCAGCCGGCCACCAGCTGGCCGTCCACCTGCACCGAGCAGGCCCCGCACTCGCCCTGCTCGCAGCCGTCCTTGGCACCGGCCAGGCCGAGCCGCTCGCGCAGCACGTAGAGCAGGCTCTCGCCGATCCAGGCGTCGGTGACGGGCCGTTCGAAACCGTTGACCCGCAGCGTGTACGAGGCGCACGGGCGCAGCTCGCGGCTGACCTGCGGGGAGAGGCCGAGCGGGTCGGCGTCGAGGGTCTCGATGGGGTCTGTGGTCACTTCAGCACCCTTCCCAGCGCCCGTCGGGCCAGCACCGATACGGTACGCCGCAGCCGAACGGCGGCCGCTGTCGGCCCCTCGGTCACGGCCTCCCAGGCGCCCTCGGCGCCGTAGTCGTCGGGGACGCAGGCGGCGGCCACGTACTCGCCGAAGGCGGCGGTCGCGGCCGGGTCGATCTCCCGGCTGCCGTCCCAGTCGATGCAGCCGGCGACCCAGGCCTCGGCCTCCAGCGGGCGCAGCGGCACCGGTGCGACGGCCCCGACGGCGCAGCGCACCGAGCGCCTGGCCGGGTCGAGGACGAGGGCGACGGAGGCGGTGGCGCGGGCCGGGCCGCTGCGGCCGGTGGCCTTGAGGAAGACCTGCGGGGCGTGCAGCAGCGGGACGCGCACCCAGGTGAGCAGTTCGCCGGGGCGCACCGGGTCGAGTCCGGTGAGCAGGTGACTGACCGGCACCTCGCGGGTGCCCCCGGCCCGGGTCAGGGTGACGCCGGCCTCCAGCGCGGTGAGCACCGGGAGGGTGTCGCCGGCCGGGGCGGCGGTGACGATGTTCCCGCCGAGGGTGCCGACGTTGCGGACCTGCGGCGGGCCGGCGGTGCGGGCGGCGTCGGCGAGCGCGGGGATGAGCGCGGCGAAGTCGGGGCGGTCCATCCGGGCGTGGGTGAGTCCGGCGCCGAGTACGGCGGTGCCGCCGTCCTCGTAGCGCCAGCCCCGCAGTTCGGTGATCCGGCCGAGGCCGACCAGGGCGGCGGGGCGCAAGCGGCCGGCGTTGACGGCCTCCATCAGGTCGGTGGCTCCGGCCACCGGTACCGCGGCCGGAGCGGCGGCCAGCGCGTCGACGGCCTCGTCGAGGGAGGCCGGCAGCATGATCGTCCGGTTCACCTGGGTCCCACCGTGCTCCACTTGCTCATCGATCGCCTGCCGCCCGCCGGCCTGCGGCCGTGCCGTCCTGCGTCAGCAGCCCGGCCTGGCCCGTAGGGTACGGGCGATCGGGCCGGGTTGGGCAACTCTGGCACACAATGCTCGATGATCATTTCGGGGCCGGTGAACGGGGCTGCCCGATTGGGACCGATACCGGGCGGTATCTGCCCCGACCCGCTCCGGGCCAGGGCAGATGTTCATCAGTTCTTGACGTCCGATGACCGCTCAGAAGTTCCCGGTCAGCACGACCGGGGCGTGTCACGGGGGTCCCGGCGGCCCCGGAAAGGGCCCCCGGGACACGCCCTAACGGACCGGCGGCGGGCCCTCGATCGGCCGGCCGGCCGGGGCGGGCCAGCGCTGCCACGGGTGCGGCCCGTCGGCCGGGCGGTACTCGACGCCGAGCGCGTCCAGCGCCTTCAGGTGGGTCGTCAGCCGCCGCTCGAAACCGGCGAAGTCCCGCTCGGCCGGCTCGGCGGGCAGCGCGGACCAGGCGACCTCGGCGAAGGCGACCAGCCGGGGGAAGGCCCGGTAGTCGATGTCCCGGGCGCTGTCCATGAACTCGCTCCACAGGTTGGCCTGGGTGCCGATCACGTGCCGGGCGGCGGCCTCGTCCAGCTGCTTCGGGACGGGCTCGAACCGGTAGACGTCCTCCAGCGTGCGCACGAAGCCGACCGGGATCGGCTCGTCCGGCCCGTCCGCCTGCCGGTGGTCGAAGTAGACGTGCTGCTCGGGGCACATCACCACGTCGTGCCCGGCCTTCGCGGCGGCGATCCCGCCGCCGAAGCCGCGCCAGGAGGAGACCGCGGCACCGGGCGCGAGCCCGCCCTCCAGGATCTCGTCCCAGCCGATCAGCCGGCGGCCGCGCTCGGCCAGCCAGCGGTCGAAGTGCCGGATCAGGTGGCTCTGCAGTTCGTCCTCGTTGGCCAGGCCCAGCTCGCGGATCCGCGCCTGCGCGGCGGCGCTGTCCTTCCACTGCTCCTTGGGGCACTCGTCGCCGCCGAGGTGGACGAACTCGGACGGGAAGAGCTCCAGGACCTCCTCCAGCACGCCCTCGAAGAAGCGCAGGGTCTCCTCGGAGGCGTTGAGCACGTTGTGGCTCACCCCCCAGTCGGTCCACACCCCGAGCGCGGCGGTGTCCACCACGTCGGTGTTGCCCAGTTCGGGGTAGGCGGCGACGGCGGCCTGGGTGTGGCCGGGCAGGTCGATCTCCGGGACGACGGTGATCCCGCGGGCGGCCGCGTAGGCGACGATCTCGCGCAGGTCGTCCTGGGTGTAGAAGCCGCCGTGCGGGCGGTCGTCGCGGCGCTGTCCGGCCCGGTACCCGACCATCGAGCGGTCCCGCCAGGAACCGCGCGCGGTCAGCCTCGGGTAGCGCTTGATCTCGACCCGCCACCCCTGGTCGTCGGTCAGGTGCAGGTGCAGCACGTTGAGCTTGTGCGCGGCCAGCAGGTCGACGAAGCGCAGCACGTCCGCCTTGGGCAGGAAGTGCCGGGCGACGTCGAGCAGCGCGCCGCGCCAGCCGAACCGGGGGGCGTCCTCGATGTCGGCGCCGGGCAGCACCCAGCCGTCGTGGCGCAGCGGCGAGCGGCGGTAGGCGTCCGGCCCGAGCAGTTGCCGCAGGGTCTGCGCGCCCCACAGCGCGCCGGCCGGGCCGCCCGCGGCGAGCAGGGCGTGGCCGGGGCGCACCGTGATCCGGTACGCCTCGGCGGCGAGCGTCCCGTCCTGGACCAGCTCGATGCCCGCACCCGGCCGGCCCGGGCCGAGCGGCAGCCCGGTGGCGGCGGACAGCGTGGCCCGCAGCCAGCGCTCGGCGTCGGCCAGCGCGGGGGGTGCGGTCAGCGTGGTGGCGGCGTCGAGCGGATAGTCCTCGTCCGGGTGGCGGGCGGCACTCGAAGGTGCGGGAATGAGGTCCATTCCGACATCCTGCCCACGCCCCGACGATTGGCATAGACCACCAGGGGAACCCTGGTGCTATGCAAAACGGCGTTGTGCGGGGCGCCGCGGACTACTTCTTGTCGCCGTCGCCGCCCTGCGGCTTGCCGATGCCGTCGTAGATCTCCTTGCACATCGGGCAGACCGGGTACTTCTTCGGGTCGCGACCGGGCACCCACACCTTGCCGCAGAGCGCCACCACGGGGGACCCCGAGAGCGCGCTCTCCATGATCTTGTCCTTCTGGACGTAGTGCGCGAAGCGCTCGTGGTCGCCGTCCCCGTGGGACACCTGCGGGACGGGCTCGACCAGGGTGCCGGTGCCGAGGCCGCGCTCGGGCTCAAGAGTGCTCATGGGTGCCAAGTCTATGGGCGCCTCCGGAAACCCGGCCAGTGTCGCGGCTCCGGGCCGGTCGGCTCAGTTCATCGTCGGGTCGTCCGGGTAGGTCGCCAGCAGGGCGAGCGGGCCGCGCTGGCGGCGCAGCACCGAGCGCCACAGCCGCTCCGGCTCGGGGCTGGAGACGTCCCCCGGCTCGCAGTCCACCAGGTACCAGGCGCCGCTCTCCAGCTCCGCCTCCAGCTGCCCGGGCGACCACCCGGCGTACCCGGCGAAGATCCGCAGGCTGCCCAGCTCGCCGGCCAGCACCTCGGGCGGCGCCTCCAGGTCCACCAGGCCGATCGCGCCGTGCACCCGGCGCCAGCCGAGCGGCTCGCCGGTGCCCGGCTCCCCCGGCGCCACCGCGAGGCCGAGCGCCGAGTCCAGCGCCACCGGGCCGCCCTGGAAGACCACGGCCGGCTGTCCGACGAGTCTGTTCCAGCCGTCCAGCACACTGCCCACCTCGACCGGCGTCGGCCGGTTCAGGACCACGCCGAGCGCCCCCTCAACGTCGTGGTCGAGGAGCAGCACCACCGCCCGCGCGAAGTTCGGGTCGGTGAGCAGGGGCGTCGCGACGAGCAGACGGCCGGTGTGGGACCGGCCTCCGTGCGAATGGGCCGCCGTCATGCCCACATGATCCCGCAGAACCGCACCGCTCGGACACCGCAACGCCCGGAAACGGCCACGCCCACGAACACCCGTACGGCCGTACCGGGGGGCGGGCCCGGGCCCGGAGAGAGCACCATCACGGGAGAGGCTCACGGGAACCAACGGCACGCCTACTACCATCTACGTCTGGTGGACGCCTTTATACGGTGCCGACTCGGTTTCGCCGGGGGCCCGAACGCGCCCGTACGACCGGTCCACCACCGGCTCTCTCCCGGAGCCCTCCCCCCGACTCCTCTGGCACCCCGGATTGCGAGAACGATGACCGACGACGTCCTGCTGGTCCACGGCGGAAACCCGCTCGAAGGCGAGATCCGCGTCCGCGGAGCGAAGAACCTGGTGCCCAAGGCCATGGTCGCCGCCCTCCTCGGGCAGGGCCCCAGCAGACTGCGCAACGTCCCGGACATCCGCGACGTCAAGGTGGTCCGCGGCCTGCTGCAGCTGCACGGCGTGACCGTGCGCACCGGTGACGAGGACGGCGAGCTGATCCTCGACCCCTCGCACGTCGAGAGCGCCAACGTCGCGGACATCGACGCGCACGCCGGCTCCTCGCGGATCCCGATCCTGTTCTGCGGCCCGCTGCTGCACCGCCTCGGCCACGCCTTCATCCCCGGCCTGGGCGGCTGCGACATCGGCGGCCGCCCCGTCGACTTCCACTTCGAGGTGCTGCGCCAGTTCGGCGCCAGCATCGAGAAGCACCCGCAGGGCACCTACCTGGTGGCCCCGCAGCGGCTGCGCGGCACCAAGATCGAGCTGCCCTACCCCTCGGTCGGCGCGACCGAGCAGGTGCTGCTCACGGCGGTGCTCGCCGAGGGCGTCACCGAGCTGCGCAACGCGGCCATCGAGCCGGAGATCGTCGACCTGATCTGCGTGCTGCAGAAGATGGGCGCGATCATCACCCTGGGCACCGACCGGACGATCCTGATCACCGGTGTGGACGAGCTGAACGGCTACAACCACCGCGCGCTGCCGGACCGCCTGGAGGCCGCCTCCTGGGCCTGCGCGGCGCTGGCGACCAAGGGCGACATCTACGTCCGCGGCGCCCGCCAGCTGGAGATGATGACCTTCCTGAACACCTTCCGGAAGGTCGGCGGCGCCTTCGAGGTGGACGACGAGGGCATCCGCTTCTGGCACCCCGGCGGCGAGCTCAAGGCGATCGCCCTGGAGACCGACGTGCACCCGGGCTTCCAGACCGACTGGCAGCAGCCGCTGGTGGTCGCGCTGACCCAGGCCACCGGCCTGTCCATCGTCCACGAGACGGTGTACGAGTCGCGGCTCGGCTTCACCGGCGCGCTGAACCAGATGGGCGCGCACATCCAGCTCTACCGCGAGTGCCTGGGCGGCACCCCGTGCCGCTTCGGGGCCCGCAACTTCCTGCACTCCGCGGTCGTCTCCGGCCCGTCCAAGCTGATCGGCTCCGAGCTGGTCATCCCGGACCTGCGCGGCGGCTTCTCGTACCTGATCGCGGCGCTGGCGGCCGAGGGCACCTCGACCGTGCACGGCATCGACCTGATCAACCGCGGCTACGAGAACTTCATGGACAAGCTGCGCGACCTGGGCGCCCACGTCGAGCTGCCCAGCGAGCAGCTGGTCGACGCCTGACGGTCCGAGCACTCAACGGCGAGAGGCCGGGCTCCCCAGTGGGGAGCCCGGCCTCTCGGGCGTTCAAGGGGTGGCTCAGGCAGCGCCCTTGGCGGCTTCCTTCAGCTTGGAGCCGGCGCTCACCTTGGCGCTGTAACCCGCGGCGATCTGGATCGGCTCGCCGGTCTGCGGGTTGCGGGCGGTGCGGGCAGCGCGGTGGGTGCGCTCGAAGGTCAGGAAACCGGGAATGGTGACCTTCTCGTCGCCCTTGGCGACGACCTCGCCGACGATCTCGGCGAAGGCGGCCAGAACGGCGTCGGCGTCCTTGCGGGTCACCTCGGCGCGCTCGGACAGCGCGGCCACCAGCTCACTGCGGTTCATGTGTACTCCTGTGGTCTGTTCGCTTGCGGTGCGCGGGGGCCCATCGGTGCTCCCACCGGGGGGCACCCGGATAGGCCGCAGGTCCGCACACTGTGCTCATGCAGGCAATGCGTGGTCGCAGGCCGGGTCCGTACCCGATGCCGCGCGCCGGAGCCGTCGAAGGCCCGCCCGCCCGCCTGGGTACGAATCCTGCCCCGACCGGCCCCGAGAAAGCCAATCGGGCCCCGGCCGAGCCACCCGAACATCGCCCGCCCGTCGGAGGTGTGACGCTCCGTCGGCTCCGGCGGACCGGACCCGGGCGGCGGTCGGGACGACACGCCGGAAGACCAGGGGGACGTTCCGTACTTGTCGGACACGCCTGCCCCGTGCAGGGCTACGGTACGCCCTACGACTGACAAGCCCAAACACGCCCCTCGCCCTTGTGTCGCAAGGGTTCGGGGCGAGCTGGGCGGGTATGACCGCTATTCGCACATTTGAGCGATCTGCGACACGTCGCCCGAGCCGTCCGTCAGAGCTTGACGGTGGGGAACGCGGCGGTGTCGAGGGTGCCCACGATGCCGGGGGTCGGACGGGCCGGCGCGCGGTCCTCCTGGGCCCCCGCCAGGGCCGCCTCGCGCACCGCGGAGGCGACGGTCTTGGCCACGTCCTTGTGGAACACGCTCGGGATGATGTAGTTCGCGTTCAGCTCGTCGTCGGCCACGGTGGTGGCCAGCGCACGGGCGGCGGCGATCATCATCTCGGTGTTGACGGTGCGGCTCTGGGCGTCCAGCAGGCCGCGGAAGACACCCGGGAAGACCAACACGTTGTTGATCTGGTTCGGGAAGTCGCTGCGGCCGGTGGCGACCACGGCGGCGGTCTGCCGGGCGATGGCCGGGTCGACCTCCGGGTCCGGGTTGGCCAGCGCGAAGACGATCGAGTCCTCGGCCATGGTGGCCAGGTCGTCGCCGTCCAGGACGTTCGGGGCCGAGACGCCGATGAAGACGTCGGCGCCCGCCACGGCCTCCTTGAGGCTGCCGGTGCGGCCCGAGCGGTTGGTGTGCTCGGCGATCCAGCGCAGGTTCTCGTTGAGGTCCCCGCGGCCCAGGTGGACCACGCCGTGCACGTCCGCCACGGTGGCGTGCTCGACGCCGGCCGCCATCAGCAGCTTGAGGATCGCGGTGCCGGCGGCGCCGGCGCCCGACATCACCACGCGGATGTCGCCGATCCGCTTGCCGACCACCTTCAGCGCGTTGGTGAGGGCGGCCAGCACCACGATCGCGGTGCCGTGCTGGTCGTCGTGGAAGACCGGGATGTCCAGGGCCTCGCGCAGCCGGGCCTCGATCTCGAAGCAGCGCGGCGCGGAGATGTCCTCCAGGTTGATCCCGGCGAAGCCCGGGGCGATCGCCTTGACGATGGCGACGATCTCGTCGGTGTCCTGGGTGTCCAGGCAGATCGGCCAGGCGTCGATCCCGGCGAAGCGCTTGAACAGGGCCGCCTTGCCCTCCATGACGGGCAGCGCGGCCTCCGGGCCGATGTTGCCCAGGCCCAGCACCGCGGAGCCGTCGGTGACCACGGCGACGCTGTTGCGCTTGATGGTCAGGCGGCGGGCGTCCTCGGGGTTCTCCGCGATCGCCATGCAGACCCGGGCGACACCCGGGGTGTAGATCATGCTGAGGTCGTCACGGTTGCGGATCGGCAGCTTGGAGGACATCTCGATCTTGCCGCCGAGGTGCATCAGGAAGGTGCGGTCCGAGACCTTGCCGATCGACACGCCGTCGATCGTGCGCAGCTTCTCGACGATCTCCTCGCCGTGCGCGACCGAGGCCGCCGCCACCGTGACGTCGATCCGCAGCGCCTCCAGCCCGGAGGCGGTGACGTCGAGACCGGTCACCGATCCGCCGGAGGACTCCACGGCCGTGGTGATCGCGCTGACGGCGTTGCCCCGGGCCGGGACCTCCAGCCGTACCGTGATCGAGTTGGAGACACTGGGCACCGTCGCCATCGACGCTTCCTTCTTCCGTCTGTCCCGCAGGCTCAACATTTTGTTGAAGGCATCGCCTGCGCATGCTAGACGTCGATCGTCGCACCTTCCAAGGGGTAGCCAGAAATAACGTTCATTGAGTGTGCGGACCCGACAATCCCACCCGATGGCCGTCCGGCTCCCGCCGCTCGCTCCTTGCCTCTCCCGGCCGATGCGTTACATTGGACGGGACACCGGCTCGATCCAAGCCCCCGGGCCCAACCTTCGTCCCTTCGAGGGACCACTTGCCGCGAGGCGAGCATGGCGGGTCGGTGTCGTAAACGTCTGAAGGCCCCTCACCACCCGGTGAGGGGCCTTCTTCCGTCGGATCCCGTAGGGTCCGTCAGCCGTGCAGCAGCGCGGGCACGCCGGCCGCGTCCGGCAGGTCGTCCGGACCGGAGAGCACGGTCAGCCGCTGGGTCGCGCGGGTCAGCGCCACGTACAGCACCCGCAGGCCGGCCTCCGACTCGCCGGCGATGCCGGTCGGGTCGGCCACCACGGTCGCGTCGTACTCCAGGCCCTTGGCCTCCAGGCTGCCCAGCACCACAACGCGCCCGCCCAGGCCCTCGGCCCAGCCGGCCGCCTCGCCCCGGCGGTCCATCGGCACCACGAGCGCCACGGTGCCGTCCACCTCGGCCAGCAGCCGCTCCAGCTCGGCCCGGGCGGCCTTGCCGAAGGCCTCCGGCGCGGGGTCGGTGGTGGCCGCGAAGCGCGGCTCCACGCCGACGTGGCGCACCGCGCTCGGCGACGGGGTGCCCGGCGCGGCCAGCGCCAGCACCTTGGCCGCCACCTCGGCGATCTCGGCCGGGTTGCGGTAGTTCACGGTCAGCGTGAAGCGGCGGCGCGGCTTGCCGGAGAGCACCTCGTCCAGCGCGGCCTGGGCCTCCTGCGGGAACGGCCAGGAGGACTGCGCCGGGTCGCCGACGATCGTCCAGGTGGCCATCCGGGCCCGGCGGCCGATCATCCGCCACTGCATCGGGGTGAGGTCCTGCGCCTCGTCCACGATGATGTGCGCGTACTCCGTGCGCTCGACCGGCTGGCGGTCGCGCTGGCGGGCGCTGCGGTCGGCGAAGGTGGTGACCTCGTCCAGGCCGCTCAGCAGGTCCACCGCGTCCACCTCGCGGACCTTCGGGCGGGCCGGCTCGCCGAGCAGCACCTGGAGCTCGTCGATCAGCGCGACGTCGTGCGCGGACAGCGCGCCCTCGCCCCGCCCGGACAGGTGGCGCCAGGAGGCCGCCAGCAGCCTGGCCTCGTCCGGGGTGACGGCCCGGCGGGCGATCCGGTTGGTGTGCCGGTGCTGGCGCAGCGTGGCGAGCACCCGGCGCGGGGTCAGCGCCGGCCACCAGGCGTCCAGGAAGTCCAGGAACGACGCCTCGTCCGAGACGTACTCGTCGAAGGACTCCTTCTCCTCCTGGCGCTGCTCGCGGGCGTAGTGGTCCGCGGGCTTCGGCAGGTCCCTGGTGGCCTGCTGCCACAGGGCGTCCAGCAGCAGCCGGCGGGCGCGCGGGCGCAGCAGGTTCAGCGGGGTGCCGCCGGAGCCCACCACGTTGCCGCGCACGGCCTTCAGCCGGGAGGCGTCCAGCTTCAGCACCTCGCCCCGGGCGACCACCTTGAGCTCCTGCGGCGCGCCCAGCTCCAGCGCCGCGCGGGCGGCCCGGCGCAGCAGCTGGACCATCCGGGCCGAGCCCTTGACCCGGGCCGCCTCGGGCGTGTCGTAGGTGTCCGCCTCGATCCCGTCCACCAGCGAGCCGACCGCCCGGATGGCGACCTGGCCCTCCTCGCCCAGCGCGGGCAGCACGCCCTCGGTGTACGAGACCAGCAGCGCGGTCGGCGAGACCACCAGGATGCCCCCGGCGTAGCGCCGGCGGTCCTGGTAGAGCAGGTAGGCGGCCCGGTGCAGGGCGACGGCGGTCTTGCCGGTGCCGGGGCCGCCGGTGACCAGGGTGGCGCCTGCGGCGGCGGCGCGGATCACCTCGTCCTGCTCCTTCTGGATGGAGGAGACGATGTCGCGCATCGAGTGGCTGCGGGCGCGGCCCAGCGAGGCCATCAGCGCGCCGTCGCCGACCACCGCCAGCTCCTCGCCGTCCAGGGTCGGGGTGAGGTCGGGGCGCAACAGGTCGTCCTCGACGCCGATCACCTTGCGGCCCTTGGAGCGGATCACCCGGCGGCGGATCACCCGGCCCGGTTCGACCGGGGTGGCGCGGTAGAAGGGGGCGGCGGCTGGCGCGCGCCAGTCGATCACCAGTGGGCCGTACTCGGCGTCCAGCACGCCCAGTCGGCCGATGTGGAGGGTCTCGGCGACGGCCGGGTCGGCCGGGTCGAGCGGAGTGTTCGACGGGATGCCGTGCTCCTCCGGGGCGTCGGCCCGCTGGAGGTCGATCCGGCCGAACAGGAAGTCCTCGAACTCGTTGTTCAGACGCTGGAGGTGGGCGCCGGCCCGGTAGACCTGGGCGTCGCGTTCGGCGAGCGCGCCGGGGGTGCCGACCTGGACCCGCTTGGCGGCGTCCTCCAGGATGTACTCGGCCTCGGCGAGCTTCTCCTCCAACCGGTGGTAGACGGTGTCGAGGTGCTGCTGCTCACCGGCGATCTCGCGTGCGCGGACGGTCTCGTGGTCGGTGGCGGGGGTGGTGGGCGTGTTGCTCTGCATGGCCTCGGTGGTAGCGGCGGAATCCGGCTCCGGAAAACGAGCGGACGGATGATCCTACGCCGCGACCCCCCGGCCGCGCTGCTCCGGAACGTACAAAAATCGAAGGCCGCCCTCCGCGGAGCGGAGGACGGCCTTCGTGTCAACATGGGGTGGTGGAGATGCCGGGAATCGAACCCGGGTCCAGTGGAGTTAATTCAGGGCTTCTCCGAGCGCAGTCCGCTGTGATTTTCTCGGCCCTGGCGGTCACACGGACAAGCCGCCAACAGGCCCAGCTGCTGTTTGATTTCCCATCCGCCCTCGCAGCCCGGGCGGACGGTTGAGTTCCCTAGATTATGCCAGGGTCCGGGTCGGGAACCCCCCGGTCTGACACCCAAGCGCTATCGGTGCTTATTAGGCAGCGAGAGCGAACTGCTGGGAATCGCGCTTAGAGTTGGCGATTATTTTTTTGCGACACGTGGTTAACGAGATCATTGCCGCGTTCCTCGGCTCGCTTCCCCTGTTTCAACATCCCCTGTCGAAACCGATCATCCCCATGTTTTGTTGAGAAACAGCTCGGACGGTCATCGTCCGTGTTGCTTGCGCCATAGTACGCGAGGCGACGGGCGAGGGTCCAGCGGATTAACCCTGGCGTCGGCGGGCCGCCGCCACCGCACGGGCCGTCTCGCGGGTGTCCTGCTTCTCGCGCAGCGTCTGGCGCTTGTCGTAGAGCTTCTTGCCGACCGCGAGCGCCAGTTCGAGCTTCACCCGGCCGTCCTTGAAGTACAGCGAGAGCGGGACCAGGGTGTGGCCCGCGTCGCGGACCTTGCTCTCGATCTTGTGGATCTCCATCCTGTGCAGCAGCAGCTTGCGCTTGCGCCGGGCCGCGTGGTTGGTCCACGTCCCCTGGGTGTACTCGGGGATGAAGACGTTGTCGATCCACGCCTCGTGGTTCTGGATGTACGCGTAGCCGTCGACCAGGTTGGCCCGCCCCTCGCGCAGCGACTTGACCTCGGTTCCGGTGAGGACGAGGCCGCACTCGTAGGTGTCGAGGATCGTGTACTCGTGTCGCGCCTTCTTGTTCTGCGCGATCAGCTTCTGTCCGGTTTCCTTTGCCATAACGCGGCCATTCTCGCACTTCGAGGCCGGATCGGGCAGCTGCTTTAGGCGCGGGTGCCCAGCCCCGAGAGGACCCGCAGGGCGAGCTCGTCGGCCTCCTCGCCCGAGCCGGCCGGGACGTCGGGGGTGAGGCCGGTGCCGTCCGGGGAGCGGCCCGCCGGGGTGTAGTAGCGGCCGACGGTCAGCTCCAGCACGGCGCCGTCGGCGAGCCGGCTGGGCTGCTGGACGGTGCCCTTGCCGAAGGTCCGCGAGCCCACCACCACGGCGCGGCTGCGGTCCTGGAGGGCTCCGGCCAGCAGTTCGGCGGCGCTCATCGTGCCGCCGTCCACCAGCAGCACCAGCGGGGTGCGCTGGTCGCCGCCGGGCGGGGCGGTCAACTCCCTGGTCTCGCCGCGCTCCTGGTACGAGCCGACCGTTCCGCCGTCCAGGAAGATCCCGGCGGTGCCGGCCGCCTCGTCGACCAACCCGCCCGAGTTGCCGCGCAGATCGAGCACCACGCCGGCGTGCGGGGCGCGCAGCGCGGCGCGCACCTGGTCGGCCACGCCGCTGGTGAAGCCGCGCACGGTCACCCGCAGCACGCCCTTGCCCAGCTGCTCCGCGGTGACCTGCCGGCTGTCCAGCAGCACGCGCCGCAGCCGCAGTTCGCGCTCCTCCCCCTCGCCGCGCCGGACCGCCAGGGTGACCTCGGAGCCGGCCCGGCGCTCCTCGCCCTGGCCGCGCAGCCGCGCGACCACCTCGGTGACCGGCAGGTGGTCGGCCTGGTCCTGGCCGATCCGTACGAGCCGGTCGCCGGGGGCGATCCCGGCCGCGGCGGCCGGGCCGCCGGGCGCGACCTGGGAGACCTCGGTGACGCCGTCCTGGCCGCGGCCGACCGAGAGGCCGACGCCCGGGTACCGGCCGTCCAGGCCCTGGCTGAACTCCGCGTACTCCTGGGCGCTGTAGTACGCGCCCCAGCGGTCGCCGCCGGCCGCCAGCAGGTGCTCGGCCTGCTGCTCGGACAGGGCGGCGCCGGCCGGGTCCGCCGGGAGCCCGCCGGTGGCCCGGGCGGTGTCGGCGGACGGGCTGTGCGGCGGCCCGCCCGGGTCGCCCCAGGCGCCGGTGGCCGCGCCGGCCAGCAGCACGGCGCCGAACACCAGGCTGAGCGCGGCCACCTGGCGGGCCCTGCGCGGAGTTTGCAGCATGGACCGGAGTGTAGACACCGCTCCGAGCGGGACGAACCGGAACGACGGGCCCCGGAACGCCGACGGCCCCGGACGGCGCAGTGCCGTCCGGGGCCGTCGGGGCGTCCGGGAATCAGACCTTGAGGTACTTGCGCAGCGTGAAGAACGCCGCCACACCGGCCATGCCCATACCCACCACGATCAGCAGCGGTATCACCGCCAGCACCGAGCCGAGGCCGATGAAGTGGATGAACTGCACCCGGTCGGCCAGCCAGTTCTGGACGAAGAAGTGCCCGCCGATCAGCAGTCCGGAGGCCATCATCGCGCCCAGCAGCGCCGAGAAGGCCGCCTCGGCGATGAACGGCATCTGGACGTAGAAGTTCGACGCACCGACCAGGCGCATGATCCCGGTTTCACGCCGTCGGCTGTACGCCGACACCCGGACGGTGTTGACGATCAGCAGCAGCGCGACGAACAGCATCAGCACCATGATCACGAAGGCCGCCGTCTGGAGGCCGTTCAGCAGGCCGAACAGGTTCTCCAGGATCTTCCGCTGGTCCTCGACCGACTTGACGCCGGGCTTGCCGGCGAAGGCGCTCTGGATCACGTCGTACTTGGTCGGGTCGTTGAGCTTGACCCGCCAGGACTGCGGCATGGCGTCCGCGCCCAGGACGGAGATGAGCGGGTTGTCCGGGTTCATCTCCTTCCAGTGCTTGTACGCGTCGGCGGAGCTCTCGTAGGTGGACGACTGGACCACCGAGGTCATCTTGTCCAGCTGGTCCTTGATGTCCTGGACCTGCTGGTCGGTGGCCGCACCCTTGTCGCACTGGGGCGAGTTCCGGGCGTCCGCCTTGGTGCAGAAGTAGATGCTCACCTCGACCTTGTCGTACCAGTACCCCTTCATGGAGTTCACCTGGTCGCGGACCAGGAGCGAGGAACCGGCGAGGGCGAGGGAGAGCGCGACACTGACCACGACCGCGATGGTCATGGTCAGGTTGCGTCGGAGACCCACACCGATCTCCGACAGGACGAACTGGGCACGCATGCGGGAAACAACTCCAGGGTCGGTACTGCTCCGGGACTGGCGGTTCGGGCCGGCGGCCCTACGGGTCAGCGCTGGTCGGTCAGTGCTGGTACCCGTAGACGCCGCGGGCCTGGTCGCGGACGAGCAGCCCCTTGTCGAGCTCGATGACGCGCTTGCGCATCTGGTCGACGATGGCCTGGTCGTGGGTGGCCATCAGCACCGTGGTGCCGGTGCGGTTGATGCGGTCGAGCAGCTTCATGATGCCGACCGAGTTCTGCGGGTCGAGGTTGCCGGTGGGCTCGTCCGCGATGAGCAGCATCGGACGGTTCACGAAGGCCCGGGCGATCGCCACGCGCTGCTGCTCACCACCGGACAGCTCGCCCGGCATGCGGTCCTCCTTGCCGCCGAGGCCGACCAGCTCCAGCACCTCGGGCACCACCTTGTTGATGGCGCTCTTGGGCTTGCCGATCACCTCCAGCGCGAAGGCGACGTTCTGCGCGACCGTCTTGTTCGGCAGCAGGCGGAAGTCCTGGAAGACGGTGCCCAGCTGGCGGCGCATGTGCGGCACCTTCCAGTTGGACAGCTTGCCGAGGTCCTTGCCCAGCACGTGCACCGCCCCCGTGGTGGGGCGCTCCTCGCGCAGGCACAGGCGCAGGAAGGTGGACTTGCCCGAGCCGGACGAGCCGACCAGGAAGACGAACTCACCCTTCTCGATCTCCAGCGAGACGTTGTCCAGGGCGGGACGGTTCTGCTTGGGATAGGTCTTGGAGACGTTGTCGAATCTGATCACGGCTGCATCACGGAGGCCATCCTAGGCGGCGCCAGTCCTTGGGTCGGTCCGCCCCTGGGGCCCGGCCCGGGGGCGGTCGAAGGGAGCGCGGAGGGCCGCTCCCGGACTCGGACCATACGCGAATCGGCATCCGGCCCGCAGGGGCCGCCCGCGACAACGCCCGCCCCTTGGGAGAGAATGTCCGTTTATGCCCCGAATATCGGGGGTCATCTCGCAGCCCGGGAGCCGGAACCGCCGGAACCTGGCAGAGTGGAGGGGGCGACCGCGTCACGGCCGCTCCCCCGTACAGGGCAGCACATGGAACCAAAGCCCCGTCCGGCGCGTTGGCTGTAGCAGCGAGGAGGAGATCGCATGACCTGCGACCATCTGGTGTGCGCCAACTGCAACGGCCGCGTCAGCGACGGGCGTTGCCCGGTGTGCCGGGCCAACCGGGCCCGGATCCAGGAGCAGCAGAGCCCGTTCGCCGCACTCTCCCCCGCGATGCTGCTGGCCCTGCTGGCCGGGCTGCTCGCGGTGGCGCTGATCGCGCGGCAGGCTCTGGCCTGACAACCCACGAGACGTACGACGAAGGCCCCCGACCACTGCGGTCGGGGGCCTTCGTCGTCTGCCGCTACTCGGCGCTGGTCTCGCGCTGCTTGCGCCAGCGGATCCCGGCCTCGATGAAGCCGTCGATGTCGCCGTCCAGCACGGCCTGCGGGTTGCCGGCCTCGTACGCGGTGCGGACGTCCTTCACCATCTGGTACGGGTGCAGCACGTAGGAGCGCATCTGGTTGCCCCAGGAGCTGCCGCTGTCCTTGAGCGCGTCCATCGCCGCCTTCTCCTCCTGGCGGCGCCGCTCCAGCAGCTTGGCCTGGAGGACGTTCATCGCGGACGCCTTGTTCTGGATCTGCGAGCGCTCGTTCTGGCAGGAGACCACGATGCCGGTCGGGATGTGCGTGATGCGCACCGCCGAGTCGGTGGTGTTGACGCCCTGGCCGCCGGGGCCGGAGGCGCGGTAGACGTCCACCCGGAGCTCGCCCTCGTCGATGTCGACGTGGTCGGACTGCTCGACGACGGGGAGCACCTCGACACCGGCGAAGGAGGTCTGCCGGCGGCCCTGGTTGTCGAACGGCGAGATGCGGACCAGGCGGTGGGTGCCCTGCTCGACCGAGAGGGTGCCGTAGGCGTACGGGGCCTTCACGGTGAAGGTCGCGGACTTGATGCCGGCCTCTTCGGCGTACGAGGTGTCGTACACCTCGGTGGGGTACCCGTGCCGCTCGGCCCAGCGCAGGTACATGCGCATGAGCTGCTCGGCGAAGTCGGCGGCGTCCACGCCACCGGCCTCGGCGCGGATGTTGATCAGCGCCTCGCGGGCGTCGTACTCGCCGGACAGGAGGGTACGGACCTCCAGCTCCTCGACCGCCTTCTGGAGGGCGACGAGCTCGTTCTCGGCCTCGGTGCGGGTGTCCGCGTCGTCCTCGGCCTCGGCGAGCTCGAACAGCACGCCCAGGTCGTCGATACGGCTGCGCAGGCCCTCGACCCGGCGCAGTTCGCCCTGGAGGAAGGAGAGCCGGCTGGTCACCTTCTGCGCGTTCGCGACGTCGTCCCACAGGGTGGGGGCGGCTGCCTCCTCCTCCAGGACCGCGATGTCGGCCCGGATCTTGTCCAGGTCGATGACGGCCTCGATCGACCCCATGGTCGTATCGAGGTTCTTGAGCTCTTCGGAAGGATCGACGGCTGCCACGCCCCCAGGGTAATGGTTCCGGGAGTGGTCATGACGACACCCCCGGTCCCCCGGCCTCACGACGGCGGCCACGGCCCCGGCTACGGCGCCCGCGGGGCCGTGCCGGACACCGCCGGACGGGTCGGGTGGCCGCCGTTCGGGACGGTGGCCGCGAAGGCCGTCCAGGCCGCGGCGGCGCCCGCCAGCAGCAGCACGGTGGCGATCAGCACGGCCAGCAGCCGGCGGCGGCGCAGCAGCGCCTGGCGGTCCCGGCGGTGGCCCGGGGCGGCGCGCTGGGCGCGGGACTCGAGCGCGTACGCGGCCAGCTCGTCGGCCGACGGGCGGCGCAGGCTGGTGTGGGTGTCCCGGGTGGAGTCCGGGGCGGCGCCGGGCACCAGCGGGACGGCCGGGCCGCGGCGGCGCTTGTGGATGCCGGGGCCGGCGTCGATCTCGGCGTAGACGGCCTCGCCGGGGGTCAGCTGTTCCTCGGCCGGGGCCCGGCCCTGGCCGGGCACGGCGAGCACCGGCAGGCCGGCCAGCGAGGGCAGCTGCTCGCGCAGCCGCGAGGCCAGCTCGGCGGCGCGCAGCCGGGAGGCCGGGGCCTTGGCCAGGCACTCGGAGATGATCCGCCACAGCCCGTCCGGCAGGCCGGGGATCGGCGGGACCTGCTCGGTGACGTGCCGGCGCAGCACCGCGCCGGTGTGGCCGCCGCCGAACGGGGTGAAGCCGGCCAGCAGCTCGTACAGCACGGTGGCGAGGGCGTAGATGTCGACGGCGGCGCGCGGCTCCAGGCCCTCGATGATCTCGGGGGCGAGGTAGTCCGGGGTGCCGATGATCCGGGTGGCCCGGGTGCGGCGCGGGGCGTCGACCAGGCGGGCCACCCCGAAGTCGGTGAGCTTGGCGCGCGGGGCGCCGCCGGGGCCGGGGGCGGCGGCGAGGTCGAGCAGGACGTTCTCCGGCTTGACGTCGCGGTGGACGATCCCGGCCGCGTGCGCGGCGGCCAGGCCGTCGGCGACGTCGGCGATGACCGAGGCGGCGGTCTGCGGCGGCAGCGCGCCGTCCCGCTCCAGCCGGGAGCGCAGGTCGGTGCCCTGGACCAGCTCCATCACCAGGGCGAGGTCGCTGCCGTCCACCACCATGTCGCGCACGCCGACCACCCGGGGGTGGTCGAGGCTGGTCAGCGCGGTGCGCTCCTGGACGAAGCGGCCGACCAGCACCTGGTCGGCGGCGAGGTCCTCGCGCAGCAGCTTGACCGCCACCGGGCCGTCGGGCCCTTCACCGAGCCAGACCGTCCCGGCCGAACCCCGGCCGATCACCTGGTGGACGGTGTACCGGCTGCCGATCTTGCGTGCCAATGCTGCTCCGTGGGCGGCGCGGGAGCGCTCCGGGGGTCCGGCGCGCTCGGTGGGGCGGGACAACAGCGACCAACCTACGCGCCCGGAGGGCCTGCGGGGGCCGCCCGAAGGGCCCGGAGCGGGAGTCCCGGCCGAGAAATCTCGATAATTGTCGACATAGCGTCAATGTGGCCGCCCGGGCGGGCCGGAGGCCGGAACGCCGTCCGGGCCCGGACCGGTTCCGGCTCCGGATCGGCTCCGGCCCCGGGCGGCGCTACTTGCCGAAGAGGCTGTTCGCCCAGTCGCGCGCCGAGTCGAACCAGCCCACGACGTTGTCCCAGTAGTGCGGCAGCGGCGTGAAGTTCCACAGCGCCACCCCGGCCACGGCCAGCACCAGCAGCACCATCAGACAGCCCTTGAAGCAGCCGAGCCCCGGGATGTACATCCGGTTGCGGCTGCGCGGGCGCGGCTCGCGGGCCGGCCCGGGCTCGCGGCGGGCCGGGGCCGGCGGCTCCTCGCGGCGCTGCGGCGGGGCCTCCCGGTACTGCGGCGCGGGCGGCTCGGCCCGGCGCGGCACCGGGGTGGGCGCGGGCGGCGGCGGGTAGCCGCCCTGCGACTGGCCGTACCCGCCCGGGGCCTGCCGGTAGCCGCCGGGCGGCTGCGGACGGCCGCCCTGGCCCCGCTGGCCGCCCTGGCCGACGTTGCCTCCCTGGCCGGCCTGGCCCGCCTGGTAGGGCGGCGGGGCCACCGGCGGGCGCTGGGCGTAGCCGGGCGGGGGCGGGGCCTGGCGGTAGCCGCCGGGCTGCTGTCCGCCGGGGCGCCCACCCGGGGCGCCCTGGCCCGGCCGGTGCCCCTGGCCGCCGTGGCCGCCCGGTCCGGCCGGGCCCCCCTGCCCGGCCTGGTAGGGCTGCGGGGCGACCTGCGGCTGCGGGAGGTCCTCGTAGTCCTCCGGGCCGAAGTAGCCGACCTGGGTCTGCTGGTTGCGGTCCCGCGCCGCGCGCAGCTGGGTCTGCCACGGGTGCGGCGCCTCCTCCTGCGGCGGCCCAGCGGGCGGGGGCGGCGGCACGGCGGCGGGCGGCATCACCCGGGTGCGGTCCGGGGCGCCCTGCGGGGGCGGCGGCTGGGTGCCCATCACCGCGGTCGCCGCGGCCGGGTCGTACTGCCCGCTGGTCGGCGGCAGCACCTGGGTGTGGTCCTCGGCACCGGGGGTCGTACCGGGGACCGTGAAGCCCGGGGCCAGGGCGCCCGGCACCATCGCGGGCGGCAGTGGCGGCATGCTGCCGGGGACAGCCGTCGGCTGCGGGTCCGACAGCAGCAGGGCGCCGACCGCCAGCGCCTCGTCCACCGCCGCCGGGGAGGCGTGCACGCCGACCCCGGCCGCGACCACCCGCAGCGCGTGCGCCAGCGAGGTGGCACCGGGCCGCTGGGCCGGGTCCTTGCGCAGGCAGCGCTCGATCACCGTCCAGAGCGGCTCGGGCATGGTGCTGGGCCGCTGCGGCTCCTGGGCCAGGTGGGCCTGGAGCACGGCGAGGGCGCTGTCCCCCTGGAACGGCTGGCGGCCGGTGACCAGCTCGTACAGCATGATCCCGGCGCCGTACACGTCCACCGCGGAGGTCTGCGGACGGCCCTCGGCGGACTCCGGCGCGACGTAGGCGGGGGTGCCGACGAACTCGTGGGTGCGGGTGACGCCCGGGGAGTCGGCGAGCCGGGCGATGCCGAAGTCGGTCAGCAGCGGGTGCATCCGCTCGACGCCGTCCACCACGGTGGAGGCGAGCATCACGTTGGCCGGCTTGAGGTCGCGGTGGACGATCCCGTCCGCGTGGCTGGCCGCCAGCGCGTCCGCGACCTGGGCCATCAGCAGGGCGCCGGCGATCGGGCTGAACGGGCCGTTGGCGCGCAGGTAGCGGGCCAGGTCGGGGCCGTCCACCAGGTCCATCACCAGGGCCAGCAGCTCGCCCTCGACGACCAGGTCGCGGACCCGGACGATGTTGGGGTGGGTCAGCCGCAGCAGCAGGGAGCGCTCGCGCAGGAAGCGCATCACCACGTCGGGGTCGGCGGCCAGCTCCTCGCGCAGCACCTTGATCGCCACCCGCTGCCCGGGCGGGCAGCCCGGCACCTGGACGTCCTCGCGCACCACGCCGCGCCAGACGGTGCCGGTCGCACCCCGCCCGAGGGTCTCATCCAGCAGATACTTGCTGCCGACTGGCCGCACCTGTCGCACTCCTCGCCGTGCCGCCCGCGCGGGGCGCTCCTCCGCCGGTGCGGTGAGCCTGCCGGGCCCGTGTCTGCGGCCACTCTAACGGTGACCGTACGGGTTTTTGAGGTGGTCGGTAGGCCATCCGCACGGTCTGGGGAAGGGTTGGGGGAGATCCCCTAGGGAAGGTCCCGGGCACCCCGCGAGAGGACCGTCGACCTGACTCTCCGTCGCCCCGGTCACGGCCACGATCGCAAGATCGTCAAATCCGGTACGGTGCGCGGACCGTCCACGACGGATGGCAGGATGGACACTCGCCACTCGTGTGGCCCAACGGTGCCCTTGGCACCGGGCAGCGGCACCAGGCTTCACATCAGCAGAAGGGACCCGCGGGCGAGATGCAGATCCGGCTGACCGTCCTCCGACCGCGCAGCGGCCCGTCCGCCGCCGGCTCCGCCATTCCCTACGTGGACGTGCTGGTGACCGCGCCCGTCGGCACCGCACTCGGCGCCATCGCGGGCGCGCTCGCGGGTGCCGTGGGCGTGCGCGGGCCGCGGGCCGCCACCCACGTACACCTGTACGCCGGGGCGCACCGGGTCGACGAGCACACCCTGCTCGGCCACCCCCCGCTGCTCGACGGCGCCGTCCTCAGCCTGAACGAGCCCGACCCGACCGCCGACGACCCCGACGACGCCCCCGCCGCCGCCGAACTGCGGGTGGTCGGCGGCCCCGACGCCGGCGGCGTGCACCGGCTGCACGGCCGGGAGATCCGGATCGGCCGCTCCGCCGAGGCCGACGTCCCGCTCGACGACCCGGACGTCTCCCGGCTGCACCTCTCCCTGCACCTCGCCGAGGACGGCCGGATCTCCGTACGCGACCTCGGCTCCACCAACGGCACCGCCCTGGACGGCCGGCTCGTCCCGCCCGTCCCGCCGGAGGCCGCCGTCCCGCTGGAGCCCGGCGCCGTGCTGCGGATCGGCGAGTCCACCCTCCAGGTGACCGCCCCCGACCCGGCCGAGGCCGCCGGAGCCGTCCGCGCCGCCCTGCCGGACGGCCACGGCCACCTCCAGCTCGCCGCCCCCGGGCCGGTCCGGCCCGCACCGCCCGTGGTCGAGCCGCCCGCCGCCCCCGAACCCGCGCCCGGCCGCGGCCGCGGCCTGTTCTCCCTGCTGCCCGGCCGCGCCGCCGAACCGCCCGGTCAGGAGAGCGCCGAGCGCCACCACGCCGCGGTCCGGCTGCGCCAGACCGCCGCCCAACGCGAACGCTGGCCCGACCTCGCCACCCTGCTGCTCAACGCCGTCGGCCCCGGCCCCCGGCTCTGGGAGCGCGGCCCCGGCCACCCCGACGCGCTCACCCTGCGGCTCGGCACCGCCGACCGCCCCGGCGGCCCCGGCACCACGCCCGGCACCATGCTGCCCGCCGTCCCGGTCACCCTCGACCTGCAGACCGCCGGCAGCCTCGGCCTCAGCGGCCCGCGCGAGCGCCTGGACGCGCTCACCCGCGCCGTCGTCGCCCAGCTCGCCGCGCTGCACCCGCCGACCGGGCTGAGCCTGGTCGTGGTCGACGCCGACCCGGCCCGCGCCGCCGAGGACCGCGTCGACACCTGGGCCTGGGCCCTGTGGCTGCCCCACCTGCGCCCGGTCGACGGCCAGGACTGCCGGCTGCTGATCGGCCTCGACGACGAACAGGCCACCGCCCGGCTGACCGAGCTCACCGCCCGGCTCAGCGGCCCCAGCGGCCTCGGCGGCCACCCCGCCACCGTGGTCGTGGTCGACGGCCGCCCGGCCACCGAGGCCGCCCGGCAGGCGCTCGACCTGCTGCTGCGCCAGGGCCCGGCGGTCGGCATCTTCCCGATCTGCCTCGCCGAGCAGCCCGAACTGCTCCCCCGGGGCCTCGGCGCCACCGCCCTGATCACCGGCGAGGTCGGCACCCAGCTGTCGCTGTCCCGGCCGGTCGCCCGCGGCCGGGAGACCCTCCACGAGGTCTCGCTGGACGCCGTCTCGGACGCCTGGGCCGAACGGCTCGCCCGGGTCCTCGCCCCGCTGCGCGAGGCCACCCCGGCCGCCCGCGGCCCGCTGCCCGACGTGCTGCGGCTGCTCGACCTGCTGCAGCTCGACACCGTCACCCCGGCCAAGCTGTCCGCCCGCTGGGACGCCCACGCCGGCGGCATCGGCGCCGCCACCGCCCTGCTCGGCACCACCCGGGACGAGCTCTGCACCCTCGACCTCGCCGACCCCGAACTCACCGTCCCCTCCCCCGACCCGGGCGGCCCGCACCTGCTGATCGGCGGCGCCCGCGGCTCCGGCAAGACCGAGCTGCTGCGCACCCTGGTCGCCTCGCTCGCCGTCTCCGAGCGGCCCGGGCGGCTCGCCGTCACGATCATCGAGGGCCGGGCCACCGCGGACGGCCAGGACGGACTGGACGGCTGCACCGAGCTGCCGCACGTCAGCGGCCGGGTGAACGCCGCCGCCGACCCGCGGGCCGCGCTGCTCGCGGCCGAGGCGCTGGAGGACGAACTCACCCTGCGGGAACGGCTGTTCGACGGGCTGGACTTCGCCTCCTGGCACGCCGCGCGGATCCTGGACGGGCAGAGCCTGGACGGGCCGGAGGCGGACGCCGAGCACCCCAAGGTCCCGGTGCCCGCCGCCGTCGGCGGCGGAGCGGCCACCACGCCCCGGATCATCCCGCCGCGCAGCGCGGAGGGCCCCCGCCCGACCGGCTCCGCCGCTCCCCCCGCCCGGCTCGTCGTCGTCGTCGACGACTACGACGCCCTGCTCTCCCCCACCTCCGCCGCCGGCCGCCCGCTCGCCCGCGCGCTGGCCGCCGTCGCCCGCCGCGGCGGACCGGTCGGCGTCCACCTCGCCGTCGCCACCGGCCGCCCGGAGGAGAGCGCCGGCACCGAGGTGGACGAGGCCGCGCTGCTGCGGATCGCCCTGCGCACCGAGGACCCGGCCGACTCCGACCTGCTGATCCACCTCGGCGACGCGGCCGCCCTGCCCGAGGACACCCCCGGCCGCGGCTACCTCCGCCTCCCGGACGGCGGCGTCACCGCCTTCCAGACCGCCCGGATCAGCGGCCGCATCCCGCGCACCGCCACCCTGCGGCCCACCGTCGTCGCGATAGACCCGCTCCAGCTCGGCGCCCCGCCGGCCCGCCGGCCCGTCCGCGAACTCGGCAACGGCCCCACCGACCTCGCCCTCCTCGCCAGCGCCCTCCAACGCGCCGCCGCCCGCTGACCCCTCCGGGCACCGCCTTGTGCGTGGGAAGTCGGCCCGGCCGACTTCCCACGCGGCCGGTGGCCCCGGCCACCTCGCCTCACAACCCGTTGCCGCTTCGGCCACCCCGAAGCGGCAACGGCATCAGGCACCACTCCCCGCACAGGAAGTCGTCAGGTGACTCTGCTGGCGAAGTCGGTTGGGTTGGGCGTGGGACAGTAAGTGTCTGCTGGTCGGGGCGGATTGGCTGTCTGTGGG